>JAHCID010000004.1:300000-394760 GCA_026129405.1 bacterium
CCACGCCCGCCGCCTGCCCGCGGGCCTGCACCTCGTCGCCGGCTGGACGGGGACGTCGGCGCACACACCGCCGCTGCTCGCACGCTTCTCGGCCGCCGAGCCGCCGGCGGCGCTGGCCGAGCTCGCGAAGGTCGCCGTCCGCGCTGCCGAGGCCGCCGAGCGCGGCGATCGCGACACGCTGCTCGACACGGTCGACCGCTCGGCGGCGCTGTTGACCCAGCTCGGCGCGTCCCTCGATCTACCCATCGTGACGCCGGCGCTCGCCACCCTGGTGCGCACCGCCAACCGGGCCGGCGCCGCGGCCAAGCCGTCCGGCGCCGGCGGCGGCGACTGCGGCATCGCCTTCGCCACCTCCGAACGGCAGGCGGCGGCCGTGCGTGCGGCCTGGGAAGACGCCGGCATCCTGCCGCTCGACGTCGCCATTGCGCCCGCGGGGGCGGCCGTTGGCTGAGCCGATCAGCGAGCGCAAGCGCTCGCACCTCGACCTCTGCGCCGACGGCCCCGTCGAGCACGTGGGCAAGACGACGCTCTTCGAGGAGGTCGAGCTCGTCCACGACGCCCTCCCGGAGCTGGCCGTCGACGCGCTCGACGTGGCGACCACGCTCGTCGGCCGGCCGCTGCGCGCGCCGCTCCTCATCACCGGCATGACCGGCGGTACGGCCGAGGCGGCCGTCGTGAACCGCGACCTCGCGCAGGTGGCCGAGGAGCACGGCATCGGCTTCGGCGTCGGCTCGCAGCGGGCGATGCACGTGCAGCCCGACCTCGCCGACACCTTCCGCGTGCGCGACCACGCGCCGACTGCGCTCGTCTTCGCGAACCTCGGCTCGGTGCAGGCGGCGTCGATGGCCACCGCCGAGATCGAAGGCCTCGTGCGCGCCGTCGACGCCGACGCGCTCTGCATCCATCTGAACCCGGCGCAGGAGATGATCCAGCCCGGCGGCGACCGCGACTTCCGCGGCGGCCTCGACACCATCCGCCGCGTCGTCCGCGAGCTGCCGCTGCCGGTGGTCGTGAAGGAGACCGGCTGCGGCATCGCGCCGCGGGTGGCGGCGCGGCTCGCGGAGGCCGGCGTGCGCACCATCGACGTCTCGGGCGCGGGCGGCACCTCGTGGGTGAAGGTCGAGGCCCTGCGCGCCGACCCCGCGGGGGCGGCCCTCGGTCAGGAGTTCGCCGACTGGGGCATCCCGACCGCCGCGGCGCTCGCCGGCGTGCGCGGCCGCGGGCTCGAGGTGATCGCCAGCGGCGGCATCCGCAGCGGGCTCGACGTCGCCAAGGCGATCGCGCTCGGCGCCCGCGTCGCCGGCGTGGCGCTGCCCGTGTTCCGGGCCTACCGCGCGGGCGGCCTCGACGGCGCCCGCCACTACATCGATCGACTCGTCACCGGGCTTCGCACCGCGATGGTGCTGACCGGCTCGCCGGATCTCGACGCGCTCGGCCGTGCGCCCCTTGTGCTCGGCAGCCGGCTGCGCGATTGGGTCCCATCCGGAGGAGGGGCATGACCAGCTCTCGTATCCCAGCGTTCTACCGCATGAGCGTTCCCGAGCGGCAGCGACGGCTCGCCGAGGCTCTCGGGCTCGACGAGGTCGAGGTCGCCACGCTCACGGCCGCCGACGCGCTGCCGCTCGACGTCGCCGACATCATGGTGGAGAACGCCGTCGGGACCTTCGCCCTTCCGTTCGGCGTCGGGCTCAACTTCCAGGTGAACGGCCGCGACCACCTGATCCCGATGGTGGTCGAGGAGCCGTCGGTCATCGCCGCGGCGTCCAACGCCGCGCTCGTCGCTCGCGCCGGCGGCGGCTTCACCGCCGAGGCGGACCCGGGCGCAATGATCGGCCAGATCCAGCTGGTCCAGGTCCCCGATCCCGCCGACGCCGTCGAGCGCATCGCCGAGGCCAAGCGCGAGCTGCTGGCCCGCGCCGAGGAGCTGACGCCCGGCCTGTGCCGGCGCGGCGCCGGCCCGCGCGACATCGAGACCCATCTCGTCGAGACGCCGCGCGGCGAGACCATGCTCATCGTCCACGTGATCGTCGATACCGGCGACGCGATGGGCGCCAACGCCGTCAACTCGCTCGTCGAGGGCATCGCCCCGATGGTCGAGGACATCACCGGCGGCGCCGCCTGCCTCAAGATCCTCTCGAACCTGGCCGACCGCCGCCGTGCCCGCGCGCGCGTGCGCATCCCGGTCGCGGCGCTCGGCCGCGACGGCATGCCCGGCGAGGAGGTCGCCGAGCGGATGCTCTACGCGTACGAGTTCGCCTGGGCCGACCCGTACCGCGCCGCCACCCACAACAAGGGCATCATGAACGGCGTCGACGCGGTCGCCGTCGCCACCGGCAACGACTGGCGCGGCATCGAGGCCGGCGCGCACGCCTACGCCTCGCGCGACGGCCGCTACCGCTCGCTCTCCACCTGGCGCATCGCCGAGGCCCACCTCGAAGGTGCGATCGAGCTGCCGATGGCGGTGTCGATCGTCGGCCCCGCGGTCGAGTCGCACCCGCGCGTGCGGCTCGCGCTGCGCGTGCTCGGCGTCACCTCGGCGCGCGAGCTGGCGGGCGTCATGGCCGCGGTCGGGCTGGCGTCGAACATGGCCGCCATGCGTGCGCTCGCCACCGAGGGCATCCAGAAGGGTCACATGGCGCTGCACGCGCGGGCGGTGTCGCACGCCGCCGGCGCGCGCGGCGAAGAGGCCGAGCTGCTGCGCCAGCGCCTCATCGCCGCCGGCGAGGTGAAGATCGACCGCGCCCGCGCGCTCCTGCGAAGCCTGCAGGGCACCTGATGCGGACGCCGGCTCGCGGCCGCGCCGGCGGGAAGGTCATCCTCCTCGGAGAGCACGTCGTCGTGTACGGCCGCCCGGCCATCGCGACCGGCCTCCCCCTCGGGCTCGAGGCGGAGGTCTCGGCGGGCGACGGGCCGGCGCTCGCGAGCGAGCACGACGGCGATCCGCGCGGCGCCGACCTCGTGCGCGCCGCCTGTGCGGCGACGGGGCTCGATCCGGCGCGCGTCGTCGTCCGCGTGCGTTCGGAGCTGCCGCCGGGGCGCGGGCTCGGCAGCTCGGCCGCGCTCGCCGTCGCGACGCTGCGCGCCTGTGCGGCCGCGGCGGGACGCACGCTCTCGACCGACGAGGAGCTGGCGCTCGGCCGGCGGCTCGAGGGCGTCTTCCACGGCACGCCGTCGGGCATCGATCCCGCCGCCGCGGCGCTCGGGCGCTGCTTCGGCTTCGTGCGCGGCGAGCCGCCCGTCGTGACGCCGCTCGCGCCGCCCGCGCCATTGCCGCTCGTCGTCGCCTTCGGCGCCTGCCCGCGCGACACCGGTGCCGCGGTCGGCGGGCTGCGCGCGCGCTGGGACGCCGAGCCCGCGACCTACGAGGCGCTCTTCGACGCCGTCGCGGCCGTGGTCGCGCGCGGCGCCGAGGCGTTGCTGCGCGGCGACCTCACGGGCCTCGGCGCCGCCTTCGACGAGAACCAGACGCTGCTCGAGCGGCTCGGCGTCTCGAGCGACGAGATCGGCACGCTGGTCGCGACGGCGCGCCGCCTCGGCGCGCTCGGCGCCAAGCTGACCGGCGGCGGCGCGGGCGGCGCGATCATCGCGCTGGCGACCGATCCCGAGACGCTCGCCGCGCGGCTCGCCGACGCCACCGGCGTGCAGGCGCTCGCGCTCCGCGTCGGCAGGGCACAGGAGGTGGCGGCATGACGGTCCACGAGGCACAGCACGACGCCGGGCTGCGCTCCCGTGTCGAGGTCGCGATCGCGCGCGCGAAGGAGCGGCTGCTCGCGCTCCAGCAGTCGCGCGGGCACTGGCAGGGCGCCGTCGAAGCCGCGCCGAACCTCGAGGCCGAGTACGTCTTCGTGAACCGCCTCCTCGGCCGCGACCGTGCCGACGCCGACCGGTGCATGGCCGAGCGCCTGCTCGCGCTCCAGGGCGACGACGGCGGCTGGACGCTGGCGCCCGGCCTGCCGGGCCACCTCTCGACCTCGGTCGAGGCGTATCTCGCGCTGAAGCTCGCCGGCACGCCGGCCGACGCCGCGGCGCTCGGTCGCGCGCGCGAGTTCATCCGCGCGCAGGGCGGGCTCGCGCGCACCGGCGTACACACCCGCTTCTGGCTCGCGAGCTTCGGGCAGTGTCCGTGGTGGGCGGTGCCGGCGCTGCCGGTCGAGATGATCCTCCTGCCGCCGTGGGCGCCGCTGTCGATCTACGCGTTCTCGGCGTGGTCGCGCGCGATGCTGGTGCCGTTCTCGCTGCTCGTGCTCCAGCGGCCCGAGGTACGCCTCAATCCCGACGAGCGTGTCGACGAGCTGTGGCTGCGGCCGCCGACGCCCGGCGATCTGCGCATGCCGCGTTCGCCGTCGCTCCTCAGCAAGCGCAACTTCTTCCTCGCGCTCGACCGCTCGCTCGAGGCGCTCGGGCGCGTGCGCTGGAAGCCCCTGCGGCGGCGCGCGGTCGCGCGCGCGATCGAGTGGATTCTGCGCCATCAGGACTCGACCGGGCAGTGGGGGGGCATCCAGCCGGCGATGGTGCACGCGGTGCTGGCGCTGCATGCCGTCGGCTTCGCCAAGGACCACCCGGTCATGGTGCGCGGCATGCAGGGCATCGACGATCTCCTCGTCCAGCGCGGCGATCGGCTCGTCTGCCAGCCGTGTCTGGCGCCGACGTGGGACACCGCGCTCGCGCTGCGCGCGTTGCTCGACGCCGGTACGCCGCCGGAGCATCCGGCGCTCGCCCGCGCCGGCGAGTGGCTCTGCGCCGCGCAGATCTTCCGCCCCGGCGACTGGGCGGTGCGCCGGCCCGACCTCGATCCGGGCGGCTGGCCCTTCGAGCTCGCGAACGACCACTACCCGAACGTCGACGTCTCCGCGGTCGCCGCGCTCGGGCTCGTCGATCTGCCGCTGGCGACGGCGCCCGCCGGCCGCCGTGCGCTCGCCCGCGGCGTGCACTGGGTGAGCGGCCTGCAGAGCCGCTCGGGCGGCTGGGCGGCGTTCGACACCGTCGCCGAGGCGCCCGTGCTCGACGCCGTGCCCTTCCCCGACATGGAGGGCGTGGTCGACGCCGCCAGCGCCGACTCGACCGGTCACGTGCTCGAGCTGCTCGGCCGCATCGGCTTCGGCGCCGACTTCGGCCGCGTGCGGCGCGCGCTCGAGTTCCTGCGCACGACGCAGCAGCCGGACGGCAGCTGGAACGGCCGCTGGGGCGTCAACGCCGTGTGCGGCACGGCGCGGGCGCTGGTCGGGCTCGCCGCCGTCGGCGAGGAGCCGCAGGCCCCGTACGTGCGGCGCGCGGCCGCGTGGCTCGAAGCGCACCAGAACGCGGACGGCAGCTGGGGCGAGTCGGTCGCGTCGTACGACGATCCTTCGCGGTGCGGCATCGGCGAGGGGACGCCGACGCAGACCGCCTGGGCGCTGCAGGGTCTCCTCGCCGTCGAGTCGCCGCGGCATCCTGCGATCCAGCGCGGTGTCGCGTGGCTCGTCGCCGCGCAGGGCGACGACGGCGGCTTCACCGAGACGCCGTACACCGGCACCGGCGTGCCGCGGCGGAGCTATCTGCGCTTCGAGCTGAATCCGCTCTCCTACGCCCTGCGTGCGCTCGGGCGCTTCCGGGCGGCGACGGAGACGGCGTGAGCGCCGGCATCGCGCGCCTGGCGGTCTACGTGCCCGGCCACGCGCTCGACGTCGCGACGCTGGCGACGGCGCGCGGCGTGCCGGCGGCGGCGTGGACCGCGGCCCTCGGGCTCGAGACCGTCGCGGTGCCGGCGCCGTGCGAGGACGTGGTCACGCTCGCGGCGACCGCGCTGCTGCGCCTCGGCCAGGTCGAGCGGCTCGACGCGCCCGACGTCGGCCTCGTCGTCGCCGTGACCGGCGCGTCCGTCGCCGTGCCGGTCGCGGCGTCGCTAGCGATCGCCGGGCTCGACGCGCGCGCGCGCGGGCTGGTCGACGTGCGGGGGGCGCGGGCGGGCGGTGCTCGCGGCGCTCCTTCGCGGCCAGTGGGTGCGGGCGGCGCGTGCGTTCCGGCGGCGCGCGCTCGTCGTCGCCGCGGACGTGGTGCCGCCGCAGCCGGCGCCGACGAGCCGCTCCGGGGCGCGGCCGGCGTCGCGGCGCTGATCGGGCCGGACCCGCTCGCGCTCCAGCTCGGCGAGAGCCGGCACCTGCACGGCCGGCGCGGCCGACGACGCCCTCGCCGGCGCGCTGCGTGCCTACCGGCCCGCCGAGCGGCCCGAGCCGGCGGGCGACGAGGTCGTCACCGATCGGCTCGCGCAGGTCTGCTGGGACCTGCCGACGCCGGCGGCGGTGCGCCGCGCGCACGCGCACCTCGTGGCGACCGACTGGCAGGACAACGCGCGGCGCTGGGCCGACGTCGGTCCGCGTTGCGACGCGGCCGCCGCGAGCGCGGTCGCCGAGCAGGTCGAGCCGACGCTGGCGACGGCGGCGCGCGTCGGGAACGCCGGCGCGGCGCAGCTGCTCCTCGCGGTGGCCGGGCTCCTCGAGCAGCAGGGGCGCCGGCTGGGGGGCCGTCGCATCGGGCTCGCCGCGGTCGACGGGGGCACGGCCGAGCTGGCGACCGGGCTCGTGCCGGCGCGCGTCGGCGACGTCTCGGCGCTCGGCCTCGACGCCGCGCTGCGCGCGCGGGTGCTGCTCGACGTCGCCGGCTACGAGGCGTTCGTCCGCGACGCCGGCCGGGGCGGCGCGGTGCCGCCCGGCTTCACGGGAGCCGTGACGCTCACCGTCGCCGACGGCCGCCGCCGCTATCATCGCGTGCCATGAGCGTCGCGCCGGAGGTCGACGCGGCCTACGCCGCGTGCGCCCGGCTGGCCCGCGCGCACTACGAGAACTTCCCCGTCGGCTCGCTGCTGCTGCCGCGCCGGCTGCGCCGTGACCTCGCCGCGGTCTACGCCTTCGCGCGCATGGGCGACGACGTGGCCGACGAGGAGCCGCAGCGGCCCGTCGCGGACCGGCTGGCGGAGCTGGACGGGCTCGAGGAGCGGCTGCTCGCGTGCGCCGCCGACCCCGATGCCGTACGCGAGGCCGTCTTCCTGGCGCTCGGTCACACCATCGCCGCGCACCAGCTGCCGGTGCAGCCGTTCCGCGACCTCCTCACCGCCTTCCGGCGTGACGCCGCCGGCGAGACGCGCACGCTGGCGACGTTCGCCGACGTCCTCGAGTACGCGCGCTGCTCGGCGAACCCGGTGGGGCGCATCGTCCTCGGCCTCTTCGGCCACCGTGACGCCGAGCGCCAGGCGCGGTCCGACGACGTCTGCACGGCGCTCCAGCTCACCAACTTCTGGCAGGACGTCGCCGGCGATCTCGACCGCGATCGCATCTATCTGCCGCAGGAGGACCTCGACCGCTTCCCGGGCAGCCGCGAGGCGCTGGCCGCGCGCGCCGCGACGCCGCCGTTCCGCGCCCTGCTCGGGTTCGAGATCGCACGCACCCGGGACCTGTTCGCGCGCGGCCTCGCGCTGGCGCGCATGGTCGACGGCCGTCTCCGCCGCGAGGTGCGCCTGTTCGCGCACGGCGGCCTGGCGATCCTCGATCGCATCGCGGCGGTCGACTACGACGTCTTCGCACGCCGGCCGACGCTGCGCCGCCGCGACTTCGCCCGGCTCCTGCTGCGGCAGCTGTGGCCGGGGGCGTGAGGCTCAGCGCGGGACGCGTGCCCGCGCCACGTGGCCGATGCGTCCCGGCGTGAGCCCGTCACTGCGCCCGGCGCACCACCGCGCCGCCAGCTCGCGGGGGCCGAGGTCCTCGACCAAGAAGAGGCCCACCGCCGCCAGCTCGCGCGCGAGCGTCGTCGGGTCGAAGCCGGAGACCCAGGGCTCGCCCGCCGCCGCCAGGCGCGCGCGCTGCGCCTCGAGCGCCGGCGGCCGGGCGTCGAGCACGCGCTGGTCGGTGTAGGTGAAGACGAGCTCGCTGCCGCCCGCCGCCGCGGTCGCGACGCCGCGGAGCGTGGCGAGGTTGGCGTCGCGCGGGAGGTAGATCGTGACGCCGAGCCAGGAGAAGAACGCCGGCACCGTCGCCGAGAAGCCGCAGCGGCCGAGCACGGCGGCGAGCGGCTCGCGGGCGAGGTCGGCGGCGACGAAGCGCACGTTCGCCGGCACGTCGGCGTCGCAGGCGGCGAGACGCTCGCGTTTCGCCGCCTGGGTCGCGGGATGATCGATCTCGAAGATGGCCAGCCCGCGCGCGAACCCGGGCTGGCGCACGCAGAAGCTGTCGAAGCCGGCGCCGACGAGGACGTACTGTCCGGCGCCGCGAGCGACGGCGTCGGCGAGCGCGTCCTCGGCGACGCGCGAGCGCAGGACGACGCCGCCGTAGGTCGGGTGGCGCGGCAGGGTGGCGTCGAGGATCGCGTCGACGTCGTCGAGGGCCGCGAGCCGGGCGTGGACGTCCGGGGTGGCGGCGTCGAGGATGCGGCGCGCGAGCTCGGCCTGCTCCTCGGCCGACACGAGCCGTGCGGCCCAGGGGTCGTCGACGAGCGGCGGCCGTGCCGTGCGCCGGTGCACGGCGCGCATGAGCGCGGCCACCAGCGCGGTGCGGCTCGCGCCGTCGCCGGTCATGTCGCCGTGCCCCGGGGGCCCATGGCGAAGGGGCTACACAGTTACTGGACGTCTGACAAATAAGTCCGGCGGCGCTCAGGCCTGGCCCGGGCCTGCTCCGGTCGCCTGAGCCAGGGCCAGCATGGCGGCGCGCAGGGGCGCGGGGACGTCGGCGTCGGGGTGCCGGAACCAGAGCGCGTCGGCGGTCCGTACGGCGCGCGACAGCTCGCCGGCGTGGACGAGCGCCTCGATGCACGCGACGTGGTCCACCGGCGCGCCGCCGTTGTGCGCCGCCCACTCGAGCCGCTCGACCGCGCGCACGATCTCGCCGCGCGCGAGCGCGACCGCGCCGAGGATGCCGCTGCGGTCCGGCTCGCGCACGT
This sequence comes from bacterium, assembly GCA_026129405.1. NCBI lineage: Bacteria > bacterium. Next base: position 308,905 of record JAHCID010000004.1, read on the forward strand.
ACGCCGTCTGCGCGAGGCGCTCGGCCTCGGCGAGATACGCGCGCTCGAGGACGCGGAGGGCGGGAACGGTCTCGGCTCCGGGACGCACGCTCTCGGCGAGCTGGCACCAGGCGCGGGCGAGCGTGGTGTGGCGATCGCCCCGAGGGGCGGCGGCGGACGCGCCGTCGAGCACCGTGGCGGCGCGGTGTCGCGCGCAATGCGCAGCCAGGACCGCGGCGCGGCCGGCGTCGGCCAGGCGGAGGCGCCGGCGATCGTCGGCGAGGAGCCCGCGGATCGCGGCGACCGCACTCGCGACGCCGCCCGGCGGATAGGTGAGGCAGTGGGTGCCGTCGGTGAACAGGTCGCCGAGCCCGTTGGCTGCCCGCTCGGTGACGAGGGCCGCGCCGCACGCCATCGCCTCGAAGACGCGGAAGTTAAGCGCCTGGCTCTCGGTATGGTTCAGCACGGTGCGGCTGGCGGCGTAGCCCGCGAGGCGCTCGCCGCCGCCGACGACGAGCGGCACCCGTTCGGCGACCGCGGCGAGGAACGGCGCCCGGGTCGGGTGGGTCGCGGCGTCGAGCGTGCCGACGAAGGTGGCGTCGAGCGCGCGCACCAGCGTCGGCGCCGGCAGCGTGTCGGGCGCCCAGCAGGGGAGCCAGGTTGCGTGTCCGGCACCGGCGTCCGCGAAGGTGGCGAGGCTGTCCTGCTGCGCGACGAACACCGCCTCGCAGGCCGCGCCGAGCGGCGCCTGCCAGTGCTCGTGCTGGTGCGTCGCGACCGCGACGAGGGCGACGGGGCAGGGCGCCTCCTCGAGCCCCAGGACGGTGAGCGGCTGGCCGTCGTCGGCGACGACCAGCAGGTCGGGCGTCCAGGGCAGGTCGGCGAGCAGGTCGCCGAGCCGGATCGGCGCCAGCGGCAGCGGCCGGTCGCAGTCGGCGTGCGGGCCGCACGCGACGACGTCGTGCTCGCGTCGCCAATGGGCGCGGAAGAGCGGGGCATGGAGGAGGACGATGCGCATCGTGGCAGCCCACAGCAGAAGGCGTGCCGCTCGCGCGCTCCCGCGGCGCCGCGATCGAGGCCCGGCGGTTCTTGCCGATCGGCAACCGGGCGGGTCAGGCACGCAGCCGCGCGGGCGCCGGGGAGAGCGCGTGCCGGATCGCGGTGCGCCGGAAGTGCACGGACGCGAGCACGCGCCGCGGGGCCCTTCGGGGTCTTTCCCCGCCGCCCCGGATGGCGTAGCGAAGCCGCCCGAAAGGAGACCGCCATGCTCGCCGTCCTGCTAGCGATCCTGCTCCTCCTGCCCGCAGTCGCCCATGCCGACGAGATCACCGTGAAGGGCGATACGCTGAAGGGAACGGTGAAGTCCCTCACCGGCGAAGACGTCGAGTTCGAGACGGTCTACGGGAAGGGGACGCTCAGCATTCCGTACGCGGACGTCGAGCGGCTCGACACGGAGGGGGCGTACCGGGTCTTCCACGGCGGCGGCGAGACGAGGGGACGCCTCACCGGCGTCGAGGACGGGGCCGTCGTGCTGACGACCGCGGACGGCACGACCGAGCGCATCGCGACCGCCAGCATCGACGAGGTCTACAGCGAACAGGACATCGCCGACTCGTTCGCGACCCGATTGCACGCCGACCTCCCGTACTGGAGCGCCGAGGCGAGCACGGGCCTCAGCCTGACGCGCGCCCGCGTCGACACGACGGCGTACGCGGCGGGCTTCCGCGCCGAGCGCAAGCGCGCGCCCACGCGCTTCCTCGTCGTCGGCGACTACACCTACAGCACGCAGAAGGAGGAGGGGCAGGACAGCACGAAGCTCACCGACGACGCCGCGGGCCAGGTGCGCTTCGAGTACGACTTCGCCCAGGACTGGTTCGCCTACGGCAACGGCACGGCCGAGTACGACGCCATCCAGCGCCTCTCCATCCGCGGCGTGCCCGAGGCCGGTCTCGGCTATCGGCTCTACGAGACGAAGGACTCGTTCTGGTCCGTCTACGGCGGCGGCGCCTGGGTCTACGAGCGCTACTTCGACGGCACGCACAACGACTATGCGTCGGTCGTGTTCGGCACCGAGACCGAGCTCGCGCTGCCCTACGACGCGACCTTCCGCGCCGGCGCCACCTATCTCCCGGCGCTCGACGACTGGCAGAACGACTACCTGATCCGCTCGTACGCCTCGCTCTCGGTGCCGGTGTGGAAGATGATCGCGATGAAGGCGTCGCTGGTCGACGACTACGACAGCACGCCGGCGCCCGACACGCCGCCGAACTCGCTGTCGCTGCTGCTGGGGCTGGCGCTGACGTTCTGATTGACTCCGTGCGACGACGGCGCTGTAACCGGCGCGGATGGGCTCGCCCCAGCGCTACAGCGTCGTCGTCGCCAAGGACTATCTCAAGTTCGCCGCGGCGCACTTCATCTGCCAGCCCGGATTCCGCGAGCCGCTGCACGGTCACAACTATCAGGTCTCGGTGCGGGTCGAGGCGGATCTCGGCGCCGACGGCTACGTGCTCGACTTCGGCGTCGTGAAGCGCGTCGCGAAGGCGCTCTGCGAGGAACTGGACGAGCGCATGCTGGTGCCGCTCGAGAGCGACGCGCTCAGCGTCGAGGTGGGCGAGACGCACGTCGCGCTCACCACGCACGACGGCCACCGCTTCGAGTTCCCCCGCATCGACTGTGCGCTGCTGCCCATCGTGCACAGCTCGGCGGAGGAGCTGGCGGCGTATCTCCTCGGGCGGCTGCGGGGCGCGCTCGCCGAGGCCGCCGGCGGGCGCGGCATCGTCGCGCTGGAGGTCGGCGTCGCCGAGGCGCCGGGCCAGGTGGCGTACTGCCGGGAGGCGTTCTGAGGCGCATCGTCGGCGCGCTGGCGCTGGCCGGCGTGCTCGCTGGGTGTGGCGGCGGCGGGTCGAGCATCCCCGACGCGACCTCGCCCGGCGCCCAGGTGCTGCTCACCCGCTGCGGGCAGTGTCACGGCATCCACAGCCCCGGCAGCATGACGATCGGCATGTGGGACTATCAGCTCGAGCGCATGCGTGGCATCTTCGCGCAGCGCGGGATGCCGTGGCTGTCGGCCGAGGACGAGCAGGCGCTGCGCGCGTATCTCACCGCGCACGCCGGGACCCGGTGAACGAAGGGAGGCCCGTGATGTCCGAGCCCGATGCGCTGACGATGCCGCTGGTGGACGCGATGACGACCCAGCGCGCCATCCGGCGTCTCAAGCCCGATCCGGTGGACGACGCGCTGATCCTGCGGCTCGTCGAGCTGGCGCTGAAGGCGCCCTCGGGCTCGAACGCGCAGAACTGGGAATTCGTCGTCGTGAAGGACCCTGCCGTGAAGGCGCGGCTCGCGAAGTACAACCGCGGCGCCTGGGCCATCTACGGCGGCCTCGGCAAGCGGCTCTACGCCGCCGACGAGAAGATGCAGGGCATCCTGCGTGCCGTGCAGTGGCAGGCCGATCACTTCGAGGAGGTGCCGGTGGTCGTGGTCGCGTGCCTGAAGGCCGTGATCCCGTGGTTCCCGCGCATCGCCGTCTCGAGCCTCTACGGCTCGATCTTCCCGTCGGTGCAGAATCTCCTGCTCGCCGCGCGCGCGGCGAATCTCGGCGCGGCGCTCATCACGCTGCCGCTGTGGAGCACCTTCCTCGCGCGGCGCGCGCTCGGCCTGCCGTGGAACGTGACGCCCGTCGCCGTCGTGCCGCTCGGCTGGCCGCGCGGCCGCTACGGTCCGACGACGCGCCGTCCGGTCGGCGAGGTCGTGCATCTAGACCGCTGGGGAAACCGACCGTTCATGCGCTCGTGACCGAGGTCGCATCGCACGCGGCGCGCGAAGCTGCTAGGACCATCGCCGCATGCCGCCCCGCCCGGCACGCGGAACTCGCCTGCAAGCCGAAGCGCCGGCCAAGACGACGCTGCGTGCGCTCCTCGCGCACAACGCCCCTCGGCTCGGCCTGACCCCGCCCGCGATCGAAGAGGTCGTCCGCCAGTCGCAGATCACGTACTGGCGCGCCGGGCAGCAGCTCTTCGCTCAGGGCGACGCCCACGACCTCGCCAGCTTTCTCGTCGCCGGCGCCGTCCGCGTCATGTGCCAGGGCCACGGCGACCTCCCCGTCGCCGTCCAGCTCGTCCGCCCCGGCCACTTCTTCGGCCTCGCCTCGCTCTTCGACCCGCCGGGCCCGCGCCTGTTCGGCGCCATCGCCCACGTCGACGCCGTGGTCGCGGTCCTGAGCCAGGACACGCTCCTCAAGATCCTGAGCACGCTCCCGCCCGGCCGTGCCCTCCAGCTCATGGCCTACAGCTGGCGCGTCCTCTCCCGCCTCCTCTACGAGAAGTGCCTCCAGCTCACGATGCCCCTCCAGGAGCGCGTCCTGCACGAGCTCGCCGCTCTGGCCCACGACTTCGGCAGACCACACCCCGACGGCGTCCTCATCGACCTGCCGCTGTCGCAGGCCGACCTGGCGGAGATGGTGGTGGGGTCGCGGGCGAAGGTGAACCGCTGCCTGTCCGCGCTGCGCGCGGCGGGCCAGGTGACGATGGCGGGGCGACGCATCGTCTGCACGCGGCGCTTCCCGGTGCGCCTGGACGGGCGCGTCGTGGTGGGGCGCCGGCGCGGGGCGGAGGGGTGACGGTGCGGTGACTCGAGAGGGCGGCGATGTCCCGGCGGCGAGTGCCGTGCGGGCCTGCGCGGCTCTCGTGTCGCCATGGGCGCCGGGTGCTCCTCACCCTCCCGCCATCGCCCCCACCACCAGATACGGCTCCCTGCCCTCCGCCACCGCCGCCGGCAGCGGCTGGTCGATCCCCGTGTGCGACAGGTCCTCCTCGCACGCGAAGAAGCGCACGAACGGGCGGCGGCGCAGCGTCGCCCGGTCGCGGATGGTTCCCCGCAGCATCGGGTAGGCCGCTTCCAGCGCGTCCAGCAGCGTGCGCTGGGTGACGGGGCCGGTCACCGCGACCGTCACGTCGCCGTCGACGCGCGCCAGCGTGCGCAGGTGGGCGGGGAGGACGACGCGGATCACGGCAGCGTCTGCGCCTCCACCGACAGCACCGCCGGCAGGTCGCGGACGACGGCCTCCCAGGCGTCGCCGCCGTCGGGCGAAGCGTAGACCTGGCCGCCCGTGGTGCCGAAGTAGATGCCGCAGGGGGGCGAGGCGGTCGACCGACATCGCGTCGCGCAGGACGCTCACGAAGCAGCTCTGCTGCGGGAGGCCGTTCGTGAGCGGCTCCCACGCGTCGCCGCCGGAGCGGCTGCGATAGACGCGCAGCCTGCCCTCGGGCGGGTCGTGCTCCGAGTCGCTCGTGATCGGGACGACGTAGATCGTCTCCGGCTCGTGGGCGTGGACGTCGATGGGGAAGCCGAAGTCGCTGGGGAGGCTGCCGCTGACCTCGCGCCAGGTCGCGCCGGCGTCGTCGCTGCGCGTGACGTCCCAGTGCTTCTGCATGAAGAGCACGCCGGGGCGCGACGCGTGGAAGGCGAGACGGTGGACGCAGTGGCCGACCTCGGCGTCCGGGTCGGGGATGCCTTCGGAGCGGAGGCCGCGGTTGATCGGGCGCCACGTGGTGCCGCCGTCGTCGCTGCGGAACACGCCGGCCGAGGAGATGGCGACGTAGAGGCGCGCCGGGTCGCGCGGGTCGAGCAGGATCGTGTGCAGGCAGAGGCCGCCGGCGTCGGGCTGCCAGCTCGTCGAACGGGCCGGGGGGAAATCGACAGGGTCAGGCGAAGGCCGACGCGATCCGATAGGTGACGAAGCTCGCCGTCCAGGCGAGCGCCAGCATGTAGGAGAAGGCCAGCGCGGGCCAGCGCCAGCTGCCGGTCTCGCGAGCCATGACCACCACCGTCGACGTGCATTGCAGGGCGAAGACGAAGAAGACGAGCAGGGCGTACGCCGTCGGCGCGCCGAACGCCCCCGGCGCGCCGCGTGCGCGCTCTGCCTGCAGCGCCTGGCGAAGGCCGTCGTAATCCTCGTTGCCGCCGGCGTAGATCTGCGCCAGCGTCGAGACCATCACCTCGCGCGCGGCCAGGCTCGCGACGAGGCCGATGCCGATGCGCCAATCGAAGCCGAGCGGCGCGATGGCGGGCTCGATCGCGCGGCCGACGTGGGCGGCGGCGCTGGCCTCGATGTCGGCGTGCGCCTGCGCCGCCGGCGTGCGCGTCGGGTCGGGCGGCGCCTTCGGGTAGTTGATGAGCACCCACAGCACGACGGACGCGGCGAAGATGATGGTCCCGGCCCGCCGGATGAACGCCCACAGACTCTGCCAGACCTGATGGCCGAGCAGCCGCGCCGTCGGCATGCGGTACGGCGGCAGCTCCATGTAGAACGTCGCCGGCCGCCCGCGCAGGAGCGTCGATTTGAGCAGCGCCGCCGACACCAGCGCCGTGGTCGCGCCGAGGAGATAGAGCCCGAGCATCACGAGCCCCTGGAGCCCGATCGGGCCCCACACCGTCGTCGCCGGGACGAACGCCGCGATCAGCAGCGTGTAGACGGGGAGGCGCGCCGAGCAGGTCATGAACGGCGCGACCAGGATCGTCGCGATGCGGTCGCGCGGCTCGGCGATCGTGCGCGTCGCCATGATGCCGGGCACCGCGCAGGCGAAGCAGGAGAGGAGCGGCACGAAGCTGCGGCCCTGGAGGCCGACCCAGCCCATCAAGCGGTCGACGACGAAGGCCGCGCGCGCCATGTAGCCCACGTCCTGGAGCAGGTGGATCAGCACGAACAGGATGAGCAGCTGCGGCAGGAAGACGAGCACCGAGCCGACGCCGGCCAGCACGCCCTCGGCGACGAGATCCGCGATCCAGCTCGCCGGCAGGGCGTCGCGCACGGCGTGTCCCAGGCCCGTGAACGTCGCGTCGATCGCGTCCATCGCCGGCACCGCCCACGTGAAGACGCTCTGGAAGAGCAGGATCATGACGACGGCGAAGACGAGGAGGCCGCCGACGGGGTGGAGCAGTACGTCGTCGATGCGCTGGGTGCGCGTATCGGGGACGAGGTCGCTGACGCCGAGCTCGGCGCACACGGCGTCGATCCACGCGAAGCGCTCGGGGACCGTGGCGACGGCCGGCGGCCGCGTGCTGCGCGTCCACTGCTCGGGATGCTGGAGCATGCGCCGTACGGTGGGAATGCCCACGCCGCGATGCCCGACGACGCCGACGACCGGGATGCCGAGCCGCGCGGCGAGCCGCTCGGGCTCGAGATGCCCGCCGCGGGCACGCTCCTCGTCGATCATCGTGAGGACGAGCATCGCCGGGATCGGGCGCGCGAGCACCTCGAGCACGACGGAGAGGCCGCGGCGCAGCGTGGTCGCGTCGGCGACGACGAGGACGGCGTCGGGGCGGGCTTCGCCCGGATAGGTGCCGGCGAGGACGTCGCCGACGATGCGCTCGTCGGGCGTCTCGCCGCGCAGCGCGTACGTGCCGGGCAGGTCGAGCAGCGCGACGTCGCGCGCGGCGTCGCGCAGCCGCGCCTCGCGGCGCTCGACGGTGACGCCGGCATAGTTGCCGACGCGGGCGCGGGAGCCGGTGAGGGCGTTGAACAGCGTCGTCTTGCCGGCGTTCGGCGAGCCGACGAGCGCGATGCGCAGGGGACGCAGCGGCTCCGGGGCGATGACGGGCGCGCTGCTCATGACGGGGCGTCCTCGGTCGCCGCGCGGAGCGTGGCGGCGTCGGCGCGACGGATGCAGACGCGGTAGCCGCGCAGATCGACCTCGATGGGATCCCCGAGCGGCGCCCGGCGCACGACCTCGACCACGGTCCCCGGCACGAAGCCCAGCTCCTCCAGACGCGGCGGTACGCGCTCGTGGCCGTGCGCGCAGACGCGTGCCCGGCGGCCCGCAGGGAGCCGGTCGAGAGGCACGCAGCGCCGGGGATCGTCGGTCATCGTCGAGCCGGCCCATCCGGGATCGGCGGGCCGTTCAGAATCCATAGCCGCGGGGCATGCGGGGCGCGAATGCCGGGCTCGATCCGCATGGACCGCCCGGAGGCCGTCGTATAGCGTCGCCGCCCATGGCCGACGCGGACGCGCTCCTCGCCGAGCTGAACGCGCCGGTGCGGCGCTCGTTCTGCGTCCTGCCCTGGATCCATCGCTTCACGAACCTGGGCGGCGAGGTGCAGCTGTGCTGCACCGCCGAGGACCAGCCCGGCAGCCACCTCGTGACCGACGACGGCACGCCGATCCGCGTCGGCGACGCCCTCGGCGAGGACGCGATCGCCAACTGCGCCTCGCTGCGGCGGGTGCGCCGCGCGATGCTCGCCGGCGAGTGGCCCGACGCCTGCGCGCGCTGCCTCGCGGCCGAGCGCGCCGGCAGCCCGAGCCGCCGCACGCACGAGAACGCGCTCCATGCCGCCGACATCCCGCGCCTCCTCGCCGAGACCACGGCCGACGGCGTTGCCCCGGTGCGCGTCACGTCGCGCGACTACCGCTTCGGCAACCTCTGCAACCTGCGTTGCCGGATGTGCCACCCGCGCGCGAGCCTCCCGCTCCTGCCCGAGTTCGTCGCCGCCCGGCCGGGCGAGTTCAGCGACGCCGAGCTGGAGGCGACCCGCCACTACGCGTGGTTTCGTACGCCGGGGTTCTGGGACGACTTCCGCCGCCATTGCCGCACGCTGGGCCACCTGCACTTCGCCGGGGGCGAGCCGCTCGTCATCCCCGAGGTGGCGCGCGCGCTCGACGTCTGCATCGAGGAGGGGTGCGCGTCGCGCATCGTGCTCACGTTCAACACCAACGCGACGAAGCTGCCGCGCGCCATGCTCGAGCGCTGGCCGCACTTCCGCGGCGTGGTACTGGCGCTCAGCCTCGACGGCGTGGGCGCCGTGAACGACTACATCCGGCATCCGGCTCGTTGGGCGACGATCGAGCGCAACCTGCGCGTGATCGACGACGAGCATGCGCGTCTCAACGTCACCGCTGCCTGGGTGAATACCACGGTGCAGGTGTACAACCTGCTGGGGCTCCCCGACCTGGTGAAATATCTCCATGCCGGGTTCCGCTTCATCCATCCGATTCCGTCGTTGGCGCCGCTCACGTCGCCCGAGTACTTCGACGTGCGCATCCTCCCACGCGCCCTGAAGCGCGAGGCCACGCGCCGCCTGACGGCGCTGCGCGCCGAGCTGGCCGGGCGCGGTACGGAGGCTCCCGAGCAGATCGACGGCATCCTCGCCCACCTCCACGGCCGCCGGGCGTCGCCGCTGCGCTGTGCCGACTTCCGCCGCGTCACCGCCGCCTTCGATCGGCTCCGCGGCCAGACCCTGTCCGACGTGGCGCCGGAGCTGACGCCGCTGATGGCGCCCGACGGACTCTCCGCGACCGCAGCCCGTTTCGTCGAGCAGGGGCGCAACCGCCTCGGCCGCAGCGCGGCGGTGCGGCACGTGCGCGCGCTCGTCGCGCGGTCCGGGCTCCCGCTCCGCTCGTGACGCGCGGCGCGTCCCGCGCTCGGCTGCCCCCGGGGGATCGCCTGCCGCCCGCCGAGCCGATCCGACGCACTGTGCCCGTGGGCACAGCGGGTCCGCCGCGCGCTGCGCCGGCGGTCACGCGACCCCGTTCCGGGGGGGCGGTCGCGTCGGTAGACCCGTCGCATGGACGACGTCACCGGGCGGCTGCGGGCCCTCATCGCAGCGAAGCTGGAAGCGGATCCGGCCGGCATCCGCGAGGACACCGACCTCGTGACCGAGCTCGGCGCGGACTCGCTCGCCATCGTCGAGCTGATGATGGCGGTGGAGGAGGAGATGGGCATCCGCGTCGACGAGGAGGCGGCGGACCGCGTGCGCACCTTCGGCGACGCGGTGGCGCTCGTGCGCAGCAGCGCGGCGGCCTGACGGCATGCCGGCGGCGGCCGTCCTCGGCACCGGTGCGGCGTTGCCCGAGCGCGTCGTGTCCAACCGCGAGCTGCTCGCGCGGCTGGGCACCACCGACGAGTGGATCGTCGCGCGCACCGGCATCCGCACGCGGCGCCGGGCGGCGGCCGGCGAGGCGACGTCGGACCTCGCGCGCGCGGCGGCCGCGGCGGCGCTGTACGACGCGGGCGTCGCGGCGTCGAGCGTCGATCTGATCGTGGTCGCGACGGCGACGGGCGATCACCCGATGCCGTCGACGGCCTGCCTGCTGCAGGCGGCGCTCGGCGCCGAGCGCGCGGCGGCCTTCGATCTGAACGCCGCGTGCTCGGGCTTCGTCTACGGGTTGGCGCTTGCCGACCAGGCGATCGCGGCCGGCACGGCGCGCCGCGTGCTGCTGGTCGGCGCCGACACGCTCGCGCACCTCGTCGATCCCGACGACCGCGACACCGCGGTCCTCTTCGGAGACGGCGCCGGCGCCGTGGTGCTCGGGCGCGGCGGCGGCGTGCGCGCGGTGCATCTCGGCGCCGACGGCCGCGGCGCCATGGACCTCGTCGTGCCGGCGGGCGGCAGCCGCCGCCCGGTCGACGCGGCGGCGCTGCTGGAGCGCGCGCACACGATGCGCATGCACGGGCGCGACGTCTTCCGCGGTGCCGTGCGTGCGATGAGCGACGGGCTCGCCGTCGCGCTGCACCAGGCCGGCTGTCGCCCGCGCGACCTGCGGCTCGTGATCGCCCACCAGGCGAACGTGCGCATCCTGCGCGCGGTCGCGGAGCGGCTCGACCTGCCGCTCGAGGCGTTCTGGAACGACCTCGCCGAGCTCGGCAACACGGGCGCGGCGTCGATCCCGATCGCGCTGGCGCGGGCCGCCGCGGCCGGCGCGCTGCGCGACGGCGATCTCGTCGGCCTCACGGCCGCCGGGGCGGGGCTCACGTGGGGCGCAGCCGTGCTGCGCTGGGGAGTGGACGGATGAGCCGCACGGTGGTGGTGACCGGGCTCGGGCTGGTGACGCCGCTCGGCGTCGGGGTGGAGGCCACGTGGGCCGCGCTGCTCGCGGGCGTGTCGGGTATCGGGCCGGTGACGCGTTTCGACGCGTCCGAGCTGCCGTGCCGCGTCGCCGGCGAGGTGCGCGACTTCGATCCCGGCCAATGGATCACGGGCCGCGAGCAGCGGCGCATGGACCGCTTCATCACGCTCGCCGTCGCGGCGGCGATGGAGGCGGCGCTGCACGCGCGCCTCGTGGTCCGCGACGCGATCGCGCCGCGCGTCGGCGTCGCCATCGGCGTCGGGCTGGGCGGGCTTCCCGTCATCGAGGCGTCGCATCGTGCGCTGCTCGCCGGCGGGCCGCGGCGGGTGTCGCCGTACTTCATCCCCGCCGTCATCGGGAACCTCGCGCCGGGGCAGGTGGCGATGCGGCTCGGCGCGCGCGGGCCGAACCTCACGACCACGACCGCGTGCGCCTCCGGCGCGCACGCGATCGGCGAAGCGTTCGAGATGATCGCCGCCGACCGCGCCGACGTCATGCTCGCGGGCGGCGCCGAGGCGGCGATCACGCCGCTCGCGATGGCGGGCTTCGCGACCATGCAGGCGCTGTCACGCTGGGACGGGCCGGCGGCCGAGGCGTCGCGGCCGTTCGAGAAGCGGCGCTCGGGCTTCGTCATGGGCGAGGGCGCGGGCGTCCTCGTGCTCGAGGACGAGGAGCACGCGCGCCGCCGCGGGGCGAAGATCCTGGCACGGCTCCGCGGCTACGGCGCCAGCGCCGACGCGTTCCACCTGACCCAGCCGCCCGACGACGGCGCCGGCGCGCAGCAGGCGATCCGCCAGGCGCTCGCCCGCGCCCGGCTCGCGCCGGAGGCGGTGCAGCACGTCAACGCCCACGGCACCGGCACGCCGCAGGGCGACGTCGCCGAGACGCGCGCCCTGCGGGCCGTCTTCGGCCGCCACGCCGACGCGCTCCTCGTGAGCGCGACCAAGGGCTCTACCGGCCACCTGCTCGGCGCGGCGGGCGCGGTCGAGGCGGCGTTCACGGTGCTCGCGTTGCGCGACCAGACGGCGCCGCCGACGGCGCACCTCGACGAGCCCGACCCGGCCTGCGACCTCGACTACGTGCCGCATCGCGCGCGGCGGGCGCCGATCGAGGTCGCGCTGTCCACCTCGTTCGGCTTCGGCGGCACCAATGCGGCCCTGCTCCTGGAGCGCCCGGCGGGGAGCGCATGATGCGCACGTGCGTGCATTGCGTGATCGCGCGCGTCGTGCGGCTCGAAGCCGTCGCCGGCGGCTCCGATATCCGCGTCGGGCACGGGCCGCCGGTGACGCTGCCGCACGCCGGTGGGGCGATCTTCCGCGCCCTGCGGGCGCTCGTGCGCGAGGCACGCGCCGCGGGCGACGGGCCGATCAAGCTGCGCATCCTCGACATGCCGGGCTGGAGCCGCGTCGAGATCACGGCGACGGTGCGCGTCGGGCGCGGGGCGCGCGTGCTCGGACGGGCCTTCGACCGCCACGTCGCCGGCACGCTCGAGGGCGGCTTCCTGGAAGGGCTCGCATGAGCGGGCTCCTCGCCGGGCGTTGCGGGCTCGTCGTCGGCGTCGCCACCGAGCGCTCCTACGCCTGGCACATCGCGCGCGCGCTCCAGGCGCAGGGGGCGCAGCTGGGCTTCGCGGTGCTGCCGGGCGAGCGCGCGGTGGCGCGTGCGACGGCTGCGGTCGCCGCGCTCGGCGCGCCGGCGGCGCTGATCCAGCCGTGCGACGTCCGCAGCGACGCCGACCTCGACGTGCTCTTCGCCGCCTGGGACGCCGCGTTCCCGCGCCTCGACTTCGTCGTGCACTCGATCGCCTTCGCCGACCGCGAGTGGCTCGCGGCCGGGCGCTTCACGGCGACGCCGCGCGCCGCCTTCCACGACGCGCTCGACGTCTCGAGCTACAGCCTCGTCGCACTCGCCCAGCGCGCGCGCCCGCGCCTCGCGGTGCAGGGCGGGGCGATCGTCGCGATGAGCTATCTCGGCGGCGAGCGCGTGCTGCCGGGCTACAACGTGATGGGCGTCGCGAAGGCGGCGCTCGAGTGTGCCATGCGCTACCTCGCCGCCGAGCTGGGCGCCGACCGCATCCGCGTCTCGTGCGTCTCGGGCGGGGCCTTCCGTACGACGGCGGCGATGGGCATCGGCGGGTTCCGCACGCTGTTCGACCACGGCGTCGCGGTCGCGCCGCTGCGCCGCGGCGTGACCGGCGACGACGTCGGCGGCACGGTGGCGTTCCTGGTGTCCGATCTGGGCGCGGGAATCACCGGCGAGGTGGTGCACGTCGACTGCGGCCTGCACGCGCTCGGCCCGGTGCCCGCCGACCCCCAAACGCGCGTTTGACCCCCGAAGGCCGGGCGGTCTATCCGTCCCGCCCATGCACCTCGACCTCACCCCGGAGCAGCGGAAGCTCCGCGACGAGATCCGCGAGTATTTCCGCGGCTTCGTCACCCCCGAGTACGAAGCGGAGATCGCCGCGACCGAGGGCGGCGGGCCGCTCTACACGAAGGCGCTCCAGAAGATGGGGGCCGACGGCTGGCTCGGCGTCGGCTGGCCGAAGGAGTACGGCGGGCAGGGGCGCACGCCGATCGAGCAGTTCCTGTTCTTCGACGAGGCGTGGCGCGCCAACGTGCTGCTGCCGACGCTGACGATCATGTCCGTCAGCCCGATGATCATGCAGCACGGCTCGGAGGAGCAGAAGAAGTTCTTCCTCCCGAAGGCGCTCGCCGGCGAGATCCACTTCTGCATCGGCTACACCGAGCCGGGCGCGGGCACGGACCTCGCCTCGCTGCGCACCAAAGCCGTGCGCGACGGCGACGAGTGGGTGATCAACGGCTCGAAGCTGTTCACGAGCCAGGCGCAGTACGCCGACTACGTCTGGCTCGCGGCGCGCACGGATCCCAACGCCAAGAAGCACGATGGCATCTCGATGTTCCTCGTCCCGACCAGCAGCCCGGGCTTCAAGCGCACGCCGTTGCCGACGATGGGCGACGTCACGACCAACGCCACCTTCTACGAGGACGTGCGCGTGCCGGCGAACGCGCTCGTCGGCCCCGAGAACGGCGGCTGGTGGCTCATCGTCGGCCAGCTGAACCACGAGCGCGTGTCGCTGATCCCGGTCGGTCCGACGGATCGCCTGCTCGAGGACGTCACCGCGTGGGCGCGCCGGACCGAGCTGCCCGGCGGAACCCGCGTCATCGACCTGCCCTTCGTGCAGCACAATCTGGCGCGCGTGCGCGCGGGCGTCGAGGTGCTGCGGCTCCTCAACTGGCGGCAGGCGTGGAACCTGACGCGCGGCGAGATGAACTACGCCGAGGCGTCGACGGTGAAGGTCTTCGGCAGCGAGATGTACGTCCAGGCCTACCGCCTCCTCATGGAGGTGCTGGGGCAGGCGGGGGCGATCAAGGCCGGCTCGCCCGAGTCCGTGATCCAGGGGCGGCTCGAGCGCATGTATCGCGCCATCCTCATCATGACCTTCGGCGCCGGCACCAACGAGGTGCAGCGCGAGATCATCGCGATGGGCGGCCTCGGCCTGCCGCGCGCACGCTGAACGGAGACGCGACCATGGATTTCGGATTCTCGGAAGAGCAGACCGCGCTGCGCGACCTCGCCAAGCAGATCCTCGACGACCACTGCAGCCACGAGAAGCTGAAGGTGATCGAGCGCGACCCCGACTGGTTCGCGCACGACGCCTGGAGCGCGCTCGGGCAGGCGAGCCTGCTCGGCGTCGCGATCCCCGAGTCGTGCGGCGGCAGCGGGCTCGGCTTCACCGAGCTGGCGCTGCTGCTCGAGCAGGTGGGCGCGTCGGTGGCGCCGGTGCCGGCGTGGGGCACGCTCGTCCTCGGCGCGCTGCCGATCGCCGCCTTCGGTACGCCGGCGCAGCAGGAGCGCCTGCTGGCGCCGCTCGCCAAGGGCACCGGCTTCGTCACGACCGCGCTCACCGAGCTGCCGGCGGAGGACCCGCTGCACCCCGGAACGACCGCGACGCGCGACGGCGGCGGCTGGCGCCTCGAGGGCGTGAAGGACTGCGTGCCCGCCGTGAACCTCGGCGCGACCATGCTGATCCCCGCCCGCACGGGCGAGGAGACCGTCGGCCTCTTCCTCGTCCGCCCCGACGCCAACGGCGTGAAGACGACGGCGCAGATCGCGACCAACAAGGAGGTGCTCGCCGAGGTGCGTCTCGCCGACGTCCGCGTCGGCGCCGACGACGTGCTCGGCGATCCCACCCGCGGCCGCGACATCCTCGCCTGGCTGCTGCCGCGCGCGGTGGCGGGGCTGTGCGCGATCACGCTCGGCGTCGTCGAGCGGGCGCTGCGGATCACGGCACGGTACACCACCGAGCGCAAGCAGTTCGACCGCCCCATCGGCAGCTTCCAGGCCGTACACCAGCGCGTCGGCGACGCCTGGATCGACGTCGAGTCGATCCGCCTGACGGCGTGGCAGGCGGTGTGGCGGCTCGAGCAGGGTCTGCCGGCCGACGACGAGGTGACGATCGCCAAGTACCTCGCCGGCGAGGCGGGGCACCGCGTGGTGTACGCGGCCCAGCATCTGCACGGCGGCATCGGAACCGATGTGGACTATCCGATCCACCGCTACTATCTGTGGCAACGTGCGCTGGAGCTCACGCTCGGGAGCGGCTCGCGTCACCTGGCCCGTCTCGGCTCGGCGCTCGCGGCGGCCTGACCCGAGGGGGCCGTCCGGGCGTTCCGGGAGGTCCCCATGATCAAGCTGGTGTTCTGCCTGCGCCGCCTGCCGCACCTCTCGCGCGCGGAGTTCCAGCGCTACTGGCTGCACCAGCACGGGCCGCTCGTGCGTGCCCACGCGACGGCGCTGCGCGTTCGCCGCTACGTCCAGCTCCACACCGCCGACACGCCGCTCAACGCGGCGATCGCCGCCAGCCGCGGCGCGCCGGCGGAGTACGACGGCGTCGCCGAGCTGTGGTGGGAGAGCGCCGACGACCTCGCCGCCGCGCTGGCCTCGCCCGAGGGCCGTGCGGGCAGCCTCGCGCTGCTCGAGGACGAGCGCCGCTTCATCGACCTCGCCCGCTCGCCGCTGTGGCTCGCCGAGGAGCACGCGGTGGTGCCGTCGTGAGCGTGCCCGTGCGGCTGGTCGTCTGGTCCGACTTCCTCTGCCCGTGGTGCTGGGTGGCGGCGACGCGGCTGTGGCGCGTGGTCGACGCGCAGGAGGGGCGCATCGAGCTGGTGTGGAAGAGCTTCCTCTTGCGCCCGCAGCCCGATCCGAGCCGCACGTTGGAGAAGTTCCGCGCCTACACGCAGACGTGGGCACGGCCGGCCGCCGAGCCCGACGCGCCGCCGTTCCGCGTCTGGGAGGGCGACGCCGGTCCACCGTCGCACAGCGTGCCGCCGCATCTGGTCGCCAAGGCGGCGGCGCTGCTCGGCCCCGCGGTCGAGCGGGCCGTGCGCGCGCGGCTCTTCGAGGCCTACTTCGCGCAGAACCACGACGTGACGCACGCCGAGACGCTGGTCGGCATCTGGGACGGGCTCGACCTGCCGCGCGCGGCGTTCGCACGCGCGGGCGACGAGGCGATCCTCGAGGCCGTCGTCGCGGAGCACAACGAGGCCGTGGCGCTGGGGCTCTCGGGCGTGCCGGCGGTGATGCTCGAGGGCGGCGACACGGCGGTGCCCGGCGCGCTGCCGTACGAGACCTACGCCGCCTGGGTCCGACGCCTGCTCGCGGCGTGAGCGCCGGTTGCACCGGCGACGGCCGGATGGGAAGTCGAGGCGCATGAGCCTCGCGGGCGGATGCTTCTGCGGCGCCGTGCGCTATCTCGCCGGCGGCACGCCGTTCGACGTCACGCACTGCCACTGCCGCGACTGCCGGCGCGTCGCGGGCGCGCCGTTCGTCACCTGGTTCAGCGTGCGTGCGGGCGAGCTGCGCGTCGACGGCACGCCCGTGCGGCTCGCCTCGTCGGCCGACGTCGAGCGCACGTTCTGCGGCCGCTGCGGCACCCCGCTCACCTGGCGGCGCCGCGGCCACGACGCGATCGACGTCACCGCCGCGAGCCTCGACGACCCCGCCGCCGTGACGCCCGCGGACCACACCTGGACGGGTCAGCAGCTGCCCTGGATCTGCCTCGGCGACGGCCTCCCGCGCCACGAGCGCACGCGCCCGGCGGTGGTGGCGTGAGCGGCTACTGCGCCGTGGCCCCGGGCCATCCGTTCCACGGCCCGTACCACGACCGCGAGTACGGCTTCCCGGTGCGCGACGAGACCGCGCTCTTCGAGCGTCTGGTGCTCGAGATCAACCAGGCGGGCCTCTCGTGGCTGACGGTCCTGCAGAAGCGCGAGGCGTTCCGGAAGGCGTACGACGGCTTCGACGTCGACAAGGTGGCGCGCTACGGCACGCACCAGAAGGCGCGCCTGCTGCGCGACGCAGGCATCGTGCGCAACAAGCTGAAGGTCGACGCCGCGGTGGAGAACGCCCGCCGCATCCGTGCGCTGCGCGCCTCGCACGGCTCGTTCGCCGACTGGCTCGACGCGCATCACCCGCGCGACCGGGGCGATTGGGTGGCGCTGTTCAAGAAGACGTTCCAGTTCACCGGCGGCGAGATCACCGGCGAGTTCCTGCTCAGCACCGGCTACCTGCGGGGCGCGCACGCCGAGAGCTGCCCCGTCCACGCGAAGATCCTGCGCGCGAAGCCGCCGTGGATGCGCCGCTGAGGCTCCCGCGCCAGGTCGAGAGCGACGCGCGCGCCGACGTGGTGCGCGCCGCGCTGGGCGCCGGCACGACGCGCCTGTGGGCGGGCGGTCGGGAGCGCGCCGCGCTGCGCGCTCGCGCCCGGGCTGGAATGCGGCGCTGCGCGCGGCCGCGCGCGCCGGCCAGCTGCGCTGCGGGCTGGAAGGCGCCGAGACGCGGCTCGCCGCCGAGCGTGCCGGCCTCGGCCCCGATCCCGCGCCGCGCGTCTCGCGGCTGCTCGTCTGCTCGAACGACGGCGCGGAGCGCTTCTACCGCACCGTCGAGCGCCTCGTGCGCACGCATGCGCCGCGTGTGCTGGCCCTCGTGGTCGACGCCGACGCCGCAGCGCTCGGCAGCGCGTGCTTCGGCCGCGAGGCGACGGCGCGGGCGGTGCTCGTCGAGCACCGCGACGCGGTCGCGGCGGCGCTGTTCGCGCTTGCCACGCCCGCGCCGCCTGCGTAAGCCGCGGACATGGTCGCGCCCACGCCGGTCGAGTTCTGGTTCGAGTTCGCCAGCACGTACTCCTATCCCGCGGCCATGCGCATCGAGGCGGCGGCCGCTTCGGCGGGCGTGCCGCTGCGCTGGCGGCCGTTCCTGCTCGGCCCGATCTTCAAGGCGCAGGGTTGGAGCGACTCGCCGTTCAACATCTACGAGGCGAAGGGGCGCTACATGTGGCGCGACCTCGCCCGCATCTGCGCGCGCCAGGGGCTCTGCCTGACGGCGCCGTCGCGCTTCCCGCGCAACGGGCTGCTCGCGGCGCGCGTCGCCGCCTTCGGCGAGGACGCGCCCTGGCTGCCGGCGTTCGTGCGCGGCGTCTATACGGCGAACTTCGCCGACGACCGCGAGATATCCGAGCCCGCTGTGCTGGCCGAGCTCCTGCGCGCGGTCGGCCTCGACCCGGCCTCGACGCTCGCCGCCGCCCAGGAGGCGCCGGTGAAGGACCACCTGCGCGCGCGTACCGACGAGGCCATCGCCCGGGGCGTGTTCGGTGCACCGGCGCTCCTCGTGGGCGACGAGCTCTTCTGGGGCAACGACCGCATCGAGGACGCGCTCGCGTGGGCGACCCGGCACGAATTGCCGTCGGTGCGATGATCCCTGCCGGGCGGTGCCGCGCGCGGCGCCCGGATTCCCGGGCCCGGCCGCTGGCATCGTGCGTGCAGCGGTCTCGGGCATGGTGTGGTGGAAGCGGAGCCCGTACGGGCCGATGGCGGCCGGGGCCGCGGGGCTCGTCGGGGTGGGGGTGGTCGCCGGGGCGACCGGATTTCTCGAGCCGGCGTCGTTCCTGATCACGGTGATCGGCCCGCTGGGCGTCCTGCTGGCGACCTATGGCCGCGAGCGGATCGGCACGGCGTGGCAGGACCTGCGCGACGCGCTCGCGCCGGCCGCCGACGTCGACGTGCTCGTCCAGCGGCTGAAGGCGCTCGGGCGCCTGCATCGCGTCGAGGGCACGCCGGCGCTCGAGCAGGCGGTGGGCCGCGTCGACGACGCCGTCGTGCGCCACGCCTTCACGACCGCGCTCGAGCTCGAGAGCGAGCCGGTGCAGCGCGCGGCGCTGCGCGCCGCCATGCGCCGCGACCTCGCCGAGATCGAGCACGCGCGCCAGGTGCTGGCGACGCTCGGAAAGCTCTTCCCCGCCTTCGGCCTGATCGGCACCCTCATCGGTCTCGCGCTCCTGCTGCGCAACCTCGGCGGCACCAACGTCGCCGCCATCGGCCCCGGCCTCGCGATCGCGGTGATGACGACGCTCTACGGCGCCGTGCTCGCGAACGTCGTCGTGCTGCCGCTCGCCACCAAGCTCGGCACGCACGTCGCGCGCGAGGCGCTGCGCCGCGAGCTGATCGTCGAGGGCGTGCTGCTCGTCATGGCCGGCGAGTACCCGAGCCAGATCGAGCGCGTGCTGCGCGCCCACGCGAAGCTGCCGCCCGCGCCGCGTCCCGTGCCGCAGGAGGTCCGGACGAGCCGTGCGGCCTGACCTCGCGGAGCCGCTGATCGCGCCGCCGGCCGTCGAGGCCGACGACACCGCGTGGCTGATCACGTTCAGCGACCTCGTGCTCCAGCTCTTCGGCTTCGTGCTCCTGTGGGCGGTGCTGAGCGTGGGGGCGAAGGCGAGCGCGCCGGCGCCGCCGGCGGTCGTCGCCGCGGCGTCGGCGCCGCGTCCCGCGCCGCTGCCGGAGGCGCGGCGCACGTGGGTAGCCGGCGCGGCGCCGTACGCACCGGCCGAGGCCCGGAGGCGCCGCCGCCGGTGAACGCGGGCGAGGCGCCGCCGCCGGCAGGCGCGGCGGCGGCCTCGTCGCGACGGAGCCGCAGGGTCGCCGTCGCCGTGCCGGCGGCGGCCGCGCCGGCGGCGGACGCACCGGCGCCGGATGTGACGATCGCCGCGGCGGCCGATGCGCTCACTGCGCTCGCGGGCGGCTCCGAGGCGATGGCCGTCACGCGCGGCGATGCCGACGTCGTCCTCACGCTCGGCGAGGCCGTGAGCTTCGCGCCCGGCGGCACCGACCTGGCGCCCGGAGCCGAGCCGATCCTGGCCGGCCTGCGGCGGATCGCGGAGGCGATGGGCGACCTCCGCATCGAGGTCGTCGGCCACACCGACGACCGTCCCATCCGCTCGCCACGCTATCCGTCGAACCTCGAGCTGTCGCTCGCGCGCGCCGCGCGCGTGGCGCACGAGCTGGCGGCCGGCGACGCCGCGCTCGGCGCGCGCATCGTCGCGAGCGGGCGGGGACCGTACTGGCCCGTCGCCTCGAACGACGACGCGAGCGGACGGGCCCGCAACCGCCGCGTCGAGATCCGCCTGCGCCCGGCGTCCTGAGCCGCGGAGCCGTTCGCGACCGCGGCCGTCGTGCTCGCCGCCGGCAACGCGGCGACGGGCAGCGACCCGAACGTGTCGGGCAGCCGCGGGCGACGGCCGCGGGTGCCGGCGGATTCGCCGTCCGGCGGCGGCTTGAACGGCCCGCCCAAACCGTATTCTCTCGCGCCGATGAACGCCCTCGAAGAAGGCACCACGCTGAGGCTCGACTGGGAGAAGCTCCGCAAGATCGCCGACCGCGACCTCCACGTGGTGCCCGTCGTCCTGCAGGACGCCGATCGGGGCGATGTCCTCTTCATCGGCTACGCCAACGAGCTGGCGCTGCGCGAGACGTTCGAGACCAGGCGCGCCGTCCTGTGGTCCACCTCGCGCAACGAGCTCTGGCGCAAGGGCGAGACCTCGGGCGACGTGCTCGAGCTGGTCGAGGTGCGGGTGAACTGCGAGCAGAACTCGCTACTCTATCGCGTGCGCCCGGTGCGGGGCGGCGTCTGCCACACCAACGATCCCGAGACCGGCGCGGCGCGCGGCGGATGCTACTACCGTCGCGTGCTGTCCGACGCCGATCTGGAATTCGTCTGAGTCGCGTCGCGCCGGGCGCCGCCCGCGACGCCCGGCGTCGACGTTCGGATCGCAGCAGGCGCCAAGGCGAAATCGAATGATTCGCCTCGGCGCTACGCGTGCGCCGCTCCATCTGCCGTCTCGGCACCCGTATCGTGCGCTGTGAGCACCCGAGCGGTTGACGGCTGCGGGCGATGTCCATAACCCAATCATCGCACCGCTTCGCTTCGGGTCCTTCTCCGCCGGCACCCCACGCAGACGTGCGGCGATGCGGATGCTCGCGACGATCGAGGGTACCGACGAGATGCGGCGGCGAAGCGACCATGCGGAACCGGGCGAGAGCCTTCCGCGTCCGACGCGGCCGTACGCTGCCCGCTGCAAGCCCGTACCGCTCTCCCCGACGCTCCTCCTCCTGCTCCAGAAGGTCTCCCGGACGCGGGAGCAGCAGGTACGCAAGATCGTCGCGCGTTGTCGCCGTCTCTACCCGCACTACCGGGCGCTCTCGGGCGCCGCGCTCGAGGGCCTGCGGGAGAACGTTCGCTACGCCGTCGCCGGCTTCTACGGCCGCGTGTTCGTCGACGGCCGGCCCGCGACGGCGGCGGAGCTGGAGCCGACGCTCCGCATGGCGCGGCTGCGGGTGGCGCAGGGCGTCCCGCTCGACGCCATGATCGGATGCTACCAGGTAGGCTTGACCGCGCTCTGGGACGACCTCATCGAAAGCGCCCGGTCGGAGCCGACCGTGTGGCTCGATCTCCTGCGGCGGGTCTCGATCAGCCTCGCGAGCCAGACGCGTCTCATCACGGCGGTGACGGAGGCGTACGTCGCCGAGCGCGAGCGCCTGCTGCACTCGCGCGGGCAGGCGCTCGACGAGTTCATGCGGCTCCTCCCGGCGGAGGACGCGCCGCTGGGGGTGGTAGAGGCACGGGCACGTCTCCTCGAGCTGCGGCTCGAGTCGCCCCGGGTGGCGGCGTTCTTTGCGCCCGCCCGATCGGCCGCGGTCGACGGAGTCGGCATCACGACCGAGACGCTGCGGAGCCTGCTCGCCCGCGATCGGTCGGCCGACGATCTCGTCGTGGGACGGATCCAGGAGGGCATCC
The DNA here is from genome assembly GCA_026129405.1 of bacterium. Lineage (NCBI taxonomy): Bacteria > bacterium. Next base: position 330,869 of record JAHCID010000004.1, read on the forward strand.
TGGCGCTCCTCCCGCTGCGAGCGGACCATACGCCGCCGCTCGACGACGTCGCCGGATTCCTGCGCAAGCACGGATGGCGCGCGGGGATCGGCGGCCCGGCGACCGGCGCCGAAGGTCTGCGCCGATCGGCGCGCGAGGCGCAGCGCGCGCTCGAGCTGGGCTCCCTCCTGGGAACGGAGAACCCGGTCTGCCGCTACGCCGACCTCCTGCTCCTCGACCTCGTCGACATCGGCTCCCCGCGTGCGACGGCGTTCATGCAGCGCGTGCTCGGCCGGCTCGCCACCGCGGAAGCGGGCGACACGCATCGCACGACGCTGCGCGCCGTATGCCGGCACGGCTTCCACTTGAAGCTGGCGGCGGCCGCGCTGGGGATCCATCCCAACACCATGTCGTATCGCCTGGGGCAGATACGCCAGCGCTTCGGGCTCGATCTCGAAGACCCGGAGACGCGCGTGCGGCTCCACGTGGCCCTGCAGATCCTCGAGGCCACGCCTGCGCACGACGACGCGCGCGCCCGCACGCGCCGGCGGCGGATACGTCCACGGAGCGTTGTGAGCCGCCCACAGATCCGGCGCCGCGCTTTGCCCAGAGAATCGCATTGAGCGGCGTCGGAGGGCGTCAGTAGAGTCCCCGCGCACCTCGACACACAGCGGAAGGGGGACCCTACGATGAAGAGCGTCACGAAACCCAGAACGCCCGCGCTCGTGCTGGCCACGGCGCTGCTCGCCGCCGCCGGCACGACGGCGTGGGCGAGCGAGCCACGCCTGCCGATCGTATTCGTGCACGGTGCGGCGGGCTCGGCGGCCCAGTATCAGACCCAGGCGAAGCGCTTCGCCAGCAACGGCTATCCCAACCTCGTCACGGGCATCGACCGAACCTCGTCGGTGTCGGCGACCCTGAACCCCATGCTCGACGCCTTCTTCGACGGCGTCATGGCCGAGACCGGCGACACGCAGATCTACGTGGTCGCGCACTCGCTCGGCACGAGCCTGATGAACAACTATCTGAACAGCGCTCCCGCACGTGCGGCGCGGGTCGCGAAGTACGTCGCGATCGACGGTTCGGCGCCCAACTGCGGCGCGATCGCCACCACGTGCATCAACATCACGGCCGCGTCGATGAACCAGGGACACACCGAGTCGGTGACGTCGCCGGAGTCGTTCGCGACGCAGTACGCGTTCTTCACCGGCGAGGCCCCCGCGACCGCCGAGATCCTACCCGAGCCCGATCCGCGCATCTCCGGCCGGCTGATTCTCTTCCCGGACAACGTCGGCGTGAACGGCGCCACCGTCGACCTGTGGGAGATCAGCGGAACCACCGGACATCGGATCGGCGCGACGCCGGCGGCCACCTTCTCGCTCGGCGCCGATGGCGCGTTCGGCCCCGTCGCCGTCGACGGCCGCAAGCACTACGAGTTCTCGGCCACCAGCCCCGCGTCGGCGCTGAACTCGCACTACTACCTGCAGCCGTTCATTCGCAGCGATCACCTGATCCGCTTGCTCTCGTCACCGCCCGGCTCGACCATCCTCACGAACACGGCCGTCGGGCCGGACCATGCCGCGGCGGTGCTGCTCCGCTATCGCGAGTGGTGGGCCAACCAGGGCGCGAGCAACGACACGATGTACGTCACGACCACGAGCCCGACCTGGGACGACGATCCGGTGACGCCGACGCCGCCGTCACTGAACGTCCTGCAAGATCCGGCGAGCGCCCCGCGGACGAGCAACAAGATCGGCGCCCACATCCACGACGCGGGCTCGGACAAGGTGTCGACCCTTGCACCCATCCCGTTCTTCGTGGCGCAGGTCTTCCAGACCGGCGTGGACATCTGGATGCCCGCCACCGAGCCGCCGGACGGGACCATCTCGTTCCACGGTCAGCCGCGCGGCGACACCACCCGCCCGCAGGTGATCAACGTGCCCAACTGGGCCTCCGACGTGCACCGCATCGTCGTCCAGTTCAACGATCACACGCAGGACACGCCGCCTGCGGCGACGGCGACGCCCGACACCAAGGACCAGCTCAAGTGCCAGACCGAGGCCTCGAAGAACCTCGGCAAGTTCGTGACGGCGAAGACCAAGTGCGTGACGAAGTGTCTCGTCGCGGCGCGCAAGTCGGGCGGCTCGTTCGCCGACTGCCTCCCGCCGTACGGCGGGGCTACGGCGGCGTGCATCCTGGATCCGGCGAAGGGCGCCGAGGCCAAGGCGCGCGGCAAGATCGCCAAGGCGTGCGCGAAGGACTGCCCCGGCTGCTACGCGGCCGACGGGAACTGCCCCGACGGCGCGAGCCTCCTGGCCGACGCCGCCGCCGAGATCGACACCGTCGGTCCCCTCGTCTTCTGTGTCGAGGCTGGCGGCGGCCGGCCGTCCAAGCAGGAGGCCAAGTGCGAGGACGGCGTGTCGAAGCAGCTCGTCAAGTTCGTCGGGGCGAAGAACAAGTGCTTCGCGAAGTGCGTCACGAACGCCTTCCAGGGGAAGATCGACGTGGCGGGCTGCGAGCAGGGGAACGTGACCGACTCGGCCACCAGGGCCTGCATCGCGAAGGTGGAGAGCAAGGCGACGGCGGCGATCGACAAGAGCTGCGCCGCCCCCAAGGGCGCAGTGCCCGCCTGCCACGTCTTCGCCAGCGGTGCGCGGTGGGTCGCGGCGGCGGAGTCGGGTGTCGACCGGCAGACCCCGGACCTCTTCTGCGGCGGCGCGGCGACGACGAGCTCGACGACCACCACCACGACCACGTCGACCACCACGACGTCGTCCTCGACCACCAGCACCACGCAAACGACGACGACGACGAGCACCACGACGACGACCGAGCCCGGCTCGCCGAGCGGCGCCTTCCTCGCGCCGTCCGATCCGCTCGGCTGAGCACGAGCGCCGCGCTGCGCGCGGCCGGCGCCCCGGGGGACGGGTTCCCCCGGGGCGCATACGCATGAATGCGTATGTGGGGCGCGGCGCCGCCTCCCGTAGGTTGGACCGGCATGCGTCCTGCCATTCGTCTCGTCCTGCTCCTGCTCCTCGTCGCCGCCGGCACCGCGCGCGCGGTCACCATCGAGGAGACCGTCGACATCAGGCGCCGCTTCGGCGAGCAGACGTGCCCCACCTGCATCGGCCAGACCTGGACGTACGTCTTCCCGGGCGAACGCTTCATGTACAACGTCCAGTCCAAGTACGAATGCTTCTCGTGCGACGGCTACGCGACCACCCTCGAGGTGGAGTTCCCCGACTCGGTGGTGCCGCGCCTCGAGGTGTATCCGGCCGAGATCGTGACCGTGGCCGGCAACCTGATCTCGATCCACCTCACGCGCAAGGCGGGGTTCGGCTTGAACCTGCCGTTCGACGTGAAGGCGGAGGGCGACCTCGCTCCGGACGCCACGTCCATCCGCCTCGACACGACGATCACGGTCGTGCCGCCGTCGGGGCTGCCGCTGGTGAACCACGTGCAGGACTCGCTCCCGCTGCGCCGCCGGGCCGCCTTCACCGCGACGGCAGCGGCGGCGCCCTCGGAGGTCCGCGTCTCCGACCCGAACGCGGTGATCACGGTCACCGCGACGTTCCAGAACGTCGGCGAGAACGGTCTCATGCACGTCGCGCCGAGCGGCGATCCGACGCCGTCGGCCGCGGGCGTCGTCGAGAAGATCGCCGGGCCGACGCCGGCGTCGGTGGACCTCGCGCCGGGCGCCACCGGCAGCGTCGCCTACACGTACCGCCCGAAGAAGGCGGGCAAGGTGACGTTCGGGTTCGAGGGCTTCCTCGCCCAGGGGGTGAGCGGCGTCGTCGGCGCGCCGGCGGCGACGACCGGCGAGGTCACGGTCAAGGAAGACGTGGAGGTCGACGTCACCGCGTCCCCGTCGTCCCTGACCACCGACAGCAGCCCGACCTCGACGGGCACGGTCACCGTCAAAGTCACGGACAAGAACGGCGAGCCCGTGTCCGGCCAGAGCGTCGCGCTGGGCTTCCCGCAGTACTTCGGCATCGTCGACCTGAACCCACGTCTCCTCGTCTGCGACGCGGAGGGCGCGCTCGTCTTCCCGCCGGGCGCCGACCCGACGCTCAACGACGCGGCCTACGCCACCACGTCGGACAGCGGCGAGGCGTCGTTCCGGCTGGTCCTGGGCACGCAGCGGCGGACCGCGCAGCTGTTCGTGTTGGGCGCCGCGCTCGACGCGGAGAAGCTGAAGCTCGGCGACGACGGCCTGCTGGTCGACCTCGCGCCGAACGGCACGACGGCCAATCCGGTGTTGCACGTCGATCTGGACCAGCTCCAACGGGCCGATCTGCCCGCCGCCGAGCGGGCGGCGAACGACGCGAGCATCGTGCCGCGCGGCGCGCCCCGCGAGGTGCTGGGCGCGCTCGTGCGCTGGCTCGAGACCAAGCGTGAGGCCGGGGGCACCATGGTGAGCAGGTTCGACTGGGTCCCGATCGCCTCGGGTGACGACCGGCACGTCGGCGTGCTGCTCTACCCGCAGGCCGATCTCGCCGCCGTCCTCGCGCATTTCGACGGCGGCCCGGTCGTGCCGAGCGCGTACGTCCTCCAGATCGAGCAGGCAGGCCTGGGTTTCTTCGGCCACGAGGTGAAGTGGGAGCGCCCGTGGATGTCGCTCGACACGTGGGAGAACGTGCCCCTCGACTCGAACGGCCTCGTGATCCCCGGCAGCACCGACATTCCGCGCCTGCGCGCGAAGCCGGCCGGCGACCTCGTGACGACGAGCCCGTACGCCTTCCTCGGCTACCCGTATCCCGCCGCCGGCAGCGCGGCCGACGGCGGCTACGGCGACGCCGCCTGCGTGCCGAAGCTCGACGGCGTGAGCGTCAGCGTCCACTCGCCGGTGACGCTCCTCGTGAAGGACGTGCAGGGTCGCGCGGTCGGCCTCGGCGGCGACGGCGCATGGACGAACGCCCTGCCCGGCGCCGTCTACACGGGCGGCGAGCCGACCCGCATCCTGCTGCCGCCGGGCAGCTACACCGCCGACATCGTCGGCACCGGCAAGGGCCCGGCGACGATCGTGCTTGCGGCGCCCGGCGTCACGCCGAGGTCGATGACGTTCCAGGCGAAGCCGGGGAAGACCGGCACGCTGGCGTTCGACGCCGCGCTCGGGAGCGCGGCAGGCAGGTTCGGCAAGAAGAAGCTCCGGGTCACCGACGGCATCCCGATCACCGTCACGGGCGTGAAGAAGCGGCTCGCGGTGCGCGCCGGCGATCCGCTCACGCTGACGGTGACGAACCTCTTCGGTCGCGCCGTCGCCGGCGCGCGCGTCCACGCCGCCGGCAAGGAGTTCGCCGCCGAGGCGCGCACCGGCGCCGACGGCACGGCGACGATCGTGCTCGCCGTCACCAAGAAGACGAAGAAGCTCGTCCTCACCATCGACGGCGCGGACGTCGAGGCGACGACGCTGAAGGTGCGGGTGAAGCTCCGCAAGCGCTGACCCCGCGGTCGCCGGGGAGGGCAAGGCCCCGCAACGGGGTGGCTTGTAGTGGCTTTCGTGCAGGTGATAGGGCTGCCAGGTCGTCTTGTGTGTGCGCAAATCGACTTGCAAGCAGCTTCTGCGTAATCGGTCTCCGCTCAGACACTGTATCGACAATCGATTGGCCCCAGAGGGCCCGGAGGCAGAGACGTGGGTAAGAAGCTGTTCGTAGGCAATTTGTCGTTCAACACCAGCAACGAGGATCTGGAGAGCCTGTTCTCGCAGGCGGGAACGTGCGAGTCGGTCGCCGTCATCACGGACCGCGAGACCGGCCAGTCGCGCGGCTTCGCGTTCGTCGAGATGGGCAACGCCACCGAGGCGAGCAAGGCGATTGCGCAGTTCAACGGCGCCGAGCTCCAGGGGCGGGCGCTGAACGTCAGCGAAGCGCGCGAGCGCTCGGCGGGCGGCGGCGGCGGCTTTGGCGGTCGCGGCGGTGGTGGCGGCGGCGGTCGCGGCCGCCGGTACTGATCTCCGATCACATCGCGGTGCCCCGGGATGCGTGTGCGTCCCGGAGGCGCCGGCGAGCCGACCGTACGCGCTGCGTGCGAAGCCCATGCGGCACGCCGGCTGGTCCATCGCGGTCGTGCCCGCCGCCGCAGCGCGATGCGCCCCACCACGTGCATCGATCGAGTGCCGACCACGGCACGACCGTGCCGTTGGCGCGATCCTGCGCATGCGTGATGCCGGCGTCGGCGCCCAGGGCCGAGAGGTTCACGAGCTGGCTCGCGCGTCCGGCGCAGAGGCGCAGGAACGTCTGGAACGCCGTCAGATCGCCGACGTCGAGGATCGTCCGGACGTCGCGCTCGACGTACGTCGGACTCGGGACACTAGCTCGGGTACCCGTCGCCGGGCTCGAGCTCACGGTCGTAGACGGCGGGCGCAGATCCGCGACAGAGGATGTCCAGCAGGTCCGTCGGCGGCGCGGGAAAATGCCGCACCTCTGGCCCGGCCCCGGGGCCGGAGCCGCGCCGCCGCTCAGTCCCCCGGGAACCGGTAGCCCGCGAGCTGCTCCCGCAGCTGCTTCTTCGCGAACTTCCCGACGCTGGTCTTCGGGATCGCCTCGAGGAAGAGCACGTCCTCGGGCAGCCACCACTTCGCGACCCGCGAGTCGAGGAAGTCGAGCACGTCGCGGCGCGCCAGCGTCTTCCCGGGCTTCGGGACGACGCACGCGAGCGGACGCTCCTGCCAGCGGGCGTGCGGCATCCCGACGACGGCCGCTTCGAGCACGTCGGGGTGGGCCATGATCGCGTTCTCGAGCTCGACGCTCGAGATCCATTCGCCGCCGCTCTTGATGACGTCCTTGGCGCGGTCGGTGATCGTGACGTAGCCGTCGGCGTCGATGTGCGAGACGTCACCGGTGCGGAACCAGCCGTCGTCGAAGGCGGCGTCGTTGCGGTCGTCGGCGTGGTAGCCCGACGTGATCCATGGGCCGCGCACCTGCAGCTCACCGACGCTGCGGCCGTCCCAGGGCAGCACCGCGCCGTCCTCGCCGACGACGCGGAGGTCGACGCCCGGCACGGGCATGCCCTGCTTCGCCCGCACGGCGCGGCGCTGCGCGGGCGTGTACGCGTCCATCGTGCTGCGCGGCCGGCAGATGGTCGCGAGCGGCGACGTCTCGGTCATGCCCCAGGCCTGGATCACCTCGATGCCGATGGCGTCGAAGCGCGCGAGCAGGCTCTCGGGCACCGCCGAGCCGCCGCATGGCACCGCGCGCAGGGAGGAGAGGTCGAACGGCTCCTGCTCGAGCACCTGGAGCATGCCGAGCAGCACCGTCGGCACGCCCGCGGTGACGGTCACGCGCAGCTCCTGCACGAGCCGGCAGATGTCGCGCGGCGTCGGCTGCGGGCCGGGGTAGATCTGGTCGGCGCCGACCATGGTGCCGGTGTACGGCAGGCCCCACGCATTGGCGTGGAACATCGGCACCACCGACAGGATGCGGTCGCGCTCGCAGATGGCGAAGGCGTCGACCATCGCCTGCGCGTACGACTGGAGCACCATCGAGCGGTGCGAGTAGACGACGCCCTTCGGGTGCCCGGTGGTGCCGGACGTGTAGCACATGCCCGCCGCCGTGCGCTCGTCGAACGACGGCCACTGGAAGTCGTCGGGTGCCGACGCGAGCAGGTCCTCGTAGCGGTGGACGTTGGGGAAGAGCCCTGCCGGCAGCTCGCCGTCGCCCATGACGACCAGGTGCTCGACCGTCGTCAGCTCCTTCGCGTGGGGCGCGAGGAGCGGCAGCAGGACGTCGTCGACGCACAGCACGCGGTCCTCCGCGTGGTTCACGATGTAGACGATCTGCTCGGGGAAGAGCCGGATGTTGACGGTGTGCAGCACCGCGCCGCTCGACGGCACGCCGAGGTAGAGCTCGAGGTGGCGCCACGAGTTCCACGCGAACGTGCCGACGCGGTCGCCGCCGCGCACGCCGAGGGCGCCGAGCGCCCGCGCCAGCCGGCGCGTACGGCGGTCGACGTCGGCGTAGGTGATCCGGTGCAGGCCGGACGGCGTGCGCGTGATCACCTCCTTGCGCGGGAAGAGCAGGGCGGCCCGCTCGAGGAAGCTCGAGAGGAGCAGCGGGCGGTCCATCATCAGCCCACGCATGGGTACCTCCGGTTCAGGCATCGTGCTCGTCGAGGAAGGCGATCAGGGTGTCGGCCAGCGCGTCGGGCTGCTCGAGATGCGGGTGGTGGCCGGAGTCGGCGATGACGGCGCGCGTGGCACGCAACGCGACGAGCCGCGCCTCGAGGTCGTCGGCGTCGAGGCGTACGGGGCTCTCGCTGCCCTCGACGAAGAGGACGGGCGCCGTCACGCGGGCCGCGAAGGCCAGGCCCGCCGCGCGCGAGTAGCCGACCGGCGAGCGCGTCTGGTGCATCGGGTCGAACTTCCAGGTGCGCTGCCCGCTGCGGGCGCGCGTGCCGTGCTCGGCCATGAGCCGCGTGACGTTGGGGGAGAAGCGCGGGAAGCGCTCGCGCAGCCGCGACTTCGCCTCGTCGAGCGTCATCGTGCGCGGGTCGCGCTCGGTGGCGCGCTCGAGGTCGGCGATCCAGGCGGCCCAGCGCGACGGCTGGGCGTCGGGGTCGGCGAGGTCGGGCGGGCCGACGCCGTCGATCAGCGCGAGCGCCGTCACGCGCTCGGGCTCCGTCCCGGCGTACAGCATGGCCGCCGTGGCGCCCATCGAGTGCGCGACGACCGCGGCGCGGCCGCCGAGCTGGCGGATCAGGAAGCCGAGGTCGGCCGCATAGTCGGCGAAGTGGTAGTAGCCGCCGGCGCCGATCCATTCCGAGTCGCCGTGGCCGCGCCAGTCGAGCGCGAAGGCGCGGTAGCCGGCCTGCACGAGGCGCGGCGCGACGAGGTCCCACGTATGCGCATGCTCGAGATAGCCGTGCAGGAGGAGCACCACGCGCTGTCCCTCGCCCCACTCGAGCAGATGCTGGCGGAGACGGTTGGCGGTGATGAAGCGCGACTTCGCGGTCACCGGGACGACGACACCAGGCGGGCGCCCGCGGGCGCGTCGAGGTCGACCCCGGTGCTCTCGAGCAGGCGCGCGATCATCATGTAGTAGCCGATCGTCAGCAGCAGCTCGACGACCTCGCGGTCCGAGAAGTGGGCGCGCACCGCGGCCAGCGTCGCGTCCGACGCGCGCACGTCGCGCACGACCTCGGTGGTGAACGCGAGCACGGCACGCTCGACGGCGTCGAACGCGGGATCGGCGAGGTCGTCGCGCTCCAGCGCGGCGACCTGTGCGTCGTTCGCGCCCACGGCCTTCGCGATCGGCACGTGCTGGGTCCACTCGTACTCGGCGCCGGAGAGCCGGCCGACGCGCAGGATCACCAGCTCGCGCAGGATGGGCGACAGCTGCTGCTTGCCGAGGATGCTCGTGCCGAGCTGGAGCATCGGCCGGAAGCTGGTTTCGGCGTGGGCCATCATGCGGAAGACGTTCAGGTGGATCGGCAGCCGATCGAACACCTCGCGCACCGCAGGCGGCGCCGTCTCGGGATCGACATAGGGGAGGCGGGCCATGCGCGCAGCTATCGCACGGCCCGCCGGAGGGGCAAGCCCCTGCACGAAGGGTCTGGCGGTGGCCGCGCGACGGCGTAGAGTACGAGCCCGCCCGACACGGAGATCGACCCGATGCGCGACTTCGCCTGTCCCAACTGCGGCCAGCGCCTGGCCTTCGAGAACTCGGTGTGCCTCGGCTGCGAGAGCCCGATCGGCTTCGACCCCGCCACCCGCGGGTTCGTCGTCGTCGACGCGGCCGGCGCCACGCGGGACGACCCGCCGCGACGGATGTGCGCCAACCTCGGCGTCGCCGGCTGCAACTGGATCGCGCCCGCCGAGGCCGCCGGCGGCCTGTGCCGCTCGTGCTCGCTGACGCGCACGCGGCCCGCCGCCGGCGACGCCGCCATGCCGGCCTTCGCCGAGGCCGAGACCGCCAAGCGCCGCCTGGTCGTCGAGCTCGTCGATCTGGGCCTGCCGATCGACGATCGCACGGTCGATCCCGAGCGCGGCCTCGCGTTCGATCTCCTCTCGAGCACGGAGGGCACGGTGACGACGGGCCACGCGGACGGCGTCATCACGCTCGACCTCGCCGAGGGCGACGACGTCCACCGCGAGCGGCTGCGCGTCGCGATGGCCGAGCCGTACCGCACGCTGCTCGGCCACTTCCGCCACGAGATCGGGCACTACTACTGGTTCGTGCTCGTCGACCGGGGCGGCGCGCGGGCCGACTTCGAGGCCCTCTTCGGGGATGCCGACGCCGACTACCAGGCGGCGCTCGACCGTCACTACGCGGAGGGCGCGCCGGCAGGCTGGGAGGAGCGCTTCGTGTCGGCCTACGCCACCATGCATCCGGCCGAGGACTGGGCCGAGACCTTCGCGCACTATCTCCACATCCGCGACACGCTCGACACCGCCGCCGCCTTCGGCTTCGCGCCGGCGGGCGCGACCGCGACCCAGCCGCTCGCGGGCGATCCCGGCTTCGACCGCATGATCGCCCTGTGGCTGCCGCTGGCGTGGGCGCTCAACATGCTGAACCGCTCCATGGGGCACGCGGACCTCTACCCCTTCGTCCTGCCGCCCGCCGTGCTTGACAAGATGCGGCTCGTCCACCGCCTGGTCGCGACCCGCGAGGCGCCGGCGGCGGCGAACGCGAGCCCGCCCGCGGCCTGACGTCGCCTTGCGCCGCGGCGCGCCGGCCCGCTACTGCGGGCGCGTGCCGCCGTCGTCGCCCGCCGTGCTCGTCACCGGCGCCTCCTCTGGGATCGGCGCCGCCACGGCGGCGCTGCTCGCGGCCCGCGGCTTCCGCGTCTGGGGCACGAGCCGGCGGCCGCCCGCCGACGCGGGGCCGATCCGCTGGGTGGCGATGGACGTGTGCGACGAGGCCGCGGCCCGGGCCGGCGTCGCGCGCGTCGCCGACGAGGCGGGCGGCACGCTCGACGGGCTCGTCTGCAACGCGGGGATGGGCATCTTCGGCAGCGTCGAGGAGGTCTCGCTCGTGCGGGCCCACGCGCAGTTCGAGACCAACGTCTTCGGCACGCTCGCGCCGCTGCGCGCCGCCCTGCCGGGCATGCGGCGCCGTGGGGCCGGGCGGATCGTCGTCGTGGGCTCGCTCGCGGGCCGCGCGCCGATCCCGTTCCAGGCCCACTACTCGGCGACCAAGGCGGCGCTCGACGCATTCGTCCTGGCGCTGCGGGTCGAGCTGGCGCCGACCGGTGTCTCGGTGTCGCTCGTCGAGCCGGGCGACATCCGCACGGCGTTCAACGACGCGACCGACTGGGGCGAGCCGTCCGTCGCCTACGCCGAGCGGCAGCGGGCCTGCGAGGCGGTGATCCGGGCGTCGCTCGAGGCCGCGCCGGGTCCCGAGGTCGTGGCGGCGGCCGTGCTGCGCGCGCTCACCGCACGCCGGCCGCGCGTGCGCTATCCGGTCGGGCCGGCGTCGCGTCTCGTGCCGCTCGTGCGCCGGCTGCTGCCCGACGCGCTCGCGCTACGCATCCTGCGGGCGCACTTCCGGGTCTGAGCGGACCGTGCTACGGGGCCGGAACGCGCTGGCGCTCGCCGGCATGAGCGGTGCGAGGAGGAGACGATGGAGCGAAGCCTGAACCGACGCGAGGTGCTGGCCGGGGCGGGAGCCCTGATGGTCGCGGGAGCCCCGGAGATCGTGCTGGCCAAGGACGAGGCGCCGGCGACGCCGCCCGCGAAGGCCAACGCCGCGCTGATCGCGGCCTCGCTCGCCTGCGTCGAGGCCGGCGACGCCTGCGTCGCCCACTGCCTCATGGAGTTCAAGCGGGGCGACACCATGCTCGCCGACTGCGCCGCCAGCGTCGAGCGCATGCTCGCCGTCTGCAACGCGACGGCGCGCCTCGCCGCCCTGGGCTCGACGCATCTCGCGGCCTTCGTCGCGGTGTGCGCCGACGTCTGCCGCGATTGCGAGGCCGAGTGCCGCAAGCACGCCTCGCATCACGCCGTGTGCAAGACGTGCGCGGACGCCTGCGCCGGCTTCATCGCCGCCGCCAAGCCGACGCCGGCCTGAAGGCACGCCGGCGGCTCAGGCGCCGGGACGTTGCGGCGCCCGCGCGCGCTGCCGTACCACCCGGTCGACGCGCTCGTCGAGCATCCCGAAGACGCCGACGAGCGTCCGCACGACGAGCCGTCGCAGCAGCCCGCTCGGCGGCAACGGCACCTTGCGGTGCGCCCACAGCGCCGCACCCGGTCCCGGGCGCCCGGCCATGAGGTCCGCGAGCATCGTGCCCGCGTAGCTCGCGAGCGCGATGCCGTGGCCGGCGTAGGCCGCCGAGTACCACAGGTTGCCGGCGCGGCCCGTGCGCCCGATCGCCGGCAGGAAGTCGAGCGCGAAGCCGAGCGGCCCGCCCCAGCGCGCGACGACGGGCACCTCGGAGAGCGTCGGGAAGCGCTCGCGGAAGGCGCGCTCGATCTCGGCGTCGATGGCCGCAGCGTCGGCGGGGTCGTGGCCGGCGGCGGCCGCACGCACGGTCTTCGAGCCGCCGACGATGGCGCCGTCGGCGGTGAGCCGATAGCTCTCCAGCATCTCGTGCGCCGTGTAGATGCCCTCGCGGCCCGACCAGCCGATGCTCGCCCGCTGCGCCGGCCCGAGCGGCGCGGTGCGGAAGAGACGCACGTGGATCGGCATCACGAGGTGATGCAGGCGGCCGAGCGTCGGCGTCCAGGCGTTCGTCGCCAGTACGACGTCGCGCGCGCGCAGGCGGCCGCCGGGCGTCGTCACCACCGCCGGACGGTCGTCGCCGATGGCGGTGACGGGTGAGCCCTCGTGCAGGACGACGCCGGCGTCGAGCGCCGCCTGCCGCAGCCCGAGCACGTAGCGGCCCGGGTCGAGGATGCCGCCGCGCTTCCAGAGCAGGCCGCGCGTGAAGGCGGGGGGCAGGTCGCGTGCCCGCATCGCCGCTAGCTCGAGCAGCTCGGCGTCGAGCCCGAGGGTGGCAGCGGCGCGTGCGGCCTTGTCGAGGACGCCGTGCTGGGCCGGGTCGACGGCGGCCATGACGTTGCCGACGGGCTCGTAGTCGCAGGCGATGGCGTGGGTCGCGATGAGCCCCTCGACGTGGGCGATGGCCGTCTCGACGAGGCCGACCAGCGCTCGGCCGCGGGTGCGGCCGAACAGCGTGGCGAGCGTCGGCAGGTCCTTGCCGATGACCGGCGTCAGGTGGCCGGCGTTGCGACCGCTGGCGCCGAAGCCCGCGTGCGTCGACTCGAGCACCGTCACGCCGCGGCCCGCGGCGCGCAGCGCGAGGGCGGTGGAGAGGCCCGTGAAGCCGGCGCCGACGACGACCACGTCGGCGTCGCCGTCGCCGACGAGCGGCGGCGCCGGCGGCGGGAGCGTCTGCAGCCAGGGGCTCGCGGGCACGGGTTTTCATCGCGCGCGAGAGCAATGCTGGCAAGCCGCGCGTGCCTTGCTGCGGCCGCGCGCGGTACGGTACGTCTGCCGGCCGGATGTTCGAGCTCGAGTTCACGCCGGCCGAAGAGGCGTTTCGCCGCGAGCTGCGCGACTTCCTCGCGCAGCACCTGCCGGCGGAGCGGCCGCCCGAGGACGAGGAGGCCCGGCGCGAGTACCAGCGACGCTGGCAGCAGACGCTCGCCGGCGGCGGCTGGGTCGGCATCCAATGGCCGCGCGAGCACGGCGGCCGCGCCGCGTCGCTGAACGAGCAGATCATCTTCACCGAGGAGATGGCGCGGGTCCGCGCGCCGGAGATCCTCGACGCCGTCGCCGTGAACATCGTCGGGTCCGTGCTGCTGCACGCCGGGACCGATGCGCAGAAGCGCCGCTTCCTGCCGCGCATCCTGCCGGCCGACGAGGTGTGGTGTCTCGGCTTCTCGGAGCCCAACGCCGGCAGCGATCTCGCCTCGCTGCGCTGCCGCGCCGTGCGCGACGGCGACGAGTGGGTCGTCAGCGGCCAGAAGGTGTGGTCGAGCAAGGCGCACTTCGCCGACTGGCTGCTGCTGCTCGTGCGCACCGATCCCGACGTGCCGCGGCACAAGGGCATCACCTGTCTCGTCGTCGACATGCACGCGCCCGGCGTCACCTGGCGGCCGCTGGTGCAGATCAGCGGCCGGCGCGAGTTCAACGAGGTGTTCCTGGAAGAGGTGCGGGTCCCGGTCGCCGACACCGTCGGCGCGGTGAACGCGGGCTGGCCGCTGATCCGCGCGGCGCTGGCGCACGAGCGCGGCACGCTGTGGGCGTTCGATTTCAAGATCCGCCTGCAGAACGGCGCGCGTGCGCTCTGCGACCTCTATCGCCGCGCCGCCGCCGGCGACGGCGGCCGCACCGACCTCGCGGCGCTGCGCGGGCAGGTGGCGCAGGCGTGGATCGAGTCGCAGGTGTTCGCGGCGCACACGCTGCGCCTCCTGCCGAAGCTGCACGCCGGCGACGCCGGGGCCGACGCCGCACTGCAGAAGCTCTTCGGCAGCGAGGTGCAGCAGCGTGCCTGCGAGCTGGCGATGCAGCTCGAAGGCCCGTGGGCGCAGCTCGGCGTCGGCGAGGCGCAGGCCCTCGACGCCGGCGAGCCCCAGGAGCGCTACCTCTACTCGCGCTCGGTGACGATCTCGTCGGGCACCTCCGAGGTGCTGCGCGGCCTCATCGCGCAGCAGGCGCTCGGGCTGCCGCGCGGCTGAGCCGCGCTCAGCGCGGCGTGGCGGCGCGCGCGGCGGCCGTGAGGTCGACCGTCGGCGTCGTGCAGGGCTGGCCGGGGCGGTGCCAGTAGCGCAGCACGTCGCGCTCGCGCCCGAGCGCCAGCACCGTCGACGAGACGGTGCCGTAGGCACGGCCGTGGTGGCAGAGCCCGTTCGTCCCGCCCGCGGTGCCGTGGTCGCACAAGAGCGGGAAGTCGGCCGGGGCGTCGTCGTCGAGCAGCAGGCGCACGCGGGCGCCGCGCGGCGTCGCCTCGTGGCCGAACGGCTCGTTGACGATCGCGTGCGCGCCCGGGCCGAGCAGCACGGGGCCGAGCACGCGGCCGCCGCCGAGGTGGGTGACGACGCGGGCGCCGTCTTCGTCGACGATCAGCAGGTTGAAGGCGTTCCACGCGTCGAGTCGATCGGGCAGCCGGCCGGCGAGCGCGAGCAGCGGCAGCTCGCCGCGGCTCCGTGCGCCCGCGTCGCGCGGCGCCTCGGCGACGTTGGTCAGCGCAGCGAGCCGCCCGTTCCCGACCGCGAGCCAGGTGCCGCCCGCGCGCCGGTCGCGACCGGCGAAGATGCCCGGGGCGACGGGCATGGGATCGTCGGCGGCGCGGTCGCGGAACTCGTCGCGGTTGGCGGCGAGGCGCACGGGCTCGGCGGCCTCGGGATCGAGCCGCAGGACGATCGTACACATGCGGCTCAGGCGGCGCGGACGGCGCCGTGCACGCGCGGCAGCACCTCGGCGATGAGCCGCTCGGTCTGATCGAGGACGTCGGCCTCGCCGAGCGCGATCGGACGCAGCACGAATTTCGAGACCCCGACCCGCACGAACTCGTCGATGCGCGCGAGGATCTCGGCCGCACCGCCGACCGCGACGTGGCGCGACGCATCGCTCGTCTGCGCCAGCGCGGCGAGCACCTGGCCGGTGCGCTGCACGAGCGGCTCGTCGGTCGCGCCGAAGCGGAAGCCGAACGCGGCCCCGTAGTGGTCGTCGTCGATGGGCCGTCCCGCGGCGGCCGACGCCTCGCGGATGGCGGCCACGACCGGGCCGGCCTGCTCGGGCGACTCGACGCCGCCGAGCCAGCCGGTGCCGAGGCGCGCGGTGCGCCGGATGGCGTTCCGGCTGCGGCCGCCGATCCACAGCGGCAGCGGCTGCTGGATCGGCAGCGGGGCGATGCGCACGTCGGTGTAGCGGTAGTGTGCGCCATGGGCGGTGACGCGCTCGCCGGCCCAGAGATGCGCCATGATGCCGAGCGCCTCGTCGACCATCGCGCCGCTGCCCTTGGGATCGCGCCCCGTCGCCGCCCACTCGGGCGCGATCGCGGGACCGACGCCGAAGGCGGGCAGCAGCCGCCCGCGCGAGAGCCAGTCGATGGTCGCGCACTCCTTCGCCAGCACCAGCGGATCGCGGAAGGTGACGACCACGACGTTCATGCCGAACTTGAGGCGGTCGGTGCCGCCGGCGAGCGCGGCCATGACGCTCATCGGCTCGAGCTGGGGCTGCGACGACACCAGCCGGTCGGTCTGCCAGAGCGAGTCGATGCCGCCCGCCTCGCAGCGCTCCACGAAGCGCCAGAAGCCGCGCGCGTCCTCGAAGGGCGTCTGCGCGACGCCGAGCCCGATGCGGACCTTCATGCGCTCCGGCTTAGCCCCGCCGCTCGCGCCGAGTCCACCGCGGCGTCAGCGCGGCACGGGAAGGGCGCAGGCGACGCACGTACGGGCGGCGTCGAGGGCCGCGCCGATGGCGGCGAGACACGACCCGCTGAGGATGCGCGTCACCTGCGCGTCGGCGCGCAGCAGGAGGCGATCCGCACGCCGGGTGAGGCGTGCCTGGCGTCGCGGCCGTGCGGCCGTCGTGGCCCGCTCGAGCAGGATACGGGCGCGCGTGAGCTTGCGTTGCACGCGACGCGGCAGCGGCTCGCAGAGCGCGAGCAGCTCCGCAGCGGTGGGGATGCAGCGCCGGGGATCGCAGGTGTCGCTGTCACCGCAGGCGCCCGGGGCGCCGGCGGCCGAGTCGTAGAGCGGCCCGCCGTCGCCGCAGGTGCCGCCCGGCCGCCGGTCGTGTCGCACGCAGACGCTGACCGCGCCGGTGCAGGCTGCGCCGAGCGGGTCCGTGGCGACGAACGCGACGTGGTAGACGCGGCCGTCGCCGGAGCCCTGGCGTTCGGCGCGCAGCCGTACGACGTCGCCGCCGAGCCCGATCGCGTCCGGGCAGGTGGCCCCGTCCCCGGTGTCGTCGACCGGCTCGTCCTGCGCCACGGCGGTGATCGCCAGCAGGAGGGGATCGCCGTCGGGGTCGGTCACGCCGGCGATCGACACCGGCACCAGGCGGTGATTCGGCGGCCAGAGGTCCTGGACGTCGGCGAAGGCGCGGTCGCAGAGGGGCGGCAGGTTCTCCCGCTGGCAGAGCGGCGAGCAGCCGTCGCCGGGCAGGACGTTGCCGTCGTCGCAGGTCTCGGGCGGCGTCGGCACGCCGTCACCGCACACCTGCGCCGAGGCGGAGAGCGCTCCGAGGAGCAGGACGGCGAGTGCGGTGCCGGCCGCGGACGCGATGCGGTGGCCTCGGGTGTCGGGGGCGGCGAGCATCGCCGCTGAAAGCGAGCTGCGTGCCAGGCGGGCCTCCATTCCGCGTCGTGCCGAACGGGGGGCGCGCGCGCGTTTGTACAACTTTCCGCATCGTCTGCGGCCTGCCAGACTGCGCGCATGCTCCAGTCGGCGCTGGTCGCCACGCCGCTCGGCGACGTCCGTGTGGTCACCCGCGACGGCGCCGTCTGCGCGCTCGCGTTCGCGGACGCCTTCGCCAGGCCGGCGCGGACCCTGCATCGCCGGTTCGGCGACGCCGGCGGAGCCGACGGGGCGGCGGCCCGCGCCGCCGCCCGGCGGGTCGCGGCCTACTTCGCGGGCGAGCCCGACGCCCTCGCCGCGCTGACGCTGGCGCCGGGCGGGACCCCGTTTCAGCAGCGGGTGTGGGCCGCGGTACGCGCGATCCCGGCCGGCGCGACCGTCACCTACGGCGAGCTGGCCCGGCGCGCCGGCGTTCCGGGGGCGGTGCGCGCGGTCGGCAGCGCGAACGGCGCCAACCCGATCTGGCTCGCCATCCCGTGCCACCGCGTGCTCGGCAGCGACGGGACGCTCACCGGCTACGGCGGGGGCCTCGCGCGCAAACGCTGGCTTCTCGTGCACGAAGGGGCCTACCTGCGCTAAGAGCCCGAGCCCATGTCGTCGCCTCTCCGCTCCCGCCCCGAGCTCGTCGCCAGCCAGCGTGCCCGCCCGCCGTTCGGCGAGCGCACCTTCGCGCTGCCGGATCCGGCGGTGCGCGTCGGCGTCACCGGCACCGGCGACGATCTTCTGTTGCTGCCCTGGTCGGCGGGCGAGCTGGCGCGCGAGATCGAGGCCGGCGCCGTGCTCTTCCGGCGTCTCGGCATCGCCCCCGGGATGCGCGTCGCCAACACCCTGCCCGGTGCGCTGACGACGCCCGGTGCGCTCCTCGTCGGCGACGTGAACGAGGCGATCGGCGCCCTCGACGTCCCGCTCGGCGAGGTCGACGCGGCGGCGGCGCAGCGCGGCGCCTGGGATCTGGTCGATCGCGTGGAGTGCGCCGTGCTGATCCTCGAGCCCGCGTCGGCGGCCGCCTTCCTCGCCGCGGCGCCGGAGGTGCCGCGGCCGTGGTGGCAGGGCATCGTGTGGCTCGCGCGCGGCACCTGGCCGTTGGCGACGCCCGCCGTGCCGGCGACGTTCGCCGGCTGGCAGCGAAGCTGGCTCGCGGTGCCGGAGGTGACGAGCTTCGCCGCGGCGTCGTGCGCGCGCGCGGCGCTCCACTGCGCCGAGGGGGTGGTCGCGGAGGCGGGGGCGGATGGGCTCGTGCTGTCGGCGCCCGGTGCGCCGTGGCGGTACGCGAGCGGCGTCGCGACGCGTGTGGGGGCGTGCGACTGCGGTACGCCGGGCGCGGCGCTGCTCGCGTAGCCGCCCCCCGTCGTCACCCGCGGCCGCGAAGCACGGCGACGTCGCTCAGCCGCCGCGCCCTCGCGCATCGCCGCGCAGATGCGGTTCAGGACGTGGACGACGTCGTAGGCGGGGTGGCGGTCGACGATGCCCGTGAAGTCGCGCAGGTCGGCGAAGAGGATCGCGAGCGGCACCTCCTTCCCCGACTGCAGCCGCAGCTCCTCCGCTTCGATGCGGATCACCTCGGATGCGCTGCGCACGAGCCGCCGCACCGTGACGTCGGCATGACCGTCTGGCGAGGTCGCGCCGGGCGAGCCGGGTGCGGCTCGCGGCGTCTCTCCGTGCTACGCTGCCCGCATGCGACTCCGCGTCGCCACCTTCAATCTCCGCGGCGTCCTCGACCGCTGGCCCGAGCGGCGACCGCTGCTCGTCGACGCCTTCCGTCGCATCGCGCCGGACGTCGCCGGGCTGCAGGAGGTCGACTTCGCGAACGCGAGGCAGGAGTCGCTGCTCGCGGACGCCGTGCCCGAGCGGCGCTACCAGACGTTCGCTGCGGAGACGCGGATCGGCTTCGGCAACGCGATTCTCGTCGGCATGGGCACGGGGAGCGCGCACGCGACGCGCGGGCTCGAGTACTGGCGGGTGGCGCAGCGGGTGCGCATCGCGCTGCCCGGTGGACGCACCCTCTGGTTCGCCAACACGCACCTCCATCACCTGGCCGAGGACGCGCATCTGCGGGTGGAGCAGGCGCGGGCGGTGTGCGACTTCGTGGCCGCGGCGCCGCCCGACGGCGGCGTCGTGGTCACCGGCGACTTCAACGCGCTCCCGGACGAGGCCTCGTGCGCCGTCATGCGCGACGCCGGCTTCCGCTCCGCGCATCACGCGGTGCACGGCGACGAGCCGCCGCTCACCTGGCCGTCGGGCATCCAGGCGCCGACGATGGACCTGGACGGCGCCCGCGGCTGCCTCGACTACGTCTGGGTGCGCGGGCCGGTGCGCGTGCTGGGGGCGCACGTCGCCGCCAACGAGCCGCCCGGACACGACCCGACGATCTATCCGAGCGACCACTTCGCGGTGGTCGCTGACCTGGCGCTGTGAGGCCCACACGGCGTCGGCGGGCACGCCCTCGCGTCCCGGCTCGCGTGGCGCAGCTTGCGCCGCGTGCCCGGCGACCCGTCAGCCCGAGACCACCGGAGCGGATGGAACGGCGCTGAACGGCGCGGCGCAGGTGCGGAGGCGCGCCGCGCGCACGATGGCCTCGACGCACTGATCCACCGTCGCCGCGCCCGAGTCGACGACGACGTCGTACGCAGTGAACGTGTGCACCACCGACACGAGGCCCCGGGCCCGGCCGAGCACGCGGTCCCCGCGGGCGCGCTCCCGAGACTCGAGGATCGGCAGCGCGCACGTCACGCCGACGCGCAGCACGTCGAGGTCGCCGCAGGCCTCGAGCCAGGAGTCGTACATCCACTCGTCGGCGATGACGTGGTCGAGGATCACGCGACTGCCCGTCGCCACCAGCGTCCGCACCGTCGGGCCGATGGCCGCGAAGGTCCGTCGGAACACCGGCCCGAACTCGGCCCGCACGGCCGGCGGCTCACCCGGTGCCGACGTGGTCACGATCCGGCAGCCCTCGTCGATCCACTCGTTGGTCTCGGATCGCGCCGGGCCGTCGGCGCCGCGGTAGTAGCGCGCCGCGTGCGCGAACACGAAGTCGTCGAAGGAGAGGCGGAGAAAGGGCTCGGCGATCCGCGCCTGCAGGGCGCGCGCGATCGTCGTCTTCCCCGCGCTGGAGGGTCCGTTCAGCAGGATCACCTGGGGACCGGGCGCCGGGGCCGGGGAAGTCGACGGGGTCGCCATGCCGACATACATCGGTCGGCGGGGCGGATCTCTGGAGCGCCGGGCCGAAGCGCCCGGCCACCCTGGCCGCTACTCGAGCTGCCGCAGGTCGACGTCGCGGGCCCAGCCCGCGATGCGCCGCGCGCGCGCCGCCAGGTAGCGCGTCGGCCGAGCGGGATCCCAGCGCAGCGGCGACGGCAGCATCGCGGCGAGGAGCGCCGCCTGCTGCGCCGACAGCCGCGCCGCCGGGACCCCGAACCAATGCTGCGCCGCCGCCTCCGCGCCGTAGACGCCGCGACCCCACTCGGCGACGTTCAGGTACACCTCGAGGATGCGCCGCTTGGGCCAGCAGAGCTCGAGCAGCGCCGTGAACCAGAGCTCGAGTCCCTTCCGCACCCAGGTGCGGCCCTGCCAGAGGAACACGTTGCGGGCGCACTGCATGGTGATGGTGCTCGCCCCGCGCTGCCGGCGGCCGGCGTTGCGACGGTTGTACTCGCGAGCTTCCTCCACCGCGCGCCAGTCGACGCCGTGGTGTGTGAAGAAGCGCGCGTCCTCCGCCGCGATCACCGCGCGCGGCAGGGCAGGGGCGATCTCGCGCAGCGGCACCCAGTCCTTGGCGACGCCCACCGGCTCGCCGGCCAGGAGCGAGTCGACGCCGCGGATCACCATGAGCGGCGTCAGCAGCGGCGGAACGACGCGGACGACCATGACGGCGAGCAACGACAGGCCGACGAAGGCCAGTACCGCCCCGCCGAGCCACCGCACCACCGTCCGCAGCACGCAGCGCTCTTAGCCGAGCCCGCGTCGCGCGCAAGTGCGACGCGGCGCGCGCTTGTCGCCGTCGAACGACCCGGTGTAGCCACGCGCCATGGCCCAGCGCACCCTGCCGCACGGACTCCAGTTCGCGCCGACGAAGATCGGCGTGCTGATCGACCTCGACATGGGCACCAAGGCGGACTTCCTCGCCTGCCTGCGCTTCGCCTTCGACGAGGCGCACGCCGACGGCACGATCCTGCGGCCCGTCGAGCTGATCGTCGAGGAGGCGATCGGGCTGCCGCGGCTCGAGGCGAAGAACACGATCGACGGCTACCGGCGCCTCGTCGACGCGGGCGTGCTGTGCACGATCGGTCCGCTCATCACCGACAACTCGCTGGCGCTGGCGCCGGTGATCGATCGTACCGGCGTGCCGGCCGTCACCTGGACGGGCACGGATCGCTACCACGGCGAGTACTGCTTCAACCTCGGCAACGGCGGCCTCGCCGAGGAAGCCGCGATCATGGCGACGTGGATCCGGCGCATGGGCTACCGCCGCGTCGGCATGATCCACGAGCAGAGCCCGGGCGGCGTCGAATACGCGTCGAGCTTCCGGTGGTACGCGGCCAGGGAGAAGCTCGACATCCTGATCGAGGCCTACACGACGCAGATCCCCGACGACCTCGAGATCGTGCTGCGCAAGATCCGCGAACAGAGCCCCGACTGCCTCGCGTACCTCGGCTACGGCTACCCGACGATCCTCATGCGCCCGATCTTCGAGCGCATGGGCTGGGATCCACCGCGTATCATGACCACCGCCTTCCAGTTCTGCTACGCGAAGCCGGAGTGGATGGCGGCGCTCGAGGGCTGGGTCGGCGTCGATCAGATGTGCGAGCACAACCCGCTCCTGCGGCCGACGTTCGACCGCTTCGCGCAGGCCGTCGGCAAGCGCGCCGACCACACCGTCACCGCGCTCACCTACGACACCGCGCGCCTGATCGCCGAGGGCCTCGCGCGCGCGCCGCTGCTGACGCCGGAGGGCGTGAAGCAGGGGCTCGAGAAGGTCCGCATGCTGCCCGCCGTCAACGGCGGACCGCGTACGCACATGAGCCTCGGGCCGTGGGACCACAAGGCGTACAAGGGCGACTGGCTGCTCCTGCGTCGCATCGCGGGCGGCCGCACGGTGTTCGTCGACCTGCACGACCCGGTGGCGACGACGCGGCCCGGCGCTTGCGCGTGAACGGCAGCGCGCGCTCTCGGCGGGTCGAGCCCCGGCTGGATCGCATTTCTACAATGCGCGGTGGGCGCGACGGGCGCACGCTGCGATTTCGCGGGCCTGCCGCTGGCACGGCCGATGCTGTTCCCCTCCGTCCGCGATCACATCATCGCTTCGAGAGGGGATTCGACATGAAGCTCCATCGCTACGAGCGCGACGCCGAGAGTGGACGGGTCGGCTATCTCGTCCTCTACCTGCTGGGGGCTCCCGTGGGTCTGCTGCTGCTGCTCTGGGTGCTGCTCGGCAACAACCTGATCGGTCCGGGCTGAGTCCACGTCGGCCGGCGCCGCCGTTCCGCGTTGCCTGCGCGGCGCCGCGGACGGCGCGCCGCCGGCGCGGTTCATTCGACGCTCGTCGCGCGTCGCCGTCGCCATGAAGGCCTGCATCGCAGGCCGCGCACTCCGCGTGCGCAGTGGAGCGGGTGAAGCTATCTGGCTATGGCACCTGCGGGTTCCGAGGCGCGAGCATGCGGTTTGCGCCTTGTGGAGGGCGCGTTGCTCCGGGTACGTCTCTGCGCGCCGCAGCATCCCCGCCGCACGATCCCACCCCCCACGGAGCCCGCAGACAAATGGTCCTTCCCAAGTCGAGCCGTGTCCGGCTCGCCGCCGCCCTCCTCGTCCCCGTTCTCGCCCTCACCCTCGCGACCCCGGCCCGCGCCGACGTCGCCGCCGCACTCGCGGCGATGGCCCACTACGACCTCATCACGCTCGAGGATCTGTCGACGAGCTCCGAGGTCGAAGGCCGCACGTGGGTCGGCGGCAGCATCGTCAGCGGCACCTCCGCGAACTTTGCGATCCACCTCGCGGTGCCGCCGAACGACGACACGCTCGTCGTCGTCGGCCAGATCGTCGCCGGCAACCCGCTCCAGCTCCAGAGCGGCAGCGCGCGCGTCGGCGGCAGCACCAACGGCCGCACGATCAACTTCAACGGCGGCGGCGCCCTCGTCCCCGATCCGTCGCTGTCCGACGCGCAGATGACCGCCGACCTCCAGGGCGCCACGGCCACCATCGGCGCGATGCCTGCCAACAACGCGGTGACGCTGCCGGGTGACCAGCCCGGGCCGGCCCGCTTCCAGGTGACGACGACCGACGCCTGCGGCACCGCGGTGTTCACGGTCGCGGCGTCCGCGCTCTTCGGCAACTCGAAGGTGCAGCAGATCGAGCTCACGCCCGGAAGCGCGCAGACGATCGTCATCAACGTCACGGGCACGACGGTCGACTGGCAGTTCGGCAACCTGGTCAGCGCCTTCACGCAGGCGACCTGGCGCAGTCGGGTGCTGTGGAACTTCCCCCAAGCCACCAGCATCAATCTCAACGCGCGCAACCTGATGGGCGCCATCCTGGCGCCGTACGCCGCCGTGACGACCCAGGCCAACATCGACGGCTCGACCGCGGTCCGCGCGCTGACGACGTCCTCGGAGATCCACCAGCCCGAGTTCACCGGCAACCTCGCGTGCCTCCCGACCACCACGACGACGCTGCCGACCACGACGACGACGCTGGCGACGACCACCACGACGACGTCGACGAGCACCACGACGCTGCCGACCACGACGACGACGCTGGCGACGACCACCACGACGACGTCGACGAGCAGCACCACGACCACCGTGGACCCGACCACGACCACGTCGACGTCCACGACCACGACGAGCAGCACGACGACCACGACCGTGCCCGACCAGGCGTGCGGCTGCGCCGCCGCCTTCCGCGTCGCGTACGAGTCGAAGATCAACAACGACGCCTCGGTGAGCGGCGGCGTCACGGTCAACATGCCGCGCGGACGCATCAACACCGGACGCAACGTGCGCTTCGCCGACGGCAGCGTGCTGGTCGCCGATCGGGTGTCGCTGGGACATGCGGTCGACGCGTTCTCCGTGCTGGCGAACACGCTGTCGATCGGCCAGAACGGCGTCGTGCGCGGCGCGACCGGTCCCGCGCCGGCGCTGCCGCTGGCGGAGCCGTTCTGCGAGATCCCGACGTTCACCTGCGGCGGCGACGAGATCCGCGTCCTCCCGGGGACCACCGTCGGGCCGCTGGCGCCCGGCCGCTACGGCAGCGTGCGCATCCTGAACGGCGGGACGCTGCTGCTTGCCCCGGGCACCTACGAGTTCTGCAGCGTCACCATGGGACGCGGTGCCCGGCTGGCCACCGACGGCGTCACGACGCTGAACGTAGTCTCGAAGCTCACCGTCGGGTCGGGCTCGCGTCTGACCCCGGCCGACCCGCAGGGTCCGATGCCGGTCATCAACCTGGCCGGACACTCGGGCCGCGTCAGCCAGGGGGCGGTGCTGCGCGCGGCGCTGAACGCCCCGCACGCGAAGCTGACCTTCGGGCGTGACTCGACGCTGCTCGGCTGCTTCTGCGCCAGCCGCCAGAAGTCCGACAAGCACATCACCCTCGCCTGCGTGCTCTGAGCGATCGGGACCCGCGCGGCGGCCGCCGTGCGGGTCCCCTTTGCCGGGCGCCGCGGCGGGCGATAGCTTCCCGTGCCGGTGCGCGACACGGAGCAGTTCGCCTTCGGCGACCGAGGACCCTGGGAGATCGAGCCGGCCGCCGTCGCGTGGCGGGCGGACGTGGCGCGGCTGCGCGCGGCCTCCCGGGAGGCGGTGCCGGCCATGGTCGCGCGCCGCTCAATGCCCCCGCTCGGGCGCTTCACGGAGGCGGCGGCGCGGATCGGCGGCGGGCTCGCGCTGTGGGCGCTGCGCGAGCGCCGCGGGGACGGCGTCCGCTCGCGCCAGGGGCTCTCGCGGCGGCTCCGTCGTGCCTTCGAGCGCCTCGGCCCGGCCTACATCAAGCTCGGCCAGATCGTGTCGTCCGGGCACGGGCTCTTCCCGCCGGAGCTGGTCGAGGAGTTCAAGAAGTGCCGCGACCAGGTGCCGCCGGAGCCGTTCGACGTCGTTCGCCGCGTCGTCGAGGAGGACCTCGGCGCGCCGCTCGAATCGGTGTTCGCCTCGTTCGAGCGCGTCTGTCTCGCGGCGGCGTCGATCGCGCAGGTGCACGCGGCGCGACTGCGCACCGGCGAGGACGTCGTCGTGAAGGTGCAGCGGCCGGCGGTCGCGCGGCGGGTGCACGAGGACGTCGCCGCCATGGCCTGGATCGCCCCGCTCCTCGTCGGCCGCATCCCGGTGGCCGCGCTCGCGAACCCGCCCGCGCTGGTCGAGCTGTTCGCCGAGACCATCGTCGAGGAGCTCGACTTCCGGCTCGAGGCCGAGAACATGCTCGACGTCGCCCGCGTCCTGTGCGAGGCGGGGCAGCGCATCGTCGTGGTGCCGCGGCCGCATCCCACGCTGGTCACGCGCCGCGTGCTCGTGATGGAGCGCCTGCACGGCTTCAAGTACGACGACGTCGCCGGCATGCGGGCGGCGGGCGTCGATACCGAGGCGGTCGTGCACTCGCTGCTCATCGCCTTCCTCGAGGGCGCGATGATCTTCGGCGTCTTCCACGGCGACCTCCACGGCGGCAACCTCTTCGTCATGCGCGACGGCCGCGTCGCGCTGTTCGACTACGGCATCACCGGGCGCATGGACGAGCCCCAGCGTCTCGCGTTCCTGCGCATGATGATGACGGGGGCGGTGAACGACGTCCGCGGGCAGCTCGAGGCCTTTCGTGATCTCGGCGCGCTGCCGCCCGACGCCGATCTCGACGAGGTCATGCGCCTGCTGCGCATCGACGAGCCCGTGCAGGATCCGACCAAGCTCTCGAGCGAGGACCTGGTGCACGAGATCCAGCGGCTCCTGAAGGGTCTCCTCGGCCTGGGCGCCCGCCTGCCGAAGCATCTCATGCTCTACGTGAAGGGCATGCTCTTCTTCGACGGCGCCATCACCACGCTCGCGCCCGACGTCAACCTGCTCGACGAGGTCGTGCGCATCTACGGCTACTTCGCGGTGAACCACGGCGCGCGCATCATGGGCGACATCGGCTTCGATCCGACGCGGACGACGGTCGACCTCGACGGCATCCGCCGCGCCGTGGGACTCGACGGCGAGGTGGCGTCGCTGACCCAGCGCGAGGTGCAGGAGCGCCGTGCCGTGATCCAGCAGCGCCTCGAAGAGGCGGGGCGGCGCTAGTGTCCCGAGTCCGGAGCTCGGACGCGGGACACTAGGGTCCGCTCAGCTCGACCGGCCCGCGCGGGGTGTCGAGCAGGGCGACGAGCCGGGCGGCCGGGCCGCGGCGCACGGGCAGGCGCACCTCGAGCGCCTCGAAGACGGCGCGCAGGGCGGCGGGCTGCGGCGTCTCGGCGGCGAAGCTGCGCAGCCGCAGGCCGGACGGCGCGTCGGACGCCGGATGGCCGCCGTCGTGCCACTCGATGAAGAACGGCACCAGCGGGCCCGCGCCGTGCCCCGACACGAAGACGTTGGTCCAGCGCACGATCGAGCCGTCCGGACGCGGCCGATGGCCGTCGACGACGACGCTCGTGTAGCCCTCGGCCTCGGCGCGCGCGGCGATTGCGGCGGCGCTCGGCGTGGCGGCGGCCCACATGAGCAGCGTCGGCGCCGGCAGCGCGGCGAGTCGTCGGGCGAGCGCGCCGGCGGGCAGCGACGGATCGGGCGCGATGACTTCGAGAAAGCGCCGCCGTCCGAGCGCCGCGATGGCATTCTGCGTGCCCAGGTCCGGGTGGTGGCCGCCGAACGTGGGGCGGATGCCCGTGCGCCGCGCCATGCCCGCCACCGCCCGCCCGAGGTCGGGGCCGGCCCACAGCAGGTGATCGCACGTGGCTGGCACGCGCGACCCATACGAGGCACGCGCCGGGCTGGCAAGATCGGTCGCGCGCGCCCCGCCGGCATGTAACTTCTTCTTTGCATCCGCCGCGGCGTGGACCGCGCGAACGTGTCCGCGCGGTTGGCACCCGGGTTGCGAGCAGAGCCCGACGAACGGAGGTGCCATGTCGATGCGAGACGATGAAGCGCTGCGCGAGCAGATCGACGTGCTCGTCGCCGAGACCCTGGTGGTCGATCCCGTCGACCTCGCGGTGGTCGTCGACGCGGGCGTCGTGCGTCTCGAAGGCACCGTCGACGACGCCGACGAGCGCGCCGCGATCGAGACGCGCGTGCGCGCGCTGAGCGGCGTTCGCGCGGTCGACAATCGTTTGCGCGTGCGCGAGCGGGCGGAGCCTTGAACGCGCCGACATTCTACAAACGCATGCGGCGTGCGGCGTCGGGACGCCCGTTTCTCGCCTCGTTCGGGTGGCACGCCGCATGCTGCCGTCTGGGATGGCAGGGCACACACGCCGGGCCGGGTCCAACGCGCATCCCGACCGGTCGAGGTCATGGACGACCTCGCCGCCGTGGGTCGGTCCCTCGCCGGGGCCGGCCCACGGGCGCCTGCCGCGGCGGCGCGCCGGCCGGCGTACGGTCGCGTTGACGCCCGGCTGAGCGCGCGTCTAGAACGCGCCCAGCCGTCATGCTCGCCCCACGCCGTCCCGCTCCGCTGCTGATGCCGACGTCGCCCGAGCTGCTCCGGCTCCAGGCCGCACGGCGCGGCGAGCACGGCGGGCTCGTCTTCCGGGACGCGCACGTGCCGTTCGGGCGCGTGGCCGACGGCGTGGAGACGCTCGCGGCGCTGCTCGTGCGGCGCGGGATCGGCGCCGGGCAGGCGGTGGGCGTCTGTGCGGCGAACGAGCCGGCGATCGTGGCCTTGCTCTACGCCGTGTGGGGCATCGGCGCGGTGGCGGTGCCGATCGGCGCGCGCTCGACGGCCGCGGAGGCGGCGCGCCTGCTCGAGCACGCACGAGCCGTCGCGCTGCTCGCCGACGAGCCCCGGGCCGAGATCGCACGCGACGCCGCCCGCGCGGCCGGCTGCGCCGCCTGGGTCGTCGCCGCGGAGCTGCCGCCGGCGCCGCGCCTGCTCGTGCGCGGACCGAAGCGTCGCGCTTCCGCGGCGCGCGTGCCGGGGCCCGCCGACCACGCCGCCATCGCCTACACGTCCGGCTCCACCGGCACGCCGAAGGGCGTCGTCCTGACGCACGCGAACCTCTTCTGGGCGACGCTCGCCTGCGCGCAGGCGCGCGGCGACGAGGCCGACGGAGTCGGCGCATGCCTGAGCCCGCTGACGCACGTTCCGGTGCTGGTCTCGCACCTCCTCTGCCGCATGCTGCTCGGCGCGCGCGCGGTGCTGCTCGAGAAGTTCGACGTGGGGGCGGTGCTGGAGGCGGCCGAGCGGTACGGCGTCACCGACCTGCCGCTCATCGGCGGCATGGTGTTCGACGTCGTGCAGCAGGGGGCGCTGCCGGCGCGCGTGCGCGAGGGCGTGCGCAAGGTGAGCGTGGGCGGCGCGCCGACGCCGATGGCGTCGAAGCGCGCGCTGGCCGAGCTCTTCGCCCGGGCCGAGGTCATCGAGGCCTACGGCCAGACCGAGTCGACCGACGGGGTCTGCATGGCGCGCGGCACGAGCGTGTTCGATCGCGCGGGCACCATCGGGTGCATGAACCCGCACGTCCACGTCGCCATCCGCCGCGGCGACGGCGCGCTCGCCGAGCCCGGGGAGGAGGGCGAGATCGTCGTCGGCGGGCCCACCGTCATGGCCGGCTACCACCGCGATCCGCGCGCGACGGCGCTCGCCGTGCGCGACGGCTGGCTGCACACGGGCGACCTCGGGCGCCGCGACGCCGACGGCTACTTCTGGATCACCGGGCGCGTGAAGGACCTCATCATCACCGGCGGCGAGAACGTCTCGCCCGCCGAGGTCGAGGCGGTGCTGCGCGGGCATCCCGACGTCGCCGACGTCGCCGTCATCGGCACGCCGCACCCGCGCTGGGGCGAGCAGGTGACGGCGATCGTCGTGCGGCGCGAGGGCACCGTGCTCGACGGCGAGGCGCTCGGCACGTTCGCCGGCGCGCGCCTCGCGGGCTTCAAGAAGCCGCGCCGCATCGAGTTCGTCGCCACGCTGCCGCGCAACGCGCACAACAAGGTCCAGACGCACCTGCTGCGCGAGCGCTTCGCGGGCGGCGGGCAGTAGCCCGCGCCCGGCTTCGCGGGTCAGGGCGTCGCGACGCGCGCCGCCTGCCGGCAGGCCGCGCGCAGCGGCGCCGCGGGGAGCTTGCCCGCGGCGAGACGCTTGCCCGCGCGGCCGAAGCGCCGCTCGAGCTCCTCACGTGTCCCTGCCGCCCGAGACATGCGGCGGGCGGCCGTCGCTGGCGGCGCGCTGGCTCTGCGCGACCAGGATGGGGAGCTGCCCGGCGTCGGCCGGCGGACGCCGGGCAGCGCCGCCGGTGGCGCTGGGCGTTGCGGGCGCGGTCGGCGGCGGCGCAGGCCGCGTCGCGCAGGAGCAGGTCGGGCCGCACCGAGCGGAACTTGCGGATGCCGCCGATCGGCGGCGCGACCGGGATCGTCAGCAGCCCGGCCTCGGCCAGACAGTAGGTGAACAGCCGGCGCAGCGGCGAGTTGCCCATGTAGAGCGTGCCGTCCGGGCTCGTGCTCATCACGGCGACCGACTCGTCGAGCCCCGGCGTGAACGCGGTGACCTCGCCCGTCAGGCGGTCGAGCAGCCCGACGCCGGTGGTGATCGAGAGCCGCGACGCACCGAGCGGCACGACGGCGGCCGCCTGGAAGCTGACGGCGTTCGCGCCGATGCCGGCGACGGTCTGGTTCGCGACCTGCTGCCCGGGCAGGAGGTCGTAGACGTCGAGGTTCGCCGACCAGGCGAGGCGGCCCGCCGCGCCCTCGTCGATCACCTGATGGATCGTGCCGCCCGTCGAGGCGTAGATCTCGCCGTTGTCGGCGGCGACGCCGATCGAGCCGGTGATCTGGCCGCCGACGTTCACCGTCCACGCGATGCGGCAGTCGCGGTCGAGGGCGATGAGGTTGCCGACGTTGTCGCCGACGTAGACGCGCGTGCCGTCGCGGCGCAGCGCGGGCGTGGTGGCGGAGCCGCCGGTGAAGGTCTGCCGGCAGGCCTCCACGACCTGCCACTCGGGACCGCTCGGCACGAGGTCGAGCCCGTAGAGCGCGCCCAGCTGCGAGACGCCGTCGACGCTGCCGTCGTCGCCGTCCGGGGCGGTCGCGGCCACCCAGATGCGGCCCGTCGCGGCGTCGATCGAGAAGTAGTTCGCGACCTCGACGCCGTTGCCGAGCAGGACGTCGATGGCGAGCGAGATGGGCTGGCCGCGGAGGTCGGCGAGCTTCTCGAGCTCGGCCTGGGCGCAGGCCTGGATGGCGGGCGGCGTCGCGAGCGGCGGGCCGGCGGGCGACGGCGCGCCGGGGAGCTGGTACGGCGCGGGCAGCACGGTGACGCCGGTCCGCCGGTCGACGGCGTAGAGCCAGCCGTCGCGCGTGAGGCCGAGGAGGGCGTCGGCGCCGGCGTGGTAGTTGACGCCGAAGCCGCCGCCGACGGGGGGCCCGGTGAGGCCGGTGGGCATCTCCCAGAGGACGCTGCCGTCGGTCCGCGCCGCCAGCACGCGGTCGTAGCGCGCGTGGTACAGCAGCTCCTCGCCCGGATGATCCGGGTCCTCGAGGATCATGGGCGTGCCGCTGCCGGACGGCGAGCCGGTGGAGTTCGGGATCGTCCAGCGCCGCGCGCCGGTCGCCGGATCGAGCGCGACGACGAGCGCGCCGTCGTGCGGCTGGAACGGCGCGAAGTAGACGTTGCCGGCGCTGTCGAATACCGGTCCCGTCGGGTTCCAGGTGAGCGGCTCCGCGACCCAGTCGGCCGCCATCGCCGGCGCGTAGGCGACCGCGACCTCGTCGCTGTTCACCTCGTCGGCGTGCAGCGAGCGCCACGCGCCGCGCGACGCGAGGACACCGCCGGCGGGATCGGGCGTGCGGCAGCCGACGGGCGCCCACGCGGTGCGCGGCGGCGGTGGGAACGTCTTCGGGGTCTGCGCGACGGCGCTCCCGGCGAGCAGCAGGACCAGCGCGGCGGCGACGAAGTGGGACATGCGGAAGCTCCTCGGGCGATGGGTCGGACGCCGACCCGCGTACGAGCCGTGCCTGAATTAAGTCAAGCGAATTCACTGCCTGCTCCGCACCGTGCCCTCGTTGACGCCCGCGACCGGCGGCGACTATGAACGCTCGTTCGTCTCGCGGTCGTCCGGAGTACCCATGCCTCGTCCAGCGTCACGCCCGCCCGCTGCGACGCGCCGTCACGCGGCGCGTCGGCGTGCCGAGGTGCGCGCGTGACCGCCTGGATCGTCCTGTTCTTCGCGAGCGTCTTCGAGGTCGTGATGGCGCTCGGGCTGAAGGCGAGCCACGGGTTCACGAAGCTTTCCGGCTCCCTCGTCGGCATCGGCGGCGCCGCCGTCAGCATGTGGCTGCTCGCCTGGGCGCTGCGCAGCCTGCCGGTCGGCACCGGCTACGCGGTGTGGACGGGGCTCGGCGCCGTGCTGACGGCGCTCACCGGGATGGTCGCGCTGGGTGAGAGCCGCGACGCGCTGCGGCTCGGCGCGATCGGCCTCATCGTCACGGGGGTCGTCCTCCTGCAGCTCACCACGAAGGTGCACTGATGGACTACGAGCAGGTCCGGCTGGAGATCGCCGACGGCGTCGCGACGCTCACCCTCTACCGGCCCGAACGGCGCAACGGGTGGACGCGGCAGATGGGGGCCGAGTTCCGCGACGCGCTCGGGCGCTGCGAGCGCGACGACGCCGTGCGCGTCGTGGTCGTCACGGGTGCGGGGCGCGACTTCTGCGTCGGCGCCGACCTCGAGCGCGGCGGTCGGGTCTTCCAGCAGGCGGCGGCGGCGCGCCAGGCCGGCGAGGCGCGGCGTCCGCTGCGCGCGTGGGAGATGCGCAAGCCCCTGGTCGCGGCGCTGAACGGCACGTGCGCCGGCGTCGGTGCGACGCTGCCGCTGCAGATGGACATCCGCATCGCCGGTGCGTCGACGCGCATCGGCTTCGTCTTCGTGCGCCGCGGCCTCGTGCCGGAGAACGCGTGCACCTGGATACTGCCGCGCCTCGTCGGGCTCAGCGTCGCGGCCGATCTCCTGCTGACGGGACGCCTCGTCGGCGCCGACGAGGCGCGCGATCTCGGGCTCGTCTCCCGCGTCGTGCCCGACGACGAGGTCCTCGCCACGGCGCAGGCGCTGGCGCGCGACATCGCCCGCGAGACGGCGCCGGTCGCCGTTGCGCTCACCAAGCGGCTCCTGTGGTGCAACGCCGGCGAGCCCGACGCCGCCACCGCCGAGGCGCGCGACGCGCGCGCCTTCGCCTGGGCGACGCAGTCGGCCGACGCACGCGAGGGCCTCAGGGCGTTCGCCGAGAAGCGCACGCCGCAGTGGACGCTCAGCCCCAGCACCGATCTGCCGGCGCTCGACGAGGAGCCCTGGGAGCCGTGAGCGAGACGCTCGGCGCCTTTCTCGACGACGTCTGCGCGCGCGACCCCGGGGCCGAAGCCGTGGTGTGGGCCGCGCACGACGTCGCGACCGTGCGCTGGACCTGGGCCGGCCTCGCCGCGGCCGCGCGCGAGGCGTCGCGCCGGCTCGCCACGCTCGGGGTGGGGAAGGGCACGCGCGTCGGGCTCCTCTGCCCGAACCGCCCCGAGTGGCTCGCGCTCGCCTTCGGCGCGCTGCGCCTCGGCGCACGGCTGGTGCCGTTCTCGACGCTGTGGAAGCGCGAGGAGATCGCGTACGCGCTGCGCCACGCCGACGTGCAGCTGCTCCTCCTGCGGCCGACGTTCCTGCGGCACGACTACCTCGCCGCGCTGCGCGAGATCGTTCCCGGGCTCGGCACCGCGGTGCCGGGCCGGCTCTACGACCCCGCCGTGCCGGCGCTCCGCCGCGTCGTGCTGCTGGACGGCGAGGCCCCGGGCCTGGAGCGCTGGGACGATCTCCCGGCCGAGGTGCCCGACGCGGTGCTGGACGGCCTCGCGGCGGCGGTGGCGCCGACCGACGTCGCGACGGTGTTCTTCACGTCGGGCACCACGGCGCAGGCGAAGGCGGTCGTGCACGCGCACGCGGGGCTGGCCCTCTCCGGACGGCGCATCGCCGACTGCCTCGGCGTCGGTCCGGACGACGCCTGGTGGGGCCACATGCCGCTCTTCTGGAGCGGCGGCTTCGTCATCGGCGCGCTCGCGACCATGGCGGGCGGCGGCCGCCTCGTGCTGCAGGAGCAGGTCGACGCGGGCGCGGCGCTGCGCCTGTGCGCCGCCGAGGGCTGCACGCTCATGGCGGGCTGGCATCAGGCCGGGCCGCTGCTCGAGCATCCCGCCTTCGCGGCGACGCGGCTCCGCCTGCGCAAGGGCTCGAACCACCCGCTCGCGGAGCGGCTGCTCGGTCCCGATCATCTCGCCGTCGGCATGTACGGCATGAGCGAGACGGCGACCTGCGTCGCCTGCGCGCGTTGGGACGACCCGCCCGCGGTGCGCCGCGACACCTTCGGCCGGCCGCTCGCCGGCATGGAGGTCCGCATCGTCGATGCCGAGACGCGCCGTCCGGTGGCGCCGGGCGAGAGCGGCGAGATCCTGGTGAAGGGGCCGACACTCATGGAGGGCTACCTGCGCGTACCGCGCGCCGAGACCTTCGACGCCGAGGGCTTCTTCCGCACCGGCGACCAGGGCTACCTCGACGCCGACGGCTGCTTGCACTTCGCGACCCGTCTCAAGGACGTCATCAAGACCGCGGGTGTGAACGTGGCCGCGGTCGAGGTCGAGGAGGCGCTCGGGCGTCACCCGCAGGTGAAGGCGGCGCACGTCGTCGGCGTGCCGCACGCGACGCGCGGCGAGAACGTCGCCGCGTTCGTCGTGCCGGCGGCGGGCGCCGCGCCCGAGCCCGACGCGCTGATCGCGTTCTGCCGCGCGGAGCTCGCGAGCTACAAGCTGCCGCGCCACGTCTTCGTCATCGAGGAGGCCGCCGTGCCGCGCACCGGCACCGGCAAGATCGCCAAGCCCGAGCTGCGCCGCGAGGCGGAGCGTCGGCTGAAGGAGTGAGCCGCATGGCCGAGTACGAGACCCTCCGCTACGAGGTCGCCGACCGCGTCGCCACCATCACGCTGAACCGCCCCGAGCGCATGAACGCCATGAACCAGCAGCTGAAGGACGAGCTGCGCACGGCGTGGCGCGAGGTGAAGAACGATCCCGACGTCTGGTGCGCGATCCTCACCGGCGCCGGCAAGGGCTTCTCGACCGGCGCCGACGTCGAGGGGCTGGCGACCGGCGGCTTCCGGCGCGAGGACCGCTGGCGCGAGCTGGCGCTGATCGAGGGCATCGTCGACCTGCCGACGCCGCGCCGCCAGCGCGTGCACAAGCCGGTCATCGCGGCGGTGAACGGCGCCTGCGCCGGCTTCTCGCTCGACTTCGTCACCGAGTCGGACATCCCGATCGCGTCGGAGCAGGCGTACTTCGTCGACCCGCACGTCTCGATCGGTCTCGTCTCGTCGCACGAGATGGTGAACATGGCGCGGCGCGTGCCGGTCGCGGTCTGCCTGCGCATGGCGCTGCTCGGACGGCACGAGAGGATGTCGGCGCAGCGCGCCTACGAGGTCGGCCTGGTCACCGAGGTCGTGCCGCACGACAAGCTGATGGACCGCGCCCGCGAGCTGGCGGGGCTCGTCTGCCAGAACGCGCCGCTCGCCGTGTGGGGCACGAAGATGGGCATCCTGCAGGGGCTCGGGCTGCCGATCCCGCAGGCCGAGGAGATCGCCGCCGGCTACCTCGAGGTGAACGAGCAGACCGAGGACTACCACGAGGGGCCGCGCTCGTTCGTCGAGAAGCGCAAGCCGGCCTGGAAGGCGCGCTGAGCGGCGCGCGGGCGGGCGGCGTCCGGCGGCGCCCGCTGCGCCGGCCCGCCGCGACCGCCTTCAGCCGGCGCGGCGGCGTGCGGCCCAGCCGCCGGGCGTGACGCCGTCGACGCGTACGTGGCGCGCCGCGAAGCGCCAGCCGTCGGGCGTGCGCACGTAGCGGTCGCGGTAGCGGCCCCAGTGGTCGAGCCCGTGCTCGGTCGTCACCTGGAAGTACGCTGTCCCCTTCGCCGCGTCCGGGCCCTCGAGCGTGATCGCGACCGTGGTCAGGTGGTGGCGCATGCGCGGCGCCGAGACGGCCGCTTCGCCCGTGCCGCGCAGGAAGGCGCGGATGCCGTCGTGGCCGGCGTAGGGCGGACGGTCGTCGACGGTGAGCGTGCCGTCGGGCGTGAAGCAGGCGACCAGGTCGTCGAAGCGGCCCGTGTCGCCGGCGTGCGTGTAGCGGTGCACGAGGGCGGTGAGGGCGTGGTGGGCGGCGAGCGCGTCGTCCATCGGCGTCAGGCGAGGGCGGCGAGCACGGCGTCGGCGGTGGTGACCGTCGCCAGCAGCGGCATGATGTTGTCGATCGAGAAGCGGTGCCAGGCGTCGGGGTAGCTGGCGCAGCAGTCCTCGAGCACCATCACGTCGAAGCCGCGGTTCACCGAGGCACGCACGATGCCCTCGACGGCGATGTTGGTCGAGACGCCGGTCATGAGCATCGTCGTGCGCCCCAGCATGCGCAGCACGGGGTAGAGCTGCGTGCCGTAGGAGCCGTCGACGCCGACGGTGCGCTCGAGGACGAAATCCTGCGGCTGCGGCGCCAGCGCCTCGTGCACCCGGACGCCCCACGTACCCTCGACGAGACGCGGCTTCGAGCCCGAGATGCGGTGCAGGCGCGTGTGGGGACGCGGGAACCCCGGCTTGCCGCAGAAGTTGACGTAGAGCACCGGCACGCCGCGCGCGCGGGCCGCGGCCGTGAGCGCCTGGAGCTTCGCGACGATGCCGCGGCGCTGGACCTCGGCGGCGAGCACGCCGCCGAGCCCCTTCGCCCCGAGGTTCGACTCGTGGACGATGTCGTTCTGCATCTCCACGAGGAGCAGCGCGGCGCGGCCGACGTCGAGGGTGCCGTCAGCCATGCCCGTGCTCGTGCGTTCGCGGGCGTACGGCGCGGGGCATCGTGCCTCGTGCGACGCCGCGCACGCGCTTGCACGGCGCCGCCGCCCGCGCGTCCCGCGGCCGGACGTTTTCGTGCGGGCCCCATGGCTCGGCTGCGCGAGCGCTTCCGACGTCGGACCGCATGCCCCGTGCTGCTCGCACACGGCCGGCGTGGGGGCAAGGCGCGGGGCGGCGGCGTCGCGGCGTCGACGGGCGTCATCGCGGCGACGAGCGGGCGACGCGGATGGCGCTGTGTGTTCGCGCCCGTGCACTCCGGTGGGGCGAGGTTTCCCGGCGATGGCATGGAAGCCGCTGCACGGTCGCAGGAACGCGACGCGATCGCGAGGCGAGGAGGATCGGAGCATGGACAGCAAGCGTGGTGGCAAGACGTTCGACACGGGGGGCGTGCTGGGGCTCGCGTTGATGCTCGCGGTGGTGGGTGCCGCGACGTCCGCCGGGGCCCATGGCTCCAATCCCGGCCGTGCGCTGCTCCGCTGTCAGGAGCAGATCACGAGCGAAGGCCTCGGCTACACCAACCGTCTCAACGGCAAGCTGGCGCGGTGTCTCCTGCCGCTCGGCGAGTGCGCCGTCGAGAACGCGGGGCGTCCGGCCGCGTGTGCGCGCGCCGTACAGCGCTGCCGCTCCCTGCCGGCGGACGTGCGCGCGCTCGGGGATCGCCTGGTGGCGCGCACGCAGAACGCGTGCAACGGCGTCGCCATGAGCAAGCTCCTCGGCGACCTGGGCTTCGCCGCGCAGATGGCCGACTGCGCACCGAAGAACACGCGCGAGTTCGCCGTCTGTCTGATGGGCGACCTCCAGGAGGCGGAGGCGATCGCGATGCTGCGTCTCGCGCCCGCGGCGTGCGGGCTGCTCGAGGCCGCAGGCCTGCGCAACGTCGTGCCGGCGAGTCTCTGCACGCCCGGCGGATCGTGCGAGGCGCCGGAGCCGCCGACCTGCGAGAACCAGTACTGCGGCGGACCCGACGGACTCGGCTGTCCCGCCGGCATGGTCTGCAACCGGCACGACGCCATGTGCGGCGCGGACGCGGCGGGCGTGTGCGTGCCGGCGCCGGCGGCCTGCGAGGAGGCGAGCCCGGTCTGCGGCTGCGACGGCCAGACGTACGCCTCGGACTGCGCCCGGCTCGTCGCCGGCGTGACCCAGGCGTACGACGGCGCCTGCACGGTGGAGACGGCGTGTACGTCGAGCGCCCAGTGTGGGGCGGGCGGGTACTGCGAGTTCCCGTCCGGCGACTGCGGCGAGTCGCAGACGGGCGTCTGTCGCCCGATGAACGACCCGTCCTGCGAGATGTGCGTGGAGTACGCGATGGGCCAGGTGTGTGGGTGCGACGGCGTGAACTACCCGTCGGAGTGCGCGCGCCGCGCCGCGGGCGTCTCCAAGCTGGCCGACGGGTACTGCTTCACCTTCTGACCGGGGAGCGCGGGACGGGGAGGGCCGCCGCCCGGCGTACGCGCCGGGCGGCGGCTTGACGTTCGGGGGCCGGGGTCGCTAGAGCCCGACGCTTCGCATGTCGGGCTTCCCTTCCTGGCCGCCGTCTCCGTCGGACCTCGCGCGCCTGCGTGAAACGCTCGTTTGGGTCCACCAGCATTCGCCCCACTACCAGCGCGTGTTCGCGGACGCCGGCGTGGATCCGGCGGCGCTCGCGACCTACGACGACATCCGCCGTGCGGTTCCGCGCCTCGCCAAGACCGAGCTGGTCGCGAGCCAGCGCGAGCATCCGCCCTTCGGCGACTTCCTCACCGTCGACCGCCGCGGCTTCGGCTCGATCCACACCTCGCCCGGCCCGATCCTGATCCCGCGCCTGCCGGACGAGCCGGGCGGTACGCCCGTCCTGAAGGAGTCGGTGCGGGCGATGGGCGTGCAGCCGGGCGACGTCGCGCACGTCACGCTGAACTACCACGTCATGCCCGGCGGCCTGCGGCTGCACCGCGCCTTCGAGGAGGCGGGCTGCCTCGTCATCAACGGCGGCGTCGGGCAGAGCGAGCTCCAGGTCGAGCTGGCGCGTGCCTGGGGCGCGACCGTCTACGCCGGCACGCCGAGCTTCCTCGCCAACCTCGGCGACACGGCCCGCAGGATGGGCCTCGATCCGCGCCGCGACCTCCAGTACCGGCTCGGCTTCTCGACCGCCGAGATGCTGACCCCGAAGCTGCGGGCCGAGCTGCACGACGTCTTCGGCATCGAGCTCTTCGACCACTGCGGCGAGGCGCAGATCGGCCCGCTCGCCGGCGAGTGCAGGGCGCACGAGGGCATGCACCTCCACGCCCGCGACCTGTTCGTCGAGTTCCTCGATCCCGACACCGGCGAGCCGGTGGGCGAGGGCGGCACCGGCGAGCTGGTCGCGACGCAGCTCGGGCCGCGTGCGCTGCCGCTCGTGCGCTACGCGCCCGGCGACGTCTTCCGCCTGCTGCCCGGCGGCTGCGCCTGCGGCGAGGAGTCGCTGCGCGTCGTCTTCGTCGGGCAGAAGGGCGCCATCCGCAAGATCAAGGGCGTGCTCGTGCACCCGGCGCAGGTGCATCGTGCGCTCTCCGAGGTGGCCGGCGTGTCGCGCTTCCAGATCGTCGTCGACCATCCCGAGGGGCAGCGCTACGAGCGCGCCGTCCTGCGCGTCGGCACGACGGCGCCGCCCGCCGACGCGGCGGCGCTCGCGGCGACGATCGCCGAGCGCGTGAAGGCGTCGGCACTGATCGCCATGGACGTCGCACTCGTGCCCGAGGCCGAGGTGCCCGAGGCGGCCGCCGCGCCGCGCTTCGCCGAGGCCATGGTGGACCTCCGGAGGAAGGGATGAGCGCGACCACGCCCCCCGCGGACCGGCGCTACTACGCGCCCGAGATCCAGACCATGCCGCTGGAGCGCCTTCGCGCCCTCCAGACGGAGCGGCTCGCGCGCCAGCTCGATCGCATCTGGGCGACGCCGGTGCCGTTCTTCAAGCGCAAGCTCGAGGCCGCGGGGCTCCGGCGCGCCGACCTGCGCGGCCTCGACGACCTGCGCGCCATCCCGACCACGGTGAAGGCGGAGCTGCGCCGGAGCGAGGAGGAGCTCCCGCCCTTCGGCGACTACCGCGGCGCGCCGCCCGAGCAGGCGGTGCGGCTCGGCGCCTCGACCGGCACCAGCGGGCGCCCGACGCTGATCCTGTGGACGCGCAAGGATCTGCACGTCGACCACATGGCGTCGGCGCGCGGGCGCTGGCGCTGGGGGCTGCGGCCGGGGATGAGCCTCGCCAACGCGCACCCGTTCGGCATGAACGCG
Organism: bacterium; assembly: GCA_026129405.1. NCBI lineage: Bacteria > bacterium. The sequence goes on from JAHCID010000004.1 coordinate 370,339, forward strand.
GGCGGCTGGCACTTCAGCCACGGCGTCGAGGCGCTGTCGGTGCTGAACGTGCCGTCGGGGCCGCCGGTCGGCGAGCGCCACGTCGCCGACGTGCTCGAGGTGTGGCGGCGCATCCGGCCGGACATGTACCGGCTGTTCGGCAACGTGGCGACGACCTATGCCGACGCGGCGCGCGCGCGCGGCCTCGATCCCGCCCGGGATATCAACCTGACCATCGCCGGCGATCATCCGTCCGAGCAGTATCTGATGGCCAGCTCGGGCCTCGAGGCGCTCCCGCTCCTCGGCAGCGCCTGCGACGAGCGTGACGGCGCGCATCTCGCCGAGGACCTCGCGATCGTCGAGGTCATCGACCGCCGCAGCGGCAAGGCGCTCGGCCACGGTGCGCGCGGCAGCCTCGTCGTCACCGTGCTGGAGAAGGACAACTTCCTCCTGCGCTACGACCTCGAGGACGTGGTCCGCCTCAACGAGACGCCGTGCCCGTGCGGCGAGACGCACCGCCGCCTCTTCTACGAGGGCCGCGTGCGCGACGTGACGCCGGTGGGCGACGCGCAGGTCCTGCCGATCGACGTCGCACTCGTGCTCTACGAGTTCCCCGAGGTGTCGACGCCGTCGGCCGAGTATCAGATCGTGCGGCCGCAGGCGCCGGCGCCCGCGCTCCACGTGCGCTGCGAGCACGCCGAGGGCGTCGACGCGGCGGCGCTCACCCCGCGCATCGCCGAGCGCTTCCGGGAGCGCACGGGCGTGCCGCTGCGGCTCGAGCTGGTGCCGAAGGGCGGGCTCCCGCGCTTCGCCTACAAGGCCGCGCGCGTCGTCGACGAGGGCTGACGAGCCAGCCCGGCGTCGCGCCCGTCAGGACGTTGACGGCCGGCCTGGGGCGAACGGCCGGCACGCCAGTCGGCGCATGCTGGCATGCATGCTGCTTCGCTGGCGCTGCTCGCCCTGATCCCGATGGTGCTCGACGCGGCGTCCGCCGGCGCCGCGAAGCGCTCGCCGTGCGGCGACACGGCCTGGGTGGTCGAGGACGCCCCGATCCTGCCTGGAGACGCCTCCCTCCAGCACAACGGCATCGTGCTGCGCGACGGGACGCTGGCCGTCGGCGGCGGCTGTGCGCCGGTGAAGGCGAAGCGCAAGGCGGGCAAGCAGGGGACGCGCCTCGCGGCCCGCTGGAAGACCTGTGCGGACGTCGCAGGGCCGGTGCGCTTCAAGGGCCGGACCGACCGGGCGTGCGGCACGCTCGCCGGCAGGTTGCGGGCGCGCCGGGGCGGCGTCGAGCGGGCGATCGCCGGGGTCGCCGTTCCGACCGGGCCGGTCGCGGGCCGGGTACGCATCGTCCGTCGCGTCGCGGTGCCCGCCGACGCGCGCGCCGGCGTCGTCGGCTACCGCGCCGAGCTCGAGGCGGGCGGCAGGACGGTCGCCGCCGACGGCGCGCGCGTCGACGATCCGCCGGCCGGGGCGGGCGGCTGGCTCGTGCGCTTCGGCGCGCACGCGACGACGACGCGCGCCGACGGCACGTTCGCGCTGACCCTTGAGGGGGCGCCTGCCACCCAGGGCGAGCTGTCCCATCCCGGGCAGCCCGACGACGTCGCGGTCGTGTTCTTCGCCGTGCCGCACCTCGCGCCTGCGGGAGCGATCCCGGTGCCCGTCGACGTGGTGGTCACGACCCAGGGCCCGTGCGGCATGGAGCCGGAGGCGGCGGACGACCCGCCGTACTGCGCGGCGCTGCCTCCCGCGCCGCTCGGGCGCGGGGCCGGCGCGCCTCGTCATGCGGCGCACGGCGGCCACGCCCACGCCGCGCACGGGGCCGGTGGCGACGTGCCCGTCACCGGCGCGGCGACCTACACCTGGACCGCCGGCGCGCTCGGCACCTATCCGACGCTCGCGGGTGGCAGATGCGCCGACGAGGACGGCGGCTTCGGGCTGAGCGGCGAGACCGTGCTGGGCGTCCTCACGAACTACCTGTTCAGCACCTGCCACGATCAGATCCTGTCCGGCTGCTGCGACAACGAGCTGGGAAGCCTGACGGTGTCGGCGAAGACGGCGTTCGGCAGGATCACGGGCTTCAAGCCCACGCCGTGCGACAAGAACCACCAGGGGCGCCTGTGCCAGGAGGTGCTCCAGGGCGACGTGGCGGTGCGGGTGCCCGCCGGCGTCGCGAGCGGGCAGCCGCAGGTGCGCAACGTGTTCGGCTTCCCGGTACGCGTGACCCAGCCCGTCGTGCCCGGCACGCCGGTGCCCATCACCGTCCACCACAACGGCTGCTACGGCGACACTGAACCGTCCCGGCTTTCCCGGAGGCTCCAGATGTTGAGAGGATGGAGCCATGGGACGAGCGACGAAGTATGCCCCCGAGGTGCGGGAGCGCGCGGTGCGGCTCGTGCTGACGCACGCGGCCGAGCACGAGTCGCAGTGGGCGGCGATCGAGTCGATCGCGGAGAAGATCGGCTGTTCGGCGGAGGTGCTGCGGAAGTGGGTGCGGCAAGCCGAGCGTGATCAGGGTGTGCGGCCGGGTCTGACGACGAGCGAGCGCGACCGGCTGCGCGATCTCGAGCGGGAGAATCGCGAGTTGCGCCGGGCGAACGAGATCCTGCGCAAGGCGTCGGCGTATTTCGCCCAGGCGGAGCTCGACCGCCGACCGAAGTGATGGTGGCCTTCATCGACGCCCACCGAGCGACCTACGGGGTCGAGCCGATCTGCGCGGTGCTGCCGATCGCCCCGTCGACGTACCACGCGGCGAAGGCCTGTGAGCGGGAGCCCGAGCGACGCTCGGTGCGGGCACGCCGCGACGTGGAGCTGCGCGATCTGATTCGCCGGGTGTGGACCGCGCACTTCCAAGTCTACGGCGTGCGCAAGGTCTGGCGCCAATTGCGACGCGACGGGATTGCCGTCGCGCGCTGCACCGTGGCGCGCTTGATGCGGGCGATGGGGCTCGCCGGCGCCGTGCGCGGACGGCGCTGGAAGACGACCATTCCCGACGACGTTGCCGCCCGCCCCGCGGATCGCGTGCGGCGTGCCTTCGCGGCGAGCGGCCCGAACAAGCTCTGGGTTGCGGACCTCACCTACGTCGCCACGTGGCAGGGCTTCGTCTACGTCGCCTTCGTGATCGACGTCTTCGCGCGCCGGATCGTCGGGTGGCGTGCCTCGTCGTCCCTGCGATCGGACCTCGCCCTCGATGCCTTGGAGCAGGCGATCTACAGCCGGCCGCACCGTAGCGGCCTCGTTCATCACAGCGACCGCGGCGTGCAGTACTTGTCGATTCGCTACACGGACCGACTCGCCACCGCGGGCATCGAACCGTCGGTCGGGAGCGTCGGCGACAGCTACGACAACGCCCTCGCGGAGACAGTGATCGGCCTCTACAAGACCGAGGTGATTCGCCGGCGCGGCCCGTGGCGCAATCTCGATGCCGTCGAGTACGCCACGCTCGAGTGGGTGGACTGGTTCAACACCCGTCGCCTCCTTGCCCCGCTCGGCTATCGGCCGCCGGCGGAGTACGAAGCGATGCACGACCAGACACAGGCGGCTCCTCTCGGAGCCGCCGCAGTCAACTAACCCAGCCTCCGGCGAACCCGGGACGGTTCACACCATCGTCGCGAAGACGGTCGACGAGCTGCAGGGCGGGCTCAGCGGGAGCGTGGTCACGGCGAACGGGGTCACGAGGATCCGCCACGGCGGCGCGAGCGGGTTCACGGCCGACGTGGGCATCGCGTGGGTGGGCGGCGTCTGTCCACCGGGCGTGGCGGCGGCCCGCGACGTCTACGAGTTCTCGACCGACGGTGCGGTCGCCGAGCTGATCCTCGAAGCGAGCTGCGCGCCCGCGACCACGACCACCACGACCGGCACGGCCGGGCCTACGACGACGACGATCGTCGGCCGTGCCGTGACGCTGCTCTTCCCGACCGCGGGCAACGCGGCGAACAGCGCGCTGTGCCTCAGCCGCGTCACCGGCGGCTGCGTCACGCCGGCGCACCCGCCGTTCTGCGGGTACACGCATCTCCACGACGCCACCGGCGTAGGCATCGGCATCGACGGGGACGGGCCGTATCCCGATCCCCACGCGACGATCGGCGAGCCGTGCGGATTCGGCGCGGTCGTGACGGTGCCCGGCTGCGGTCCCGACACCGTGCCGCCCTGCTGATCGGGGCGGCGCCGATCCCCCGAGCCGCATCGCCAGGCGGTCGCGCCGTGCATCGCGCCGCTCCGCGTGAGGTCCGAGACAAGGGTCCCGGGGTCGTCACGGCGACGCGGTGCAGGATTGACCGTCGGGGGGACGGGGGATAATGCGGAGGTCAGTTCGCGTATCTTCACTACGCATTCGGGAGGGACGCCATGGCCACACAGGATCGCTATGCCACCCCGGTCGACGGCCTCGAGTGGAGCGTGCCGTCGCACGGCGACACCACCTTCCGCTGGGAGTACGCGGACGGCCGTGATGCCCTCCTGCGGCTCTACAAGAAGGGCAAGGACCGCCAGTGGGACGCGGCCACGCGCATCGATTGGTCCCAGGGCCTCGACCCCGAGAACCCCGAGCAGCTGCCCGACGAGTCGATCCCGATCTTCGGGTCGGAGCCCTTCGAGCGCCTGACCGCCGCCGAGAAGGCCACCCTGCGCCGGCACTTCCAGAGCTGGCAGCTCTCGCAGTTCATGCACGGCGAGCAGGGCGCGCTCGTGTGCACCGCGAAGATCGTCCAGCAGGTCCCGCGCGTCGACGCCAAGTTCTATGCGGCGACGCAGGTGATGGACGAGGCGCGGCACGTCGAGGCGTACGCCCGCCTGCTGCACGACAAGTTCGAGCTCGCGTACCCGATCACGCCCACGCTCGCCCGCCTGCTCGACGACGTGCTGCGCGATGCGCGTTGGGACATGACCTACCTCGGCATGCAGGTGCTGATCGAAGGGCTCGCGCTCGCGTCGTTCGCCCTGATCCGTGACCAGTCGAAGAACCCGCTGGCGGCGTCGGTGAACGCCTACGTCATGCAGGACGAGGCCCGGCACGTCGCCTTCGGGCGCCTGGCGCTGCGCGAGTTCTATCCGACGCTCACCGAGGCGGAGCGCGACGAGCGCGAGGAGTTCGCCGTCGAGGCCTGCTATCTCATGCGCGACCGCTTCCAGGCCGAGGAGGTCTGGGCGAGGCTCGGCCTGCCGGTGGACGAGTGCGCCCGCTACATGCTCGAATCGGGCTTCATGCAGCGCTACCGCAGCGCGCTGTTCACGCGCATCGTCCCCGCGATCAAGGAGATCGGCCTCTGGGGCCCGCGCATCCGCAAGGCCTACGAGCAGATGGGCATCCTCGGCTACGCCGACGTCGACGTCGAGGCGCTGGCCAGGCAGGACGAGAAGGTCGCCGAGGAGTTCGACGCGCGGCTGGCCGCGTCGGCGGGCCGGCCGCCGATGGCCCGGACGGCATGACCGCGCCCGCCCGCATGCGGATGCGCGACCTCGAGCGCGTCACCGGCGTCGGGCGGGAGACGATCCGCTTCTATATTCGCGAAGGGCTCCTGCCGGAACCCGAGCGCACCGGGCGCAACTCGGCCTGGTACGACGCCCGTTTCGTCGAGCGCCTGCGGCTCGTGCGCGAGCTGCGCCAGAAGCGCTTCCTGCCGCTGCACGTGATCAAGGCGATCGTCGGCGGCGACGCGGCACCGTCGCGCGACGAGGTCCGCACCCTCGTCGAGCTCGACGGCAAGCTCTTTCCGGCGGTGGCGGGCATGCCGGTCACGCCGGCGGAGCGCATCGGCGCCGTCGCCAAGCGCACGAAGCTGCCCGTCGCCGAGATCCGTGTGCTCGCCGAGAGCGGCGCGCTCGAGATCGTCACCCGCGGCGGCGGCGAGTGGCTCCTGGACCCGGCCATCCACATGGTCGAGCTGTGGGCGCGCGTACGCGCGGCCGGCTTCTCCGACGCCCTGGGCTTCGGGCCGCACCGCCTGCGGCTCTACGTCGACCTCGTGTCGTGGCTCGCGCGCGAGGAGCTGCGCATGTTCTCGCAGGGCCTCACGGGACGGGTGAGCACCGAGGAGGCGGTGCGCATGGCCGAGGACGGCATCACGCTCGTGAACCCGATCATCGGCCTCCTGCGGCGGCAGATCCTGCTGCGCTACATCGCCCAGGGCAACGTGCCGCCGCCCGCGCCGGAGCCCGCGCCGCAGGCGGCGGGGCGGGTTTCGCGCCGGCGCCGGATGCGCTAGGGACGGCGCCCGATGATCTCCACCGGCGACTTCAAGCGGGGCCTGCGCATCCTCGTCGACGGCGACCCGTTCGTGATCCTCGACGTCCACGTCCAGTCCCCGTCGGCGCGCGGCGCCAGCTCGCTGTCGAAGCTGAAGGTGCGCAACCTCCGCACCGGCCAGGTCCTCGACAAGACGTTCCGCGGCGGCGACAAGGTCGAGCAGCCGAACGTGGAGCTGCGGCCCGTCCAGTTCCTCTATGCCGACGACGACGGCTTCCACTTCATGGACACGCAGAGCTTCGAGCAGGTCGCGCTGCGCAAGGACGAGCTCGGCGACGTCGCCGGCTATCTGCGGGAGGGGATGGAGGGCATCCGCTCCGTCGTCTTCAACGGCCGCGTGATATCGGTCGACCTGCCGCTCACCGTCGTGCTGCGCGTGGTCGACACCGCGCCGGCGCTGAAGGGCGCCACGGCGCAGGCGCAGACGAAGCCTGCGACGCTCGAGACCGGCCTCGTCATCCAGGTGCCGTCGTACCTCGAGACGGACGAACTCGTGCAGGTCGACACGCGCGAGGCGCGCTTCGTCGCCCGCGCCAAGGGCTGATCCTCACCGCGCCGACAGGCACTCGAGCGTCAGCCGATCGCGATCGCGCCGCTCGAGCCGATCCCAGGTGTCGGTGCGGATGCGGCGTCGAGTCCGCCGCTTGTGCGTCGGGGCGGGCACGGCGATCGCAGCGGGCGCGGTGCAGACGTTCCACCCGCCGCTGCCGCCCGGCTGGGCGGACGCCTGCGCGAGCGTGGCCCCGGTGACGGTACGCAGCCGCTCGAGCCCCGACGCGTCGGCGGCCTCCCGGACGTCGATGCGCGTCGGACGCTCCGGCGTGCAGCGCGGGAAGCGCGGGTCGTCGTTCGCCAGGCACAGGCTTACGGCGAAGGTGCACGTGCCGTCGGCGCGCCCGTCGAGGTCGCAGGCCGGGTCGCCGTCGAGGCAGCGCAGGATCGGACGGACCTTGCCGCCCTTGCCGCGGGTCACGGGACCGGGGGTCGTGAACTCGGCGATGCAGTCGGTGCGCGCCTTGCCGCCGCCGGGGATGCAGCGGCCCGGACGGCCGAGCGTGCACTGGCAGACGTCGCCGACGCCGTCCGCGTTCACGTCGGCCTGGTCGGCGTTGGGGATGAGGGGACAGTTGTCGCGCGCGTCGGGCACGCCGTCGCCGTCGGTGTCGAGCGGCGGCGGGATCGGGTCGGGCTCGCACGCGTCGCCCACGCCGTCGCCGTCGGCGTCGGCCTGGTCGGGGTTCGGAACCGTCGGGCAGTTGTCCTCTTCGTCCGGTACGCCGTCCCCGTCCCGGTCGGGGGCCGACGGATCGTCGACGTCGCAGGCGTCGCCGACGCCGTCGCCATCGCGGTCGCTCTGGTCGGGATTGGGAACGAACGGACAGTTGTCGTCGACGTTCGGCACGCCGTCGCCGTCGGTGTCGGTGTCGGGCGCGAAGGGCGCTTCGCACACGTCGGCGATGCCGTTGCCGTCGACGTCCGGCGAGCCCGGCGGTGCCTTGCAGGCCGCCACGGCGAGGCGGCTCGGCCGGCCCTTGGCGTCGTAGAGCAGGCGGATGGTGCCGGCGCGGCACGAGGCGCCGATGCGCGTCGTCAGCGTCATCGCGAGCGGGTCGTCGGCGAGGATCGTCGGCGCGTCGTTGCGCAGCCGGAACGGCAGCGAGACCGAGTTGACGCGATCGCGCAACGACAGCCCGGTCAGCGTGGAGCGGGCGACCTCCACCCCGGTCGTCGCGTTGCGCAGCACGAGCGTGAAGGACACGCAGGACGGCAGCGCGCGGCTCGCACGGATGAAGAGGAGTGCGGCCCCGTTCGTGAGCTCGGGAACCGTGACCCCCGTCGGCGCCAGCGTCGTGCCGAGGCCGTCGTCGGTGGCGAACGACGGGAAGGGGCTCTCGGCGGCCGCGCCGGGCTCGACGGACACGATGTCGGCGGTGGCGCTGAGGCGCGCGGGGGCCTCCGGCGCGAGAACGCGGCGCTCGCGCAGGAAGAGATCCTTCACGACGAACGTCGGCGTGTCGGCGGCCGCGGTCGCCGCGGCGACGAGGAGCGCGGGCGCGGCGACGAGGGCGAGCCGGGGCAGGCGAGCGAGGCGCATGGGCGCCGATAGCATGGGCCGTGCCGCAGCTCACAGCCCTCCGCATGTCCCGCCTGACGGGAGGCCAGGCGGCATGAGGGCCCGATCGTGCATTTCGGCACGTTGGTAGCGGCCGTACGGGCGATCCGACGACGGCCTCTGTCCAACATCCGCGGCATGGTCCATGACGGGCGGGTGCGACGGCTCACACTGCTGCTCGTGTTGCTCCCGTTCGCGGCGCCGGTCGCCGCGCAACCCGACTGTCCGGCGACCGCGTCGCTCGCGATCTACGCCGACAACGCCAGCGCCGACGGCACGGTGACGATGACGGTGACGGGCGAGCTACTGGCGCCCGCCGCGACGTGCGCCGGGACCGGCGCCACCTCCTACGAGCGCACCGTCCACTGCAGCGGCGCCGGTCTGGCCGGCTGCGGCGTGGTGAGCGGGCTGCGCCCCGGAGCGTGGGTCCATCGCGTGACCGTCGTCGTCACCGGGTCGGCGGCGCAGCGCCAGGCGCGCCGCGAAGTCGTGATCGCCGACGCCGGTCCCCGCCCGGCCAATGCCCTCGTGTGGACGGTGTACCCGCGCACGTTCGTCGTCACTGCGGCGACGCAGGACGCGCTGCGCGAGCAGCTCGACGCCGCGAGCGCCTTCACGGCGACGCACCCGGGATCTGCGCTCGTGACCTTCGCGCCCGAGATCTTCGCCGGCGCGCACGACCCGCGCACCATAGACCTGGTGCGCACCCGGTGCGATCCCGAGCCCGCGCGCGCCGCCGGGCTGTGCGTCGCCGGGAACCGCGTGGTCGTCGACGCGCTCGATCGCTCGGGCGAGCCCGGCGCGGTGGTGCTGTCGGTGGGGGCGCGGCTCCTCACCGTGCTACGGCTCTACGGCAGCGACACCGTCTGGCGCGGTCTCGTCTTCGTCGGCAGCACGGTGGGCGGCAGCGTGCAGGCGGACACCATCGCGATCGTCGGCGCCGCGGCCCAGAACGCTCGGCTCGAGCGCTCCCTCGTGCGCGGCCCCTCCGCCGGCGACGCGGTCAGCGTCGAGGACGGCGCGCGGGGCAACGTCATCGACTCCATCCTCGTCGGAGCGCAGAAGAAGGGGCTCATCGTCGGCGCGGGCTCGCAGGCGGTGCTGCGGACGAGCTGCGTGCACGACAACCGCGGCGGCGGCGTCCAGGCGCTCGACGGCGGCCAGGTACTCGCGGCCGGCAACGTGATCGTGCGCAACGTCCCGGGAGCCGCCGGCCACGGTCTGGCCGCGAGCGCGACCGGGCCCGACCCGAGCGTGCTCATCACCAACGGCAACATCGTCCGTCTCGCCGGCGGACGCGGCATCTCGGTGACCGACCACGCGATCGCCAGCCTCGACAACGACTACGTCGCCGACAACCAGTTCGCCGGGATCAAGATCGAGACCTCGGCCGCGGCGGGACCCGGCGTGGCCCCGATCGCGGCGCTCCACGGCACCGCGCTCGTCTGCAACCGCAACGCCGGGGTCAGCGGCAGCTGCCAGCCCCTGGCCGACGGCGACGGCGTCGCCTGCGGCGGCGCGGCCGATTGCTGCGGCATCCCGGGCACCTGCTGCGTCGACGATGCGGGCTGCACGGCGCCGCTCGCCTGCCAGCTGCTCTCGTTTCCCCGCGGCTACGGCGCATCGCAGGCGGCGGAGGCCGGACGCACGCCGCCGCAGGTGTCCTACGGCGACGCGCTGCGCGCGGGGCGTAACGCCTTCACGCTGAACCGCGGCGCACCCGCGGGTGCGAACCTGTTCGTGAACGTGCCCGGTGCGGCGGTCGCGGCACGGGGCAACCAGTGGGAGCGCTGCGGGCCCGGCGCGACGTGCGACGTGGCCGCGGTGCTCGCCGCGGACGGCGACGTGCGCACGGCGGCGGGTGCGACGGTGGACGTCGGGACGCCGCCGGGCCCGCGCGCCGGCACGCCGACCCTGGCCCTGGTGCAGCCGGGGCGTCCGCGTGCCGGCGACCTCGTGCGCGTCTTCGGCGACGGCTTCGACGCGATCGACGGCACGGCGTGCGGCGAGGCGGGCACGCCGAACGATCCCTGCGCGGCCGGCGACGCCGCCGTCGAACGCCGCAACGAGCAGACGCAGGCGAACCGCATCCGCCTGCTGCGCGGGGACGGTCAGGTCCTGGCGACCGTCTATCCCCTCGCCGTCACGCCGACGATGCTCGTCTTCCGCATGCCGTTCGATTGCTTCGCGGCGCTCACCCTCCAGGTCTCGAAGCGTGCGCCCGATGGCGGCCGACTCAGTGCCACGCTGCCGCTGTGCGATCCGTCCGGCTGCCTCGGCCAGCCGGCGGGCGTGGCCTGCGACGACGGTTCCGCCTGCACCACCGACGACCGCTGCCTCGGCGACGAGGCGGGAACCTGCCAGGGCACGTCCGTCGTGTGCAGCGGCGCCTGCCTCACGGGCAGCTGTGATCCGGCGCAGGGATGCGTGCCGAAGCCGGCCAGCGCGGCCTGCGACGACGGCAACGCGTGCACGACGAACGATCGCTGCAACGGCGTGGGGAACGTCTGCGTGGCAGGGCCGCCGCGCTCGTGCGACGCGCCGTGCTTCACCGGCGCCTGTCATCCCCAGCTCGGCTGCGAGGCGCGCCCGGCGGGGGCGATCTGCCGTCAGGCGGCCGGGGCCTGCGACGTGGCGGAGACGTGCGACGGCGTCACCGGCGCGTGTCCCGCCAACGCGTTCCAGCCCTCGACGCTGGTCTGCCGACCGGCTGCCGGGCCCTGCGACGTCGCCGAGACCTGCACCGGCTCCGCGGCCGCGTGTCCGGTCAACGCCTTCCTGCCGAGCACGGTGGTGTGCCGCGAGGCGGCCGGGGTCTGCGACCTCGCCGAGACCTGCACCGGCACCTCGGCGGCATGTCCGGCCAACCTACGCGGGACGGGGGTCTGTCGTCCGGCCGCCGGCGTCTGCGACGTCGCCGAGCACTGCACCGGAACGCGCGACGACTGTCCGCCCGACGTTCTCGTCGCGGCCGGCGTCACGTGTCGCGCGGCGGCGGACGCGTGCGACGTCGCCGAAACCTGCACGGGCGCCGCCGCCGCCTGTCCGGCCGACGCCGCCGCCCCGGCCGCGACGGCCTGCGACGACGGCAACGTATGCACGACCGACGACCGCTGCGACGGGCTCGGCGCGTGCCGTGGCGGCGGCGAGCGGGAGTGCGCCGGTCCGTGCCTCGCCGGCACCTGCGATCCCGCCGTCGGCTGCGTCCCCGCCCCGGCCACGACGTCGTGCGACGACGGCGACGTGTGCACGAGCGCGGATCGCTGCAGCGGGATCGATGGGACGTGTCTCGCCGGGGCGCCGGTCGGCTGCGACGACGGCGATCCGTGCACGATCGATCGGTGTGACGCCGGCGTGGGCTGCCTGCACACGCGGATGTCGGGGGCGGACGGCCTGCGCTGCGCGATCGATCGGTGCAGCCGTCGCCGCCTCGTGCGCCGCCTGGTGCGGCTGGAGCGGCGCATCGATCGGGCGCTCACGGCTGGACGTACGCCGGCGCGGCGCCTGGTCGCGCGCACGCGGACGCTGCTCACGCGCTGCGGGGTGCCGAGCCCGGTCGGGCTCTGACGGCCCTCAGGAGCGCGTCACGACGACGGCGCCGGGCGGGACGTCGGTGCCGAGCGGAGCCAGCAGGCTGGCGTCGCCCGCGACGCGGACGTCGTCCGTCGCCCGGCCGGTGAGGTGCACCCATCCCGCAGTGCCGTCGCCGACCAGGGCGACGTCGCGCACGTCGTGCAGGCGCAGGGCCGGCGCGCCCGCCGCCACCACGCGCGGCAGGCGGGCCCGCTCCACGTCCTCGAACCAGAGCGCAGGGCGCGGATCGCCGGCCGCGGCCTCGCAGACGAGGCCGTCGGCCCGTAGGCCCGCGACGTGCCGGCACCACAGCACCGCTGCCGGTAGCGGGCCGAACATGCCGGGGCGCGGGTAGGCGGCACGGAGCTGCGCGATCGCGGCGGCGGGAAGCGCCGCCGGCGCGCCGGGGGCGTGCGCGAGGCGGACGTCGGCGAGCGTCAGATCCTCGATGCGCGCCCCGTCGAGCCCGGCGACGACGCTGGTCGCGCGGGCGCCGGTGGCGACCAGGTCGCGGATCGTCACCCGCCGCAGCACGCCCGGGGCGGTCGCACCGGCGGCGCGGCTGCGATCGCCGAGACGCACGAACAGCGGCGTGCCGACGTTCTCGATGCGCACGTGCTCCACCAGCACGTCCTCGAGCACGCCCCCGTCGGCCATCTCGAGCGCGACCCCGCCGTCCTCGGCGATCTCGGGCGGAAAGCCGGGCGCCGGCCGGTGGCGCACGAGGCAGTCGCGCAGCACGACGTCGCGGAAGCCCGTCGACGATTCGCTGCCGAGCTTGAGCCCGTTGCTCGAGCTTTCGACGATGCAGTCCTCGATCACGACCTGCTCGCAGAAGCGCTCCTCGCCGCCGGTGCCGCTGGCCTTGAGGCAGATGCCGTCGTCGAGCGCGTCGACGCGGCAGCCGGCGACGCGCACGCGACGGCAGCAGTCGAGGTCGATGCCGTCGGCGTGGCCGCCGGTGACGGTCACGTGCTCGATCACGACGTCGGTGCAGCCGAGGAGGCTGACGGCATAGTTCGGGGCGCCGCGGACCTCGACGTCGGCGACGCGGACGCGGCGGCAGCCGCGCAGCGCGATCGGCTTCGGGCCGCCGCGGCGGGTGCGGGCGGCGTCGATCACGCCGGGGCCGGTGATCGTCACGTCGGTGCAGCCGTCGGCGGCGAGGAGCGCGAACGAGAAGTCGGCGGTCTCGAGGTCGGCGAAGGTCAGCGACGGCACGAGGTCGACGGGGTCGTAGTCCGCGTCGTCCGGGCTGCCGAGGAGCACGGCGCCCGCGTCGAGCGCGAGCGTGATGCCGCTGCGCAATCGGACGGTCCCGAGCCGGTAGACGCCGGGCGGCACCCTCACGACTCCGCCCCCCGCCGCACGTTGGACGGCGTTCTGGAAGACGCGCGTGTCGTCCGCATGTCCGTCGCCGGCGGCGCCGAGCCGCCGGACGTTCACGCGTTCACCGGAGCGCAGACCGTCGCTCGAGGAACCGAGGATGCCGGTGGCGAAGACGCTGCTCGCCAGCGTCGTCGAGCCGGTGAGGAACCGGCGGCGGGTGAGACGTCCGAGCCAGCCGCGAGAACGAAACATGCAGAGCCGTCCTGGCGACGCACGCTGGCACCGTCGCGCCGTTCTGCGCAAGCGACATTTCGCTCATCGGTCGCGTCAGCGCGCTGCGACGACTCGCGGCGCCGCGGCGCGGCCGGCACGGCCCGTATCGAGCGCTGTGTCGAGTGCGCTCCCGTACAGGACGTAGCTCTTGTATGCGGCACGCGACAGCGAGCGCACGCGCGCCGGCGTGGGGTTCGCGCCGACCAAGGCGGCGACGATGTCGAGCGCGTCCCAGGGGTGCGTGTCGTCGTAGTCCGCGTGCGCCTGGAGCCAGCGCAGGCCGGCCTCGAGCTTCTGCGGCGCGAGCAGCTGGCGGTACGCCGGACTCGACGCGACGCCCGGGGTCCATTCCCCGGTCGCGCCCTCGACGGCGAAGTTGGTGGCGACCATGGCCTCGGCGAGGTCTCCCGCGGAGCATATCTGCCAGCACCAGTCGGCCACCGCGGTCATCGCGACCGGGCGATCGCCGTCCCAGACGTCGTCGCGCGAGAAGCCGGCGGCGTCGCACCAGTCGAGATACCACTCGGCATGCTGCTGCTCGACGCGCAGGTTGCGCGCCAGCCAGGAGCGCGCGGCGTTCTGTCCGACGTCGCGCCCGTGCGTCGTCTTGAGGATCGCCTGCGCGAGATACTGCGGGAAGCGCTCGATGAGCGGCCAGAAGCCGACCAGCATGCGGCGGTGCTGGGCGGCGTCGATCGTGCCCTCGCGCATGCGCTGCCACGCCTCGTGGGCGGTGACGCCGCGGCGGGCCTCGCCGGTGTCGACGACCAGATCCTGGAGGTAGCTCGGGTAACGGGCGAGCCGTTCGTGTTTCATGCGAGCCTCCGTCGAGCGAGTGGGGCGGCGGGCGCTGCGGTGGGCTGGCCAGCGTCGGCCGGCGGCGAGCTGCGGGCGCGACGCTCCGCATCTTCGGCCAGAAAGGCGCGGCGCGCCACCCAGGCTGGCATGCCGAGGAAGCCGGCGCCGGCGAGCGCGGACAGCCACGCCGGCACCCGCTCGGCGGCGAACGAGGCGCCGAGGGCTGCGCGCGTGACGTGGGTCCACACGTGCCACGCGTCGAAGCGCGGCATGCCGGGCTCGGCCCGATCGCGCGTGACGACGCCGAGGACCAGGTGGGCGACGAGCGCGAGCGGGATGGTGGCGGCCTGCAGCGCCCCGAGTCGCAGCACGCGGGCCGTCCGCGCGTGTCCGGCGCGTGCGCCGCGCCGGGCGAGCGCCAGCAGGACGGCCGCCCACGCGAGGTTGCCGGCGAACGCGGCGGCCATTGCCGCCGGCGGCAGCGTCCCGGCGCGGCCGGCGCGTACCTGGCCGAGGAACCAGCCGTAGGTTTCGATCGCCAGCTGCTGCCGTCCGTCGATCAGCGCGGCGACGAGCCACTGCGCCCCGAGTTGGATCGTCAGCGCGGCGACGGCGAGGGGCCAGGCGAGGAGGATGAGGGCGGGGAGGCGCGCCGCGCGGGTGCCGGGCGTCCCGGCACGGGGGCCGGTCGCACGCGCGACGGCGGCGTCGAACGCCCAGGCGAGGTAGCCGAGCCACAGCGCCAGCCACGCCGTCTGCCCCGTCCACGACCAGGCGCCGGGAGTGAGCGTCCACGCCCAGACGCCGAGGAGCGGCACGACGAGCGCCGCGACCGCGAGCTCGACGCCGCCGGGGCGCGGGGACGCGGTCTGCGGTCGCACGGCCGCGAGCGGCGTGACCGTGTGCCGCTCCGCGCACAGCCGCCAGCACACCATGCCGATGGGGAGGAGGAAGAAGATCGCGGTGCCGACGATGCGGATCCAGGCCGGCACCTGGCCGCCGGCGTCGAGCGTCCCGAGGAGGGCGGTGAAGATCCCTGGCCAGACGCCGAGCCCGGTGCCGCCGGCGAGCACGAAGTAGCCGAGCAGCGCGATCGGCGCGGTGGCGGCCTGCAGCGAGGCGAGCCGGAAGGCGCGCGCCACCGCCGGCTGCGCGCGGCGCAGGGTGCCCGTGCCGATGCGCATCGCGACGCCCGCCCACAGCACGTCGCCGAGCATGGGCGCGCAGGCGACGGTCGCGAACGGATGCCGCTCGTCGTCGAGCCCGAGGACGCGACGCGAGAACCAGCTGAGCGGATCGTCGCTCATGCCCACCGCGACGGCGTAGGGCGCGGTGTCGATCATGCCGCGCAGCCAGCCGACGAACGTCGGGTCGGCCTGCCCGTGGTGGTAGAGCAGCAGGTTCACGCCGAGCTGCGTCCAGGTCTCGGCGACGACCGTCAGGGGCGCGAGGGCGACCGCCGCGAGCACGAAGACCAGCCCGGCCCGGCCACCCGCGCCTTCCTCCTGCCGCGGCCCCCGGCCCGGCCCGGTCGCGGCCAGGGCCTCGAAGAAGGATTCGAGGGCGACGAGCCATGCGCTCGTCCACAGCAGCTGACCGAGGAGGTCGGCCCCGGCGATCGGTGCGCGGCCGGCGATCCAGGCGGCCAGGCCGAGCGCGACGAGGACGCCGGGAGCCAGACCGGCCCGCACGGGGGAGGAGGAGTCGTCCATCCTTCGCAGCTCTGGGAGCCCTTTCGTGGTGACACGGGTCTAGTCGGGTTTCCAGCCCGCGCCGAATGTGCGGTGCGCGACTGCATGCAGGGTCGGCTATCTCGCCCCGGGCGGCGGGAGCGCGGAGGCGGGGGAGGCGTCGATCACGCCAGGCGAGGCGTTCTGCTCCGGCGGCCCGCGCCCGGGCCGGCGCGAGCGGCGGATGCGGCAGGCCCGACGGCGTCTCGTCGCGTGTCGTGGCGGCGGCGTCGTCGCGTGGTGCGGCGTCGCCGTGCGCGCCGCACGCGGCGACGCTCCGGCGCCGTGACGGCGCCGCGCGCGGGTGGCGGCTCGCCGCGTGCCGCCGCGTCGCGTGCGTCGAGCGTACGCTGGCATTCGCCGGCGTTCGGGGTAAAGACGATCCGATGGCACGGGTGAAGGATGCGGCGCTCCAGAGCGAGCTGCGGGCGTGGACGGTCCGCGACTCGATGGAGCTCTACAACATCAACGGATGGGGCCGCGGCTTCTTCACGATCAACGAGGCAGGCAACGTCGAGGTCACGCCCGCAGGCCCCGGCTCGACGCGCATCGACCTCAAGAAGCTGGTCGACGACCTCTGCTCGCGCGGGCTCCGCCTGCCGCTCCTGATCCGCTTCTCCGACATCCTGCGCACGCGCGTCGAGCAGCTCTCCGGTGCCTTTCGTCAGGCGATCGCCGACAACGACTACAAGGGCCGCTACCTCGGCGTGTACCCGATCAAGGTGAACCAGGCGCGGCACGTGGTCGAGGAGCTGATCGAGTACGGCCGCCGCTCGAACCTCGGCCTCGAGGCGGGCTCGAAGCCCGAGCTGCTGGTGGCGCTGGCGCTCCAGGACAACCCGGACGCGCTGATCCTCTGCAACGGCTACAAGGACCGCGCCTACATCGAGACGGCGCTGCTCGCGCAGAAGCTCGGCCGCAAGGTCATCATCATCGTCGACCAGATGGCCGAGGTCGACACGATCATCGCCACCGCGCGCGACCTCGACGTACGGCCGGTGCTCGGCGTGCGCGCGCGCCTGTCGACGAAGGGCGCGGGCAAGTGGGTCGAGTCGACCGGCGACCGCTCGAAGTTCGGCCTCACCACCTCCGAGATGGTCACCGCGGTCGAGAAGCTGCGCGCCGCGAACCTGCTCGACTCCCTGCAGCTCCTGCACTTTCACATCGGCTCGCAGATCACCGCCATCCGCGCCATCAAGGACGCGCTGCGCGAGGCGAGCCGCATCTTCGTCGAGCTCTACGCGCTCGGCGCCCACATGAGGTACATGGACTGCGGCGGCGGGCTCGGCGTCGACTACGACGGCAGCCAGACGAACTTCCACTCCTCGGTGAACTACACGCTCGAGGAGTACGCGGCGGACGTCGTCAGCCAGATCGCCGAGGCGTGCGACCAGCATCACGTGCCGCACCCCGACATCGTCACCGAGTCGGGGCGTGCCATGGTCGCGCACCACTCGGTGCTGGTGTTCAACGTGCTGGGCACCAACGAGATGCTGATGGGGCAGATGCCCGAGCCGGTCGCCGAGGACGAGCACCGCATCATCCACTCGCTCTGGGAGACGTTCACCGGCGTCTCGCGCAAGAACTTCCAGGAGGCGTACCACGACGCCCTCCAGCTGAAGGAAGAGGCGATCACCGCCTTCACGCTCGGCGTGATCGATTTGAAGGGCCGCGCCCGCGCCGAGGAGCTGTTCTACGCCACGGTCGAGAAGATCCTGAAGGTCGTGCGCGACCTCGAGTACGTGCCCGACGAGCTCGAGGGTCTCGAGCGGCAGGTGTCGGACACGTTCTACTGCAACTTCTCGCTCTTCCAGTCGCTGCCCGACCACTGGGCGGTGCGCCAGCTCTTCCCGACGCTGCCGATCCATCGCCTGAACCGCCCGCCGCAGCGCCGCGCCGTGCTCGCCGACCTCACCTGCGACAGCGACGGCAAGATGGACCAGTTCATCGACCTGCGCGACGTGAAGCACTTCCTCGAGCTGCACCAGCCGAACGGCGAGCCGTACCTGATCGGCAGCTTCCTCGTCGGCGCCTACCAGGAGATCCTGGGCGACCTGCACAACCTCTTCGGCGACACCGACGCCGTCCACGTCCGCCTCGACGGCGACGCCTACCGCGTCGAGCACGTCGTCGAGGGCGACTCGGTCGCCGAGGTGCTGTCGTACGTGCAGTACTCGAAGCAGGATCTGATCGCGCGCGTGCGCCGCGCCACCGAGGTCGCGCTGCGCGACGGACGCCTCACGCCCGCCGAGTCGGGCCGCCTCATGCGCCGGTACGAGGAAGCCCTCCAGGGCTATACGTACCTGACCGTCGACGCGTAGGTCGCGCCGCCGCTCAGGGCGTCGCGACCGGCCGCACCTCGACGGCGAGCGGCTGGTCGAGCATGGCCAGCGCGGCCCGCTCGTCGCCGGGCCGATAGGGCCGGCCCAGGACGACCATGGCGACGCGCAGGTCGTAGGCACCCGCCTCCTGCATGCGCGTCATGTCGCGCAGGCTGTAGCCCGCGGCGAGGCGGCCGTCGGCCTGGCCGAGCACCGACGCACGGGTGATGCCCCAACGCCGCCAGGCGTCGGGGATGTCGAAGGCGTGCAGGTAGGTGCCGCCCGGGCCGTCGATGACGAACCACTCCGGGTCGGCGGCGTTCACCGTCCCCTGCGGCGCGGTCGCGAGGGCGAGGCCGTCGGGGTGGGCGGCGTCGACGTAACGGCTGCCGGCCGCGGAGGCGTCGAGGATGGCCTTGCCCTCGAACTCGAAGGCGCGCAGCAGCCGCAGCACGACCGCGGGCACCTTGAAGGTCGAGGGAGTGACGATCGCGTTCGGGTAGTAGTACGTCAGCACGTCGCCCGCCGGCGCGTCGGGAAGGAGCGCGCCCAGCTCGAGCGACTGCCGCGCCCGCACGATCGAGCGCACGGGTCCGTTGCGCACGCCCTCGATCACCGTCGTGAAGCTCTCCTCGGTGAGCTGCGGGCTCCAGCTGGTCACCAGCATCGCGAACGTAGGCGCGATGCGTAGGCTCATGCGCGAGACGAGGAGATGCGCCAGCGAACCGCCCGGGCCGGTGGTGGCGAGGTCGGTGAGGAAGTTGCGGCCGGGGGGATAGCGGACGCTGTAGGCGGCGGCGTCGACGCGGTAGCGGGCACGGTCGTAGGTGGCGTTCGGGGGCCGCTCGGGCGCGGCGGCGTCGGGGGCGTGCACGAGGTAGGCGAAGCCGCGCGCCCCGGTCGCCGCGTCGGACACCTCCACCTCCATGGCGTGGTCGCGGGCGGGCAGGGCGGCGGGCGCGATCCGCTCGCCCAGATCGTTCGCCATGAAGACGAGCGCGTCGTCGTCGTCGAACGCACGGCCGACGCCCTGGACGTCGCCCTCGACGACGATGCGGCCGCGGGCGTCGCGCTGGTCGACCTGGAACGGCACCGCGGTGATGCCGCCGTCGCGCGCGACGTAGAGCCGGTAGCTCGCCGGGTCACGGTCGGGCAGCGTCGCGAGCAGCCGCGTGTCGACGGTGACCGGATCGAGCTCGCGGCTCTGCGCGAGCGGCGTGGCGTCGGCGTCGCCGGCGCGTGCCAGCAGGAGGGCGAGCCACAGCGATCCGAGGACGTACCGCGTGATGTGGGCATAGCGCCGTCGGCGGACCGCTTACCAGCCCCCGGCGGCGAAGAAGGCGCGGCGCGGGGGGACCGCGCCGCGCCGACGGTCAGATCAGGCCGTAGAGCCTGGCCGCGTTCTCGGCGCACATCTTGCGCCGCTCCGGGGCGGGCACGTCGCGCATCATGTCGTCGACCACCCGGCGCGTCTCCGGCCAGTCGCAGCCGTGGTGCGGGTAGTCCGACGACCACATGATGTTGTCGACGCCGAGCACGTGGCGGTTCTTCACGGCGTAGTTGTCGATCATGAACGACGAGCGCCAGTTGCGGCGGTAGTAGAAGCTCGGCTCGTGCTTCAGCTTCACCGGCAGCCACCAGCGGTTGCGCCACCAGCGGTCGTCGAGCTGCTCCAGGATGTAGGGCACCCAGCCGCTGCCGGCCTCGACCATCACCCAGGTGAGGTCGGGGAAGCGGTCGTGGACGCCCGAGCTGATGATCTCGGGCAGGTCGGTGATGAAGTTCGCCGCGCCGACGTTGGCGAGGCCGGTGAGGTCGTCGCCGCGCGCGCCCTTCGGCTTCGGCTTCGCGATCTGGCGCATGACGCGCACGTGGAAGTGGACCGGCACCTTGTTCGCCTGCGCGGCGGCCCAGAACTCGTCGTCCTCGGGCCGGATGACGCTGCCGACGCTCGGGAACGTGTTCAGCCACACGCCGCGAAAGCCCATCTTGAGGCAGCGCTCCATCTCGGCGATGGCGGCCTTCACGCCGAGGGCCGGGATGCACGCGAGGCCGATCAGGCGGGAGGGATCGACCGACATGACCTCTTCGGCGAGCCAGTTGTTGTAGGCCTGCACGCCGGCGAGGTGGAACTCGGGATCGTCGTCCGAGAAGAAGTGGCTCATCATGCGCGCCGAGCCGAAGAGCACCTCGGCGTCGACGCCGTCCTGATCCTGCTCCTCGAGGCGCGGCCCGCCGCGGAAGTTGCCCTGGTTGGCCGCCGCGAACGTGACGCCCGTCCAGCGCACCTCCTCGTGCTTGCGGCCGGCCGAGGCGTAGATGCCGATCGGGGCCGGCGCGATCCCGGGGGCGAACTGCCAGGCCTCGCCGCCCTCGCCGTCGGGCACCACCGTCGGCACCTTGTGGTGGAACTTCTTCGGGACGTACGTCGTCCAGATGTGGGGTGGCTCGAGGACGTGGGAATCGGCGGAGATCAGGTTGTACTCACGGGCCATCGTGCGCGCTCCTCCAGTGCGTCGGAACATACGAACAAACGATCGTTCGCATCAAGGGGTGAAGAGCCAGTCGATCGTGTCGCCCGCCGGCCGGAAGCCGACGCGCCGGTAGAGCGCGTTCGCCGGCCGGTTGGCGCGCTCGGTCGACAGCGTGCACCAGCGCGCGCCGGCCGCGAGGCGCGCGTCGCAGCAGGCCGCCACCAGCGCCCCGGTATAGCCGCGGCGGCGGCGCTCCGGGGGCGCGTATACGAGCGCCAGCCGCCAGAGGTGCGGCGTGCCGGGGGCGAGGCGGACCATCGCCGCGGGGCCGCCGTCGTCCCATACGACGAGGAGCCCGGCGTCGAGCGCTGCGACGACGTACGCGACCGCCTC
Source organism: bacterium (assembly GCA_026129405.1). Taxonomy (NCBI): domain Bacteria; species bacterium. Next base: position 391,566 of record JAHCID010000004.1, read on the forward strand.
GTCGGCGTCCGCGTCGTCGCCGACGTCGGCCGCGAAGGCGCGGGTCCAGGCGACCAGCGTGGCGCCCTCGGCCGCCGTCGCCGGGCGGCAGTGGCCGCGGGGAAGGGGCCGCCAGGCGACGCGGTCGAGGACGTAGCGGACCTGGCGCCGGCCGGACCGCACGGTCACGCCGGCGCAGGCCCGCCAGCGCGCCGCGAAGGCGCCGGCCGCGTCCGCGTCGCCGAAGACGCCGGGCACGTCCCAGCCGGCCGCATGCACCAGGTCGACGACGGCCGCGATCGCGGCGACGGGCGCGTCGACGACGATCCACTTGCGCGGCGGCGTCTGCACGGCGACCGCGACCACCGCGCCGGTACCGTCGGCGACGGTGAGGAGACGCGCCGCCGCCTCCTCGGCCGGGTGCGCCGCGAGCCGCGTCGTCACCGCCAGCACGAGGTCGCAATCGACCTCGCGCGCCGCCAGCCAGGCCCCGGCCCGGGCGCGGAACGCTGCGACGGTCGCATGCCGCTCGACGCGCGTCCTACGCCTCCAGCCGGCCGAGGTTGCCCGCGCGCGCGAAGTGCGCGCGCAGCGTCGTGAGGTCGGCGGCGCCGAAGCGGCGGTAGGTGTCGGCGCCGCGCGGCCGCCACCACAGCGGGTCCGGGCCGTCGACGCCGAGGAACTTCTCGCGCTGCAGCTCGCGCTTCAGCACCTTGTTGGTCTCCGAGCGCCTCAGCTCGGGGACGATGCGTACGAAGGTCGGCGCCCACTTCGGCGACAGGTCGGGCTGGGCGGCGAGGAAGGCGGTGAAGGCACCGGGCTCGAACCCCGCGCCCGCGCGCAGCTGGAGCGCCGCCATGACGCGGTCGCCCGCCTCGGCGTCCGGCACGCCGTAGACCGCCGCCATCAGCACGTCGGGGTGTCGCGCCAGGATCTGCTCGACGGGCCGGGCGAGGAAGTTCTCGCCGTCCACGCGCAGCCACTCGACGTCGCGGCCGGCGAAGTACACGTAGCCCTGCGCGTCGCGGTAGCCGAGGTCGCCGGTGTGGAAGCGCCCGCCGCGCGTGCGCTGTGCGGTCGCCTCGTCGTTCTTGTAGTAGCCCTCGAACATGCCGGTGCCCGCGGTGTTGACGATCTCGCCGATCGCCTCGGGGTTTCGCAGCCGGCCTTGCGCGTCGAGCTCGGCGAGCGGGCACTCGTTGCCGTCCTCGTCGAGGATGACGACGCCGTACCCCGCGAGACCGAGCGCGCCCGGCGGGTCGCCGTCGCTGCGCGTGAACGTGACCCCGACCTCGCTGGCGCCGTAGCCGTCGATCACGCGGCAGCCGAAGCGGCGCCCGAAGGCGTCGAGGTACTGGCGCGGACCCTCGTTGCCGTAGGCGAGGCGCAGCGGGTTGTCGGCGTCGTCGGGCCGCTCGGGCGTGTCCATGACGTAGGCGAGCGGGCTGCCGACGTAGTTGAAGAGCGTGCAGCCGTAGCGGCGCACGTCGGCGAGGAAGCGGCTCTTCGAGAAGCGGCGCGCGAGCACGAGGGTGCACGGCGCCGCCAGCGCGACGCCCAGGCTCAGGATCTGCGCGTTCGAGTGGAAGAGCGGCATGGCGCAGTAGACCACGTCGTCGGGCGTCGCACCGGCCATCATGTGCACCGCGCCGTGCGCCATCATGGTGAGCTTGCCGTGGCCGCGCACGACGCCTTTCGGCCCGGCGGTCGTGCCCGAGGTGAAGACGAGGATGCAGAGGTCGTCGGGGTCGACGGCGACGCCCGGATCGGTCGCGGGCAGCGCCGCGAGCGCGTCCGGCAGGTCGCGCTCGGCCACGAAGACGATCGGCGCCGGATCGGCGGGCGCATCGGCGAGCAGCGGGGCGAAGGACGGCTCGGTGACGACGAGCTGGCAGTCGCTGTAGGCGACGTCGCGCGCGAGGTGCTCGCCCCGCCGCGTCGGGTTGAGGCCCACGACGGCGGCGCCCGCGAGGCCGGCGCCGAGCTGTGCGAACACGAACTCCGGCCGGTTCTCGAGCAGCAGCCCCACGTGGAAGGGGCGGGCGGGGTCGCGGCGCGCGCGGAAGAGATGCGCGAAGCGGGCGGACTCGGACAGCGTCTCGGCGAACGTCCAGCTGCGGTCGCCGTCGCGCAGGAAGACGCGCGACGCACGCGCCGGATCCGCGGCGTGCTGCCGCAGCAGGTCGGCATAGGACATGCGGCGGGTGAAGCATGCGCCGCGACGTGCCGGCAAGCGGCGCGCGCGTCGACTCGCCGGGCCGGGCCTGCGGCGCGGTTTCGTAACGCCGTTCCGGAATCGGGCGGCGCGCGAAGGAGGCGGCGATCGGGGTCGTGCTGCCGTACTTCGCGATCGAGATCTGCCGCCTGCGGCCCGCAGCGACGTCAGCGCGGCGCCAGGCGCAGGAACGGCACGCGGTCGCGGACGCGCGCGACGAGCGCGTTCGTCCAGGCGGGGGCGAGGCGGCTGGCCAGGTCGGCGAGCCGCGTCTCGCTGCCGACGAGGACGCGCCCGCGGCCGCGCTCGACGGCGCGCACGATCGCCGCCGCCACCGCCTCGGGGGCGCGCCCGCGCGCGAGCAGCCGGGCTTCCGCTGCCTGCGCATTGGTGTCGACGACGCGGCCGCGCCGGACGATGGCGGTGTCGGTGGCGCCCGGGTATGCGACCGTGAGCCCGATGCTCGAGCCGTACAGCTCGGCGCGCAGCGCCTCGCTGAAGCCGCGCACGGCGAACTTGCTCGCGCAGTAGCCGGTCTTGGTGGGGCAGCCGACCAGCGCGAAGTCGCTCGCGACGTTTATGATCCAGCCGGTGGGCGCGCGGCGCAGATGAGGCAGGAACGCCTCGCAGCCGTGGACGACGCCCCAGAAGTTGACCCCCATGATCCAGCGCAGGTCGTCGAGCGGCACGCGCTCGAACGGGCCGGCGACGGAAACACCGGCGTTGTTGACGAGCAGGGCGACGCCGCCGTGCCGGGCGACGACGTCGGCGGCGAGCGCGCGCATGGCGGCGGCGTCCGCGACGTCGGCGACGTGGCGCGAGGCGAGGGCGACGTCCGCGAGCGCGTCGCCGTCGCGGTCGACGCCGGCGACGGTGCAGCCGCGTGCCGCGAGGGTCGTGGCGAGCGCGCGGCCGATGCCGCTCGCGGCTCCCGTCACGACGGCGATCGTTCCCGTGCCCAGCCGCACGGCGGCGATTCGACCAGCGCGGAAGCGGCGGAG
>JAHCID010000007.1 GCA_026129405.1 bacterium
CGCCGAAGGCCTGGATGATTCGCTCGGCCGGGCCGGGCGCATCCGGCGCGGCGTCGCCGGCGGAGCGATCGGGCTCGCCCGGGGGGTCCTGGGTCGATGATGGAGGCGGCGCCATTGCGCGGTTCCTCTGGCTTCGGCCCGGTGCGTCGACGGCGATCCGCCGCGGGGGCCGGCGCGGCCGGAACGCTAGAGGCCCTGGCTCTGATCCACGGCGTCCAGCAGCCCGCCCAGGTCCGGCCGTTCCGCGATGCGTACCGTACGCCAGCGTACGATGCGGAGCGCGCGCGCGATCTGGTCGCTGAGCGCGAAGGCGGTCACGGAGACGAGGGCGGGTTGCAGCTTCGCCTTCTGCGCCAGCGTAACAAACTGCGCGGCGGTGCGAACGGAAAAAAACAGGATGCCGTCCGCCGAATGCTCGGACAGTGCGCGTACGGCGGTGGGCGGCAGCTCGGTCGCGACCAGCGCGCGGTACACGGCGATCTCGCGCACCTCGAACCCCAGCGGCTCCAGCGCCGCGGCCAGGCTGAAGGACACCGTCTCGGCGGCGGGGTGCAGGATCGCCCCGTCGTCGGGATGCAGCCGCCGCGCCAGCAGGTCGGCCAGGTCCTCGCCGGTCCCGTCGGCGCTGACCACGGTGCGGAAGCCCGAGGCGTGGGCCACCTGCGCCGTCGCCTGGCCGACCGTGAAGACCGGCAGCGCGGGGGCGTCGTAGCGGGCGAAGAATGCGCGCACGCCGTTGGCGCTCGTGAAGACGATCCAATCGTACGCGTCCGCCGCGGCGACCGCGCGCTCGAGCGGGGCGGGATCGACGGGCGGATCGAGCACGATCGTGGGCGCGACGAGAACCTCCGCGCCGCATGCCTCGAGGAGACGCGCCAGCTCGGGCGCCTGGTCGCGCGGGCGCGTGACCACGATGCGACGCCCGAGCAGCGGCCGATCCGTCACCCAGGCGACCTGCTCGCGCAGCTCGACCACCCGGCCGATCACCAGCACCGCCGGGGCGCGCACGGCGGCGGTGCGGGCCTGCTCCGCGAGCGTCGCCGCGGTCGCGACCACGGTGCGCTGGGTGCCGAGCGTGCCGCGCTCGACGACGGCAGCGGGCATCGCCGGATCGAGTCCGCCTGCGAGCAGGCGCTCGAGGATGGCTTCGAGGTGGCGGATGCCCATCAGGAAGACGAGCGTCCCGCCGAGCCGGGCGAGGAGCTCCCACGGCAGCTGGGGGGGCGCGCTCGGGACGTCGGGCGTCGCGGCCTGGTGCCCGGTCGCGATCGTCACCAGCGACGCGTGGGCGCGGTGCGTGACGGGGATGCCCGCCCAGGCCGGCACCGCGAGCGCCGACGTAACCCCGGACACGACCTCGAACGGCACGGCCGCCGCGCGCAGCGCCGTGGCCTCCTCGCCGCCGCGTCCGAAGAGGAACGGGTCGCCGTTCTTGAGGCGCACGACGAGCTTGCCCTCGCGTGCCCGCGCGATCAGCAACGCCTCGATCGCCTGCTGCGAGAGGCGGTGCGGATCGCCGTGCGAGGAGCCGACGCGGATCACCTCGGCCTCGGGCCGCACGGCCTCGAGCAGGCGGCCATGGACGAGATAGTCGCAGACGACGACGTCGGCGGCGGCGAGCCACTCGCGGCCGCGCAGCGTGAGCAGTCCCGGATCGCCCGGCCCCGCCCCGACGAGGACGACGCGGCCGCTCATCGCCCGAGGAGCCGTCCTGCACCGCGCGCGAGCAGCTGCGCGGCCAGCGCCGCTCCCAGCCGCTCGGCGTCGCCGCGCGCCGCGTCGTCGTGCGCCTCGACGCGCTCGCGACCGTCCGGGTCGATCACCATGGCGCGCAGCGCGACCCGTGCGCCGGCGACTTCGGCGTGGGCAGCCATGGGCGTGTTGCAGTCGCCGCCGATGGCGTGGAGGAAGGCGCGCTCGGCGGCGACGGCGACCTCGGCGTCGGCGTCGGCGACGACGCGCAGACAGGCGCGCGTCGCCGCGTCGTCGGCGCGGCATTCGAGCGCCAGCGCCCCCTGCCCGATCGCCGGGAGCAGCAGCTCGGTCGACAGCGGCCGCGCGGCCGGCTCCGCGATCCCGAGCCGCGCGAGTCCGGCGGCGGCGAGGACGAGCGCGTCGACCTCGCCGGCGCGCCACTTGCGCAACCGCGTGTCGACGTTGCCGCGCAGGAAGACGATCGCGAGGTCGGGTCGGTGCGCGAGCAGCTGCGCGCGCCGGCGCACGCTCGCCGTGCCGACGCGGCTGCCCGCCGGCAGCGCGGCGAGGCCGGCTGCGTGCGCGACCAGCACGTCGCGTGCGTCGGCGCGCGGCGGCACGGCACCGAGCATGCACCCCGGTGCGAGCGTGGCCGGCAGATCCTTCAGCGAGTGCACCGCGCAGTCGATGCGGCCGTCCTGGAGCGCCTCCTCGATCTCCTTCACGAACAGGCCCTTGCCGCCGGCGGGCGCCAGCGGTCCCTGCTGGAGCCGGTCGCCCGTGGTGCGGATCGGGACCAGCTCGGGCGCGCGGTCGGGATGTGCGGCGGCGAGCGCATCGCGCACGTGCCCCGCCTGGGCGAGGGCGAGGGCGCTGCCGCGGGTGCCGATGCGCAGGGGGAGCCCGGGCATCCTCACGCGTCCTCGTCGTCGTCGCCGGGGACGGGAACGGCGGCGAGTGCCGCGTCCGGCGCGTCCTCGCCGAGCTGGAACAGCGCGCGCGCCGCCTCGACGTAGAACGACTCGCCCGGTGCCGCCTGGTGCCCGCGCAGCGCGGTCAGCGGTGCGTGGAGTATCTTGTTGACGATGGCGCGCGTCAGACGCTCGATCGCCTCGCGCTGGCGCGCGTCGACGGGCCCGAGCGCCGCGAGGTGACGCGCCAGCTCGCGCTGCCGGATCGCCTCGACCTTGTCGCGGATGGCGACGATCGTCGGCACGACGTCGAGCCCCTCGAGCCAGCGCCAGAACGCGTCGACCTCCGCATCGACGATCGCCTCGGCGCGCAGCGCCTCGGTGGCGCGCGCGCCCTGATTCTCGGCGATCACGCCGTCGAGGTCGTCGATGTCGTAGACGTACACGCCGTCCAGCTCCTGTACCGCCGGCTCGATCGCGCGCGGCACCGCGAGGTCGATGATGAACATGGGACGATGCCGCCGCTCGCGCATGGCGTCCTCGACCTGCCCGCGGCGCAGCAGGAAGTCGGGACCGGCGGCGGCGGCGCCGATCACGAGGTCGGCGAGCGGGAGATACCGCGCCAGACGCTCGAACGGAACCGGCAGACCGCCGAGCTCACGCGCGACGTCGAGCGCACGCGCGTAGGTGCGGTTCGCGACCAGCAGCGAGCCGGTGCCGCGCGCGAGCAGCTGGCGGGCCGTGACCTCGCCCATGGTGCCCGCGCCCACGAGCAGCGCCGTCTTGTCGGCGAAGCGCTCGAAGATGCCGCCCGCCAGCTCCACGGCGGCCGACCCGACCGACACCGCCTTCTCCGCGATGCCGGTCTCGCTGCGCACCCGCTTGGCGACCGAGAACGACTTGTGGAAGCAGCGGTGCAACACGCGCCCCGACGTACCGAGCGACGCCGCGACGGCGTACTGGTCCTTCAGCTGCCCCAGGATCTGCGGCTCGCCGACCACCATCGAGTCGAGGCTGGCGGCGACGCGGAAGAGATGGCGCACGGCCTCGCGTCCCTCGTGCACGTACAGCGCCTGGCGCAGCTCCCGCGTGCCGCAGCCGTGGACCCGCCCCAGGAACTCGGGAATGGCGTCGGACGCCGCGGCCGCGTCGCCGCCGTAGGCCACCACCTCGACGCGGTTGCACGTGGAGACGATGACGCCCTCCTGCACCCCCGGCAGCGTCACGAGCTCGCGCAGCGCCGGCTCGATGACGCCGTTCGCGAACGCCACCTGCTCCCGCAACGCGATCGGTGCCGTGTGGTGGCTGAGTCCGATCACGACGATGCCGTGTCCCTCCACGTCAGTACCCGCGGCCGTGGATCCCGAGTCCGAGCAGGTTGACGCTCACCAGCGACGCCACCAGCACCGTGAACCCCGCGATGGTGAGCTGCGCCGCCCAGCGCCCGCGCCACCCGGCCGTCATGCGCCCCTGGAGCAGCACGACGTAGAGGCCCCACACGAGGAGCGTGAAGACGACCTTCGGATCGCCCGTCCACGCCTGCCCCCACGCCTCGTGCGCCCACACGATGCCGGTCACGATGGCGACCGTGAGCAGCACGAGACCCCACTGGAGACAGGTGTGGCTCAGCCGGTCGAGCGTCTCGAGCGACGGCAGGCGGCGCAGGACGCCGCGCCCGCGGTGGGCCTTCAGGCGGCGCTCCTGGACGAGATAGAGAACGCTCGCGCTGCATGCGATGCCGAACACGGCGTCGCCGAGGAACGCGAAGGCGACGTGCACCGGCAGCCACAGGCTGCGCAGCACCGGCGGCAACGGCTCCGCCCCGCCCTTCAACACGCTCGCGGCGAGCGTCAGGCCGAACGCGAGCGGCATCACGACCGCCCCGAGGGCGAGGAGTCCGGTGCGCCGCTGGAGCACCAGGAACAGGGCGACCAGCACCGCCGCCAGCATCGACAGCGCCTCGCCCTGGGTCGCGACCGGCAGGTGCGCCACCTGCGCACCGCGCAGGACGATCGACACCACGTGCAGGAAGAGCCCGCCGCCGAGCAGCCAGCCGAGGAGTCGCGTCGGAAACTCGCGCTGCGAGGTGATGGCGGTGAGCACCGCCGCGGTCGCGGCCAGATAGAGCCCGGCCGCGCAGCGCAGCAGCAGTATCTCCATCATCGTGAGGGCGCCTCGAGACCAAGCGCGCCGAGCGTGCAGGCGCGGCCCGCGACCTCGGCCAGCAAGCGGTCGATGCCGGGGCGATCGTCGCGACGGACGAGCTCGAGGAGGTCGGAGTCGAGCAGCGCGGCGAGAACCGCACCGCGCCCCGGCCCGGCGTCGAGGCGCCGGCGGACGGCACCGAGAATCGTCAGGTAGGTGTCGTACTCGGGCCCGACGAGATCGGCGAGCCGGCGGCGCAGGCGTGCGGCCAGCGCGGGGCTCTCGCCGCCGGTACCGACGGCGATCTGGAGGTCGCCGCGCGTGACCACGGCGGCCGCAAAGAAATCGCAGGCGGCGGGGACGTCGAGGACGTTCAGGAGCACCCGCTCGCGCCGCGCCTCGTCCTCGAGGCGGGCGATCAACGCCGCGTCGGCGGTGACGGCGTAGCAGAGCGCGGCGCCGCGAAGGTCGCCCGCTTCGTACCCGCGCCGTAGCCAGCGCATCCCCGCCTCGGCCCCCGGCGGCAGCTCCGGCGCGATGATCGTGACCGCGGCCCCGGCCTCGCGACAGGCCAGGGCCTTGGCGAGCGCGGCCTCGTCGCCCCCGACCACCACGCAGGCGCGCCCCTCGAGGCGCAGGAAGACGGGGTGGGTTCGCATGGCCGCAACCGATGCTACCAGCGGCCCCCGATCCACAAAACCGGGACGGCCTACCCGCCGCGCCGTCAGCTCTTGCTGGGGATGCGCAGGACCTGGCCGGGACGGATCGAGGCCGAGCGACCCATGCGATTGGCGCTCTTCAGCGCCGTGACGCTCACGCCGTAGCGCTGGGCGATGCCCGACAGCGTCTGGCCCTTCGTCACCTTGTGGGTGGCGAAGGCGCGCGCGTTCTTCGTCTTGCCCTCGCCGCGCGGCGGTGCCGCCGGCCTGGCGACGCGCGTGACGCGCGTTTCGGCCTGGATCTCGGCGAAACGCTCGTCGAAGCCGCTCGCACCCGCCGCCGGGATGCGCAGGGCATACCCGGAGGGGATCGCGCGCGCGCCGCTGAGGATCGGGTCCATCAGGGCCGGGTTGAGCGCCGCCAGCGTGTTCCGATCGGTGCGGGCGACGCGCGCGGCGGCCTCGAAGCCGATCGGCGCCTCGAGCGCGCGCACGCGGGTGGGATCGAGCGGCCACTGCGGGACCTGGCCGAACCAGGCCTCGTGGTGCTTGTCGACGTCGAGCGCGGCGAGGAACTCGGCGTAGAAGTTGCGCGACGCGAAGCCGAACGCCGGACCGTCGTAGTGGCGGACGATGTGTCCGATGTCGCGGCTGCCGGTCTCGCGCACGGCACGGGCGAGACCGCCGGGGCCGTGGTTGTAGGCGGTGATGGCGAGCGGCCACGAGCCGAGGCGCTGATGCGAGTCGCGCAGGAAGCGCGCCGCGGCGCGCGTCGCGAGGATGGGATCTCGGCGCTCGTCGACGACGTTGTCGACCTGCAAGGCGAAGATCTTCCCGGTGCTCGGCATGAACTGCCAGATGCCGGCGGCGCCGACCTTCGAGTACGCCTCGAGGTTGAAGCACGACTCGATCAGCGGCAGCCGCGTCAGGTCGGTCGGCAGCCCCTCGTCGCGGAAGATACGCTCCATCTCCGGGAAGTAGCGCCGCGCGGTGCGATAGCCGTGCTCGAACTTCTCGCGGATGCCGCGCTGGGTTCGCAGCCGCTTCTCGCCCGCCGCCACCTCGAACTTGCGCGGATCGGTATCGCGCGCGAAGAGGTCGTAGATGCGCTTCTCGTCGGCGGGCAAGGTGGCCGGATCGACGCCGGCGGCGAAGCGCGCGAACAGGGCCCGCAGCCGCGCCAGCTCCTGCTCGATGGCGTCCTTCTCGATGCGCTCGAGGCGGATCGGACCGATGCTCGGATCGGCCGCGAGGGCGCGGAAGTCGAGGACGCTGTAGATGCGGTCGAGATCGATGGTGTCGTGGACGACGATCTGCCGCTTGCCGTAGTCCGCGAAGATGGTGCGCCAGAAGCGGATCTGGTGCTCCATGCTGGCGGGACGCGGGAAGCTCGCGTTCGCCGCCTGCGCGACGACCGGAACGAGCCAGAGGAGGGCTGCGACGACGAGTGTCCGCATCATGGTCTCCCAGCCTCCTCTGCACCTCGACCGCACCACATGCGAAGGTACCAAAGGGCTCCGAGAGGAGTCAAACAAATCTCCGCGCAGGTGCTCTGCGCCCTGCTCCTCGCGGCCGTGGCGTGCGCGCCGGCGCCCGGTGCCGCGCCGTCCGGACCCGTCGTGGTGGCACTCGACGCCGACCCGCAGAGCCTCGATCCGCGCTTCGGCAGCGATGCGACCGCGGCCCGCGTGGCCGACCTGATCCACCTCGGTCTCACTCGCGGCGACGACGGCGCGCATCGCCTGCCGGCCCTGGCGACGCGCTGGACGCAACCCGACCCGACGACCGTGATCTTCACGCTGCGGGACGACGTCCGCTTTCCCGACGGAACGCCGCTCACCGCCGACGACGTACGCGCGACCTACGAGGCGGTCCTCGACCCGGCCGTCGGCTCGCCGAAACGGGCGGCGCTGGCCGCCCTCGCGACCGTCGAGGCTCCCCACCCGCAGACGGTGGTGATGCGGCTGCGCGAGCCGTTCCCGCCCTTCCTCGACGCCACCGGGCTCGGCATCCTGCCCGCGGCCCGAGCCCGCGAGGCGGGCGAGGTCGCCGTCGGGGCCGGACCGTATCGGGTGCGGGAACGACGGACGGGCGAGCAGATCGTGCTGGTCGCGAATCCCGGCTGGCCGGGCCCCCGCCCTGCCCTCGACCCGCTCGTCCTGCGGGTCGTTCCCGACGCCATCACCCGGGTGCTCGAGCTGGCGCGCGGCGGGCTCGACCTGTCGCAGGACGTACCCGAGCCCGAGCTCCTCGACTGGCTCGCCGCCCGCCCCGGGCTCGCCGTGGAGCAACGTACCGGCACCAGCTTCGGCTACCTCGCGCTGAACCAGGGCGATCCGCGCCTCGCCGATCGTCGCGTGCGGCGCGCGCTCGCCCACGCCCTCGACCGCGAGACGCTGCTGCGGGTCGTGCTCGGCGGCCACGGTCGGCTCGCGACCGGCATGCTGGCACCCGAGCACTGGGCCCATGCACCGGTGCCCGCGCCGCGCTACGACCCGGCCCGCGCGCGCCGCCTCCTCGACCGCGCCGGGCTGCGCGATCCCGACGGCGGCGGGCCGGCGCCGCGCCTGCGTCTCGTCTACAAGACGTCCGGCGTGCCGCTGCGACGACGTCTTGCGGAAGCGATCCAGGCCCAGCTCGCCGCGGTCGGCGTCGCCCTCGACGTGCGTACCTACGAGTGGGCGACGCTGTTCGCCGACGTGCGCGCCGGCCGCTTCGAGACCACGGCGCTCGCCTGGGTCGGCGTCGGCGATCCGGACCTCTACTTCCTGACGCTGCATTCGACGATGGTGCCGCCGGCCGGCTACAACCGCGGCCACTTCGCGAGCCCGGTGATGGACCGTCTGCTGGCGCGCGCCCGATACGCCTCCGATCCCGCCGAACGGCGGCGGCTCTACGCGCGCGTCCAGCGGCGCGCCGCGCACGACCTCCCGATCGTGCCGCTCTGGTGGGAGGACCGCGTCGTCGTGCGCTCGACGCGCCTCACCGGCTTCGCGCCGACGGCGAGCGGCGCGCTCGACGCGCTCGCGCGGGCCCGACTCGACTGATGTTGCGCCGGCTCCTTCTGTGCGTGCCGACGCTGCTCGGCATCTCGCTGCTCGTCTTCGCCTTCCTCGCGCTCGTGCCCGGCGACCCGGTCGAGATGATGCTCGGCGAATCGGCGGCGCCCGCCGACTCGGCGGCGGTGCGGGCACAGCTGGGCCTCGACCGCCCGCTCGTCGAGCGGCTCGCGGCCTTCCTCGGCGACCTCGCACGCGGCGATCTCGGCACCTCGATCACCTACCGCGCGCCGGTGGCGCAGGTCATCGCCGAGCGCTGGCCCGCCACGCTCGAGCTGGCCGCCGCCGCGTTCGTCACCGCGCTGCTGCTGGCCCTGCCTCTCGGCGTGCTCGCCGGGCTGCGCCCGCACGGGCCCGGCGATCGCCTCGCTCGTCTCGTGAGCCTGGCAGGGACGTGCCTGCCGAGCTTCTGGGTCGGGCCCCTCCTCGTCCTCGTGTTCTCGTTCTGGCTCGGCTGGCTGCCGGTGTCGGGGCGGGGCGGTCCCGCCCACCTCGTCCTGCCGGCGGTGACGCTCGCGCTCGGCATGGCGGGCGTCCTCGTGCGCCTCACGCGCGCGAGCCTCCTCGTCGCGTTGCGCGAGGACCACGTCCGCACGGCACGCGCGAAGGGGTGCAGCCCGGGACGGGTCCTCGTCGTGCACGCGCTGCGCACCGCGCTCGTGCCGGTCGTCACGGTCGCGAGCCTCCAGGGCGGCGCACTCCTCGCCGGAGCCATCGTCACCGAGACCGTGTTCGCGTGGCCCGGACTCGGGCGCCTCATGGTGCAGGCGATCTCGACGCGCGACTACCCGCTCGTGCAGGGCTGCGTGCTGGTCCTCGCCGCGGGCTACGTCCTCGTGAACGCGCTCGCCGACGTCCTCGCCGCGCGCCTCGACCCGAGGCTCCGCGATGCCGCGTAGCCGGCGGCGGGGTCGGCGCGGCGTCGCCGCCGCCCTGACCGGCCTCTTCCTGCTGGCGCTCGCCGCCGTCGCGGCGCCGCTCCTCACGCCGAACCCGCGCACCACCGACCTCGACGCACGGCTGCGGCCGCCGAGCGCCGCGCACCCGTTCGGCCAGGACGCGCTCGGGCGCGACGTGCTGGCGCGCGTCCTCGGCGGCGCCCGCGTCGCGCTCGGGGTGGCGGTCGTCTCGGTGGCGATCTCGCTGGCGCTCGGCGTGCTCCTCGGCGCGCTGGCCGGCTTCGCCGGCGGCTGGGTCGACGTCGTCGTCTCGCGACTCGTCGACGTCTTCCTCGCGTTCCCCGGGCTGCTGCTGGCGATCGCGCTCGCGGCCGTCCTCGGCCCGGGCATCGGCAACGTCGTGGTCGCGCTCAGCGTCCTCGGCTGGACGGGTTACGCCCGGCTCGCCCGCGGCGAGGTCGCGCGGCTCGCGCGGCGCGACTTCACCCGTGCCGCCCGGGCCCTCGGCGCGACGCCCACGCGCATCGTCGGGCACCATCTGCTGCCCCTCGCCGCACCGGCGCTGCTCGTGCAGGCGGCCTTCGGGCTGTCGGCCGCAGTGATCGCGGAGGGCAGCCTGTCGTTTCTCGGGCTCGGCGCGCCGCCGCCCGACCCGACCTGGGGCGGCATGCTCGACGAGGGACGCCAGTTCCTGCTCGTGGCGCCGCACCTCGTCGTCTTTCCGGGCCTCGCCCTCGCCGGGACGGTGCTCCTCTTCCAGCTGCTCGGCGACGCCCTCCGCGACCTGCTCGACGTCCGCGACGAGCCGGCCTGAGCGCCCGTCAGCGCTGGCAGCAGGCGCACCAGAACGTCGACCGCCCGGCGATGACGCGCATCCGCACCGGCGCGCCGCACACGAGGCACGGCGCGCCGGCGCGGTCGTAGACCGCATGCGCGTCCTGGTACGAGCCGGGATCGCCGGCCTGGTTGCGGAAGTCGGAGATCGACGACCCGCCGCGCGCGATCGCGGCGCCGAGCACGACGCCGGTCTCGGCGACGATGCGCGCGCAGTCCGCGCGCGAGAGCCGTCCGGCGGCGCGACCCGGCCGGATGCCGGCGCGGAAGAGGATCTCGCTGACGTAGATGTTGCCCAGCCCCGCGATCTGCCGCTGGTCCATCAGCAGCGCCTTCACCGACGTCCGCCGCCGCCGCGAGAGCGCGAAGATCAGCTCCGGCGTGTAGCCGGGTGCCAGCGCGTCGACGCCCGGAACCGTCTCGCGCGCGACGTCCGCCGCGGCGACGACGTCGATGCGGCCGAAGCGACGCGCGTCGTTGTAGATCAGCCGGCCCCCGCCCTCGAGGTCGACGACGACGTGATCGTGCGCGGCATAGGCGTCGCGTGCGGGGCCGATGGTCAGCCGTCCGGTCATGCCGAGGTGGACCAGCCACACGGCGGCGTCGTCGAGCGGCGCCAGGATGAACTTGCCGTGCCGGCCGAGGTCGGTGATGCGGCGCCCCGCGAGGCGCGCCGGGAGATCGGTCGCCACCGGCACCCGCAGGCGACCGTCACGCACCGTCACGGCGGTGATGCGCCGACCCATGACGGCGGGGGCCAGGCCGCGCACGACCGTCTCGACCTCGGGAAGCTCGGGCACGGCGTCAGCCTCCGAGCGCGCGCGCCAGACGCGCGAAGTCGGCGAGGTCGAGCGACTCGGCCCGGCGGCCCGGGTCGACGCCCGCCGACGCGAACGCCGCGGTCAGCGCCGCGGCGTCGAAGCCGCGCGCCACGGCGAGCGCGCCGAGTGCGTTGCGCAACGTCTTGCGACGCTGGCCGAACGCCGCGCGCACGAGGGCGCGGTAGCGCTCGGGATCGCCGACGTCTGCGCGCGGCGCCGCACGCCAGCGCACGTCGACGACCGCCGACTCGACCTTCGGCTGCGGCACGAAGCTGCGCCGCGAGACGCCGAACGCGATCGCGACCTCGGCCCAGGTCTGCACGAGGACGCTGAGGACACCCCAGTCCTTCGAGCCCGGCCGGCTCGCGAGGCGCTGGGCCACCTCGCGCTGGAGCATCAGCACTGCACGCGGGAAGCGGTGCCGCAGCGCCAGCAGGCGGAAGAGGATCGGCGTCGCGATGTTGTACGGCAGGTTGGCGACGACCGTGACCTCGGGCTCCGCCACCAGCGTCTCGAGCGGCAGCGCCAGGACGTCGCCTTCGACGAGGCGCACGCGCGGGTTGTCCCGATGCCGCTCGGCGAGCCGCTCGGCGAGACCACGGTCCACCTCGACGAGGTAGAGCCGGCCCACCTCGGCGGCGAGCGTGTCGGTGAGAGCCCCGAGGCCGGGGCCGATCTCGAGCACGACCGACTCCCGGCCGACGCCCGCGCACGCGACGATCCGCCGCACCACTCCCGCGTCGCAGAGGAAGTTCTGCCCGAAGCGGCGCTGCGGGCGGAGACCGTGCTGCGCGAGCGTCTCGCGGGCCTCGCGCCGCAGCCCCATCACCCCGTCCAGGGCGCGCCGAACGGCAGCGCTGCGTCGGCCTCGACGTCCATGCCGTCGCTCTCGCCCGCGGCGAGCCGCGGCCAGCCCGCCAGCGCGATCATCGCCGCGTTGTCGGTGCACAGCGCTGGCCGCGCGACGATCACCTCGACGCCGCGCTCGGCTCCCATCGCGTGCATGCGCTCGCGCAGCCGGGCGTTGGCGGAGACGCCGCCCGAGACGACGAGCCGCTCGACGCCGGTCGCGTCCAACGCCTCTGCCGTGGTCTCGACGAGCATGTCGACGAGCGCCTCCTGCACGCTGGCGGCGAGGTCGGGGATGTCGCCGGCGGCGGGCGGGTTCGCGCGCACGTGCTGCCAGACGGCGGTCTTGAAGCCGCTGAAGCTCAGGTCGAAGCGGCTGCGCTTCACGCGCGCGCGGGGAAAGCGCAGCGCCCGGGGATTGCCGCCGGCGGCGATCTTCTGGATCGCGGGTCCGCCCGGATAGCCGAGGCCGAGCGTCTTCGCGACCTTGTCGAAGGCCTCGCCGACGGCGTCGTCGCGCGTGCGCCCGAGACAGGCGTAGTCGCCGCGGGCGCGCGCCAGATAGAGCCCCGAGTGTCCGCCGGAGACGATGAGCGCGAGGAACGGGAACGCGACCGGCTCGTCGAGCGGTCGATCGAGGTTGGGGGCGAGGAGATGCCCCTCGAGGTGATGCACGCCCACCATCGGCAGGCGGCGGCCCATGGCGAGGCCCTTCGCCACCGACAGGCCGACGAGCAGCGAGCCGATCAGGCCCGGCCCGCGCGTGACGGCGATGCCGTCGACGTCGGCGAGCGTCGCCTCGGCGCGCTCGAGCGCCGTGTGGATCACGGCGAGAACGTTGCGGACGTGATGCCGGGACGCCAGCTCGGGGACGACGCCTCCGTACGGCCCGTGCACGGCGTCCTGCGACGAGACCACCGAGGCGGCGAGGCGGCCGTCCCGCAGGACGGCCGCCGCCGTGTCGTCGCACGAGCTCTCGATGCCGAGGACGATCACCCGGTGCCGCCGGGCTTCACCGCGAGGAAGATCGTGTTGTCGCCGCGGCGGACGAGGAAGAGGAGGCTCTTTCCCTTGCCCGCGTCGCCGACGAGCTTCTGGAACGTGCTGACGTCCTTCACGACCGTGCGGTTCACCTCGAGGATGACGTCACCGCGCCGCAGGCCCGCCTCGGCGGCGGGACCGGAAGGCTCGACCTGCGTCACGACCACCCCCTTCATGTTGCGGTCGAGGCCGAGGTTCTCGGCGAGATCGGGCGTGAGCGTCTGGAGCGCGAGCCCGAGGTCGTCGGCGGAGCCAGGTCCACCGGCGGCGGCCTCGTCCTCCTCCTTCAGCTCGGCGATCGTGACCGACACGCTTTCGACCTTCTTGTCGCGGATCACCTTCACGGTGACCGCCTTGCCGATGCCGGTGCGGGCGACGAGGAGCGGCAGCTCGGCCGAGTCGCTCACCTTCTTGCCGTCGAAGTCGACGATGACGTCCCCGACCTTGATGCCGGCCGCCTCGGCCGGTCCGTCCTTCACGACGTCGGCGACGAGGGCGCCGCGCGGCTCCTCGAGGCCGAGCGACTCGGCGATGTCCGGCGTCACCTTCTGAATCATGACACCGAGCCAGCCGCGCGTGACGCGGCCCTTCTCCTTCAGCTGCGGGATGATCTCGCTCGCGAGATCGATCGGGATGGCGAAGCCGATGCCGATGTTGCCGCCGCCGCGGCTGAAGATCGCCGTGTTGATGCCGACGACCTCCCCCTTCGTGTTGACGAGCGGCCCGCCGGAGTTGCCCGGGTTGATGGCGGCGTCGGTCTGGATGAAATCGTCGTAGGGACCCTGGTTGATGTGCCGGCCGAGCGCGCTGACGATGCCCGACGTCACCGTGTTCTCGAGACCGAACGGGTTGCCGATGGCGAGCACCCACTCGCCGACCCGCAGCTTCTTCGAGTCGCCGATGCGCACGGGCACGAGCTGCGTGCCGTTCGACTCGACCCGGAGCAGCGCGATGTCCGTCTTGGGGTCGCGGCCGACGACCTTCGCCTTCAGCTCCTTGCCGGTCGACGTCCGCACCATGATCTCGTCGGCGTTCTCGACCACGTGGTTGTTCGTGATGATGTAGCCGGAGCCGTCGATGACGAAGCCGGAGCCCAGGCTGCGCGCCTTGAACGGCCGTCGCGGCTGGCCGAAGAAGCGCTCGAATGGGCCGAAGAACTCCTGGAACGGATCGTCCTCGCCGCCGGGACCTCCCGGCGCGCCCGGGCCACCCGGACCTCCGGGCCCGCCGAAGGGCTGCGGACGCCCCCGCACCTCCTGGGTCGTGGAGACGTTCACCACCGACGGCGAGATCGCCGCCGCCAGGTCCGCGAAGTCGGGTAGCGTCACCGGCGGCGGCGGCGGAGCCGGCTCGCTCGCCTCGCCGCCGCCGAAGAGGCTGATCGCCTCGCTGCGCGGGAACAGATCGAGCCGCAGGCTCACGCCAATTCCGACCACGAAACCGATCAACGCGGTCGCGACGAGCGCCCGTCGGCTGGTCCCACTGCTCATGCCCCCTCCTTGGCGGCGCCGCGCACCAACGCGACGTAACGCATCCTCAAATCGTACAGGACCGCATCGAGCAGGCTCTGCTCGGTGGCGTCCAGATTGTTGCGGGTCTTCTCGGCGAGGATGCCGAGGATGTCGATCACCTGCTTGCCGGCCACGAGGTCCCGCTCGATCCTGCCCGTGAACGGACTCGCCATCTCGCCCAGATGACAGAGCGCCTGCGTGCTCAGCGAGAGGACGAAGGTCGAGAAGGTGAGCGGCTCGTCGGCCTCCGGGTCGCCCGGCCCGCCGAGGTCCGGCGGCGGCGCGTCGGGGGCCTCAGCTGCGGCCGGCGACGGGGGCGGCTCGGGCGGGGCTTCCGTGCGCTCCTCGCCGCTCTCGGAGAAGCGGCGCCGGTCGGTCACCTTGAAGCCACGCGACTCGTCTCGTTCGTCGGCCATGACGATCCCCCTAACGCGCAACGCTCCGCGAGGGGCGACCACCCAGCCCGCCCGCGCGTCGCGCCCGGGCCACCGTCAGCGAACGGGGGCACGCCGCGCAGGACGCGGCGCGCGCGCAGACACGCGATCGACGATCGGACGCCTCGCATGCGCGGCGACGAGCGCCGCCAGGACGAAGGTCACGATGATCATCGACACCGGGCGTCTCCGATGCAGTCGGCTTCACGGTTCTCGACGTTGGACGTCCGGTACACGCTTGGATTCTCGAACAGGTCGCGGCTTCTCGCGGACGATGACGCGAAACTGCGTTCTGGCGGACGCTAACCTCGGGGTCCCGCGCTGTCAAGGATGGCGGCGCGCAAGCGCGCGCAGTCGGCGCATCACGCGCGACGCGGGAACGTCGGCGAGCGTGCCCGGCGCGACCGGCGCCACCACGTCGAGCGCGCCGAGGGGACGCCAGCGGCGCGGCATCGTCGGGCCGAAGAGCACGAGACCGCACGCGCCCGCCGCCGACGCGAGGTGGCTGGGGCCCGTATCGTGCCCGAGCCAGACGACACCACTCGCGAGCAACGCGGCCAGATCCGGCAGCGTCCAGTCGACGATCGGCGTCGCGCCGGCGAGCGGCGCAAGCTGCATCTCCGCCGGCCCGCGCACGTCGAGAACGCTACCGCCCGCGGCCTGCCACGCCTGCGCGACCGCGGCGAAGCCGTCGTCCCGCCAGCGCTTCGCCGCCGCGCCCGCGCCGCGATGCACGGCGAGCACGGGCGACGTCGTCGCCGCCCACGCCGCGTCCGCCCGCTCCGAGCGCGGCGGTACGAGCCGCGCCCGTGCCCGCAATGCCGTGCGCGCCACCGGAGCCCCGACGGCGCGCGCATAGGCGACGGCGGCGTGCTCGGCGGCCTCGCCGCGCTCCACCGCGTGCCACGCCACCTGCGTCGCCGCGGCCGCGACGCGCGCGCGCATGGCGGGATCGCGCGCGCCGAGCCAGCTGTGGACGACGGGCGCGCCCGCCAACCAGGAGGGCGCGCGCGCTCCCCCGAACAGCCCCGCCGCGTCGGCACCGTCGAGGCTGGCGACGCGGTCGGCAATGCCGGTGACATGTGCCAACGCGCGCAACGGCTCGGACACGATCAGCGTGAGCAGCGCACCGGCGTGCCGCCGCCGCAGGGCGCGCAGCGCCGGCAACGCGAGCAACAGATCACCGAGCGCACCCGGGAAGAGAACCACGACGGCGTGAATTGACCCTGCGCGCACGCGCTGTGTATCTTCGATACGCGAGGCTTCCCGCAACGCCATGCCCCTTCCGTCGCAGGTGGCGCACACCGCGCTCGACTTCATCGGGCAGACGCCCATCGTGAAGCTGAACCGCCTCCCGCAGCTCGAAGGTCTGCGCGCCGAGTTCTGGGCCAAGCTCGAGAGCGCGAATCCGGGCGGCAGCGTCAAGGATCGCATCTGCCACGCGATGGTCGAGGCGGCGGAGCGTACCGGGCAGCTGCGCCCCGGCGGCACCATCATCGAGCCCACCAGCGGCAACACCGGCATCGGCCTGGCGCTCATCGCAGCGGTGAAGGGCTACCGGCTCGTGCTCACCATGCCGGACACCATGAGCGAAGAGCGCCGCTCGCTCCTGCTCGGCTACGGCGCGACCCTCGAGCTGACGCCCGACACCCGCGGCATGCACGGCGCCATCCGCCGCGCCGAAGAGCTGCTCGCCGAGCACGACGACTGGTACATGCCGCAGCAGTTCAGCAACCCGGCGAACCCCGAGGCGCATCGCCGCACGACCGGGCCCGAGATCGTCGCACAGCTGCCCGACCTCGACGCCTTCGTCGCCGGCGTCGGCACCGGCGGCACCATCACGGGCGTCGGGACCGTGCTCCGCGCGCGGCGTCGAGACGTCTGGATCGCGGCCGTCGAGCCCGCCGCGTCGCCCGTGCTCTCGGGCGGCGAGCCCGGCTACCACCACATCCAGGGCATCGGTGCCGGGTTCGTGCCCGACAACCTCGATCCGACCATCTACGACGAAGTCGTCACGGTCTCCGATGCGGAGGCCAGCGACTACACCCGTGCGCTGGCACGCTACGAGGGCATCCTGGTCGGCATCTCGTCGGGTGCCAACTGCGCGGCGGCGGTCCGCGTCGCCCGCAAGCTCGGCGGGACCGCCAAGGTGCTGACCGTCTTCTGCGACACCGGCGAGCGCTACCTCACCACGGGGCTGTTTCGCGCGGAGGGCATCTGACGGCCGACCTCGAGACGCGGCTCGCGACACTGCGCGCGCTCCTCGGGCGCGTCGATTCGGCGTTGGTCGCGTTCTCGGGCGGGGTCGACTCGAGCTTCCTCCTGCGGGTCGCACACGAGGTCCTCGGCCCGCGCTGCCTCGCCCTGACGACCGTCTCCGCCGCGACCCCCGAGCACGACCTCGTCGCCGCCCGCCAGCTGGCAGCCGCGCTGGGCGTCGAGCACCTCGTCGTGCCGACCGACGAGCTGGCCGTTCCCGGGTACGCCGAGAACCCGGTCGACCGCTGCTACTTCTGTAAGGACAACCTGTTCGTTCTCTGCCGGGGCGAAGCCGATCGGCGCGGCATCGCGGTCGTCGTCGACGGCGCCAATCGGGACGACCTCGGCGATCACCGCCCCGGTCTCGACGCCGCGAGCGCCCATGGCATCCGGCATCCGCTGATCGAAGCGGGACTCGACAAGGCCGACGTCCGCACCGCGAGCCGCGCGCTGGGTCTGCCGACGTGGGACCGACCGGCCAGCCCGTGCCTCTCGTCCCGGTTCCCCTACGGCACCCGTATAACGCTCGAGCGGCTCGGGCAGATCGGCCGCGCCGAGCGCGTCCTGCGCGATCTTGGCCTGCGCGAGTTGCGCGTCCGCTGGCACGACGGGGCCGCCCGCATCGAGGTGCTGCCGGACGACATGTCCGTCGTGCTCGCGCATCGCGCCGCCATCGTCGACGCGCTGCGCGGCCTCGGGTTCACGGCGGTCGGGCTCGACCTCCAGGGCTTCCGCAGCGGCAGCCTCAACGAGGGCCTCCCGCGCCAGACGCACAAAGGGCCGGGAGCGGAAACCGCCCCGGCCCCTCGCCTCCGCTAGGCACGCGGGAGGTGAAACGAATTCGGATACACGATCAGTTTGCGAAGATCGTCTTCAGCTCCTCCATGATCTTGTCCTCGCTGAAGGACTTGGCGATCGCGAGCTCCTTCACCAACAGGTTGCGTGCGGTATCGAGCATCTTCCGCTCGCCGAACGACAGCTCCTTGTCACCCTTCAACACGAACAGATCACGCAGGACCTTGGCGATCTCGAGGACGCTGCCGGTCTTGATCTTCTCGGTGTACTCCCGATACCGGCGATTCCAGGTCTGCTGATCGATCTCGACCTTCTTGTCGCGCAGGATTCGATAGACCTTGGCGACCATGTCCTTCCCGATGATGCGACGAAGCCCTACCGCATTCACGTTCTCGGTCGGGATCATGATCGTCATGTCGCTGTCGAGGATGCGGAGCATGTAGAACTTGCGCTCCGACCCGGACACCACGCGAGTTTGGATACCTTCGATCACCCCGACGCCATGCGCCGGGTAGACGACCTTCTCCCCTACCTTGAACATCACGATCATGAAGTCGCCTCCGAAACCATCTGACGGCCTGCCATACTACGCCAATTTTCGCAGCCCCGTCAACGCGATCGCTTTCCCGCCGTCGACGCCGGGCGGGACGCCGGAAAGCGCGAAAGCGCTTCATATTTCCAGGCACAAGAGCGCACGACACCGCGCGAAAAGAGCCGCTTCCATGGTGCGCATCGAGGTCGTGCACACGGTCGTGCACACGGCATGAACGCAGGCGTGTTCGCGGTGACACGGATCGCATCTAGCTTTCCGACATTGGTTGCGAGAGGCACGGGTTTATGACACAACGCGGGAAACTTGCAGTGAAAGACCCCGCGGGAGCGTGGGGTCTGATCGCCATCCAGAGGAGGTGAGCGGGTATGAAGACTCGGGCTTTGGCACTGGCAGCCATGGTCGCGCTCAGCACCATGTCGGTTGGTTGCTCGGCGAAGAAGGAGATGGAGCGTGCGGAGGCCGCGGCGACGCGTGCCGAGGACGCTGCCCGTCGGGCCGAGGCGGCCGCGGGTCGGGTCGAGTCCGCAGCGGCCCGCGCCGAGGCGGCTGCCGAGAAGGTCGAGCGCTTGATGTCGAAGCGGATGTACAAGTAGGCCGCTTCGGCCAGCAACGTCAGGAAGAGGTCACCGAACATGAAGGTACGGGCACTGGCTGGCATCACCGCCGTCATCCTGGCCGGTTCGCTCTCCACGGGCTGTAGCTACAAGAAGAACGCGGAGAAGGCAGCGCAGCGCGCGGAGGCTGCGGCCACACGAGCCGAGGACGCTGCGCGTCGGGTCGAGGCCGCCGCTGGGCGGGTCGAGGCTGCGGCAGCGCGCGCCGAGGCGGCCGCCGACAAGGCGACGTCCGGGACGCGTTTCCACAAGTAACGCGGATCGACTTCCATCGATCCGGTCTCACAAGAGAGGCGAGGGCGAAGAGCCGTCGCCTTTTTTGTTTTCGCGCCCTGCCCCGCGATCGCCTGGGGGCGATCGCGGGGTGCGGGCGTCGCTGAGGTGAGGCACGCGAGCGCCTCGCCGATGCGCCCGCCGCGCGGCCTTCGGCGCCGGCGCGGCCATGCCGGGGCGCGGGCGATGGCGCGGATGTGCGAACCCGTGCGGTGAGGGCGACGGCTACGGACGGCGGTCGCGCGCCCGAGCGTTCAACCGCGGCAGGACGGCATCGGGCAGCAGGCCCTTCACGTCGCCGCCGAGACTGGCGACCTCCTTCACCAGCCGCGAGCTGGTGTAGAAGTGCGACTCGCCGGCCATCATGAAGATCGTCTCGACCTTCGGCTGCAGGTGGCGGTTCATCATCGTCATCTGGAATTCGTACTCGAAGTCGGCGACGGCACGCAGCCCACGCACGATGGCGGCCGCGCCGCGCGCGACGGCGTAGTCGACGAGCAGCCCGGTGAACGCGTCGGCCTGGACGCGATCGCCTTCCGCGACGAGGGTGTCGCGGATCATGGCGATCCGTTCCTCGGGCGTGAACCAGGCCAGATCCTTGTGGGGATTGTAGGCGACGGCGACGATCACCTGATCGAACACCGCCAGGCTGCGGCGCACGATGTCGACGTGGCCGTTGGTGATCGGATCGAACGACCCGGGATAGACGGCGACGCGCGTCATGCGTCCTCGGTCGCGCGCGCCAGCAGACTGAGCGTCGTCCGGCCGTGACGTCGCGACGCCACGAGTGCGAGCCCGGGCCCGGGAACCGGCGGTTCGTCCGCCGCGTGCTCCACCGCGATCCATCCGTCCTCCGCGAGCACCCCGGCTCGCTCGATCTCGTCGAGAAGCTGCTGGACGAGGTGCTCCCCGTAGGGCGGGTCGGCGAGCACCCCGTCGACGACGACGCCCTCGCGCCCGAGCGCCCGAACGGCACGTGTCATGGGCATGGTCATCACCCGCGAGCGCTCCGCGAGACCGCTGGCGACGACGTTGCTGCGCAGCACGCGAGCCGCGGCGGGCACGCTTTCGACGAAGATCGCGCTCCGCGCCCCGCGCGACAACGCCTCGATACCGAGCGCCCCGCTGCCGGCGAAGCAGTCGAGGATGCGGGCGTCGTCGAGCCATCCACGGTGTGCGAGCATGTTGAAGAGCGCGCCGCGAACCAGGCCCGACGTCGGTCTCGTTCCGCCGCCACCGGGAACCCGGAGTCGCCGGCCGTGCGCACGTCCCGCAATGACCTTGACTGCCATGGCCCTCGGCCGCGGGCGATATAGCCGGATCCCCGAGACGGGAGCAACTGCGCGCGAGCCGGTCCCCCGCCACGAGCGGCCCCGCCCGACGAATCCCCCAGCGCTGCCTTTGCAGGCAACGTCGTGAACGCGCTGCGAGCAGCGCGTTCGACGACGGCGAATTCCGCTGCGCCTGACGCGATCCGCAGCGGCATGTGACTTGCTCCGTCGGCGCGTCGACGCTGCGCGAACGAGGGAGGGCCCTGCCCGCCGAACGTTCCACAGTCGCCGTCGACCTCAACGCATCATTGCACAGGAGGCTGCACATGGCGGCGATGGGTCACGGGAGTGAGGCTGCGCGCGCGATCGCGGATCGCGCAGCGTCCACGAGAACGAAACGCGGAGCCGTCGTGCGCGGGTTGGCGCTGGCGGCCGGGCTGCTCGGAGCGCACCAGGCGTTCGCCGCCGCGCTCGACCTCGAGCGGCTCGACGGACCGACGGCGATCAAGATGATGGAGGAGGGCAAGCTCACCTCCGTCAAGCTGACGAAGGCGTACATCGCCCGCATCGAAGCGCTCAACAAGCGCGGCCCGGGCCTCAACGCCGTGACGCAGCTCAACAACGACGCGCTGAAGGAAGCGGCGCAGATGGACGCCGAGCGCAAGCGTGGCATCGTCCGGGGCCCGGCCCACGGGCTGCCGTGCCTCCTGAAGGATCTGATCGACGTGAAGGGGATGTACACGTCGAACGGCAACTACTCGCTGCGCAACTCGTTCCCCGAGGACGACGCCGGCGTGGTGAAGAAGCTGCGCGCCAGCGGCGTCGTCATCCTCGGCAAGCTCGGCCTCTCCGAGTACGCGAACAGCTTCGGCAACCAGCCGTCCGGCTTCTCGAACCTGACCGGCCAGGTCGTCCACGCGCTCGACGCCGACCAGAATCCGAGCGGCTCGTCGTCGGGCTCGGGCGCCGCCGGCGCCGCCGCGCTCTCGATGCTGACCGTCGGCACCGAGACGTCGGGCTCGATCATCAGCCCGTCGACCGCGCAGAGCCTCGTCGGCATCCGACCGACGGTGGGCCTCGTGCCCGGCTACGGCATCGGCCCGATCTCGACCTCGCAGGACACCGCCGGTCCGATGGACCGCACCGTCGCCAACGCCGCGATGCACCTCTACTCGATGTCCGGACGCGACCCCAAGAACGAGGCCGGCTATGAGCGCGTCTACGGACCGAACTGGCGCGAATCGATAACCCAGGCCCCCGACGTCGTCCCGAACTACATGCAGGCGCTCGACATCAACTTCGTGCGCGGCAAGCGCATCGGCTACAATGGCAGCTTCGACGAAGGCTCGCCGGCGAAGCTCGCGTTCGACGCCCTCGTCGCCGCGGGTGCGATCATGGTCGAGCGCCCGCAGATCGCGGTCGGCGACGTGCCTGCCCTGCCGGGCGGCTTCCAGCAGCACCAGGCGATCAACCTCTACTACGAGAACCTCGGGCCGCTGGCGCCGATCAAGAGCCTCGCGGAGGAGGTCGCCGACAACCTCGCCAACGAGCACGAGGCCCTCAAGTTCGGCAACAACTCGCACCTGAACGCGCTCGCGGCCGACGTCACGCCGAGCGGCGCCAACGACCTCGCCTACCGCGCGGCGATGCCCATCCGCCGTGCGGCCCAGTGGCGTGCCATCGATCGCATGATGGCGAACGACAGCGACGACCCGAGCGACGACTTCCTCGCCATCCTCGGCTCGGTGCCGAGCGGCGCCACCGCGGGCACGCCGCAGATCACGATCCCGATGGGCTACACGGCGACGCACCGCCGCGCCCAGGGCGTCTCGATCCACGGCAACCAGCTGAGCGAGTACAACCTGATCGGCGTCGCCTACGTGATCGAGCAGTACACGAAGCTGCGCCAGCCGGCGTCGGAGTTGAACCCGAGCATGTACCGCTGCGCGAACACGGATCCGCGGCCGCCCTACTACAAGCGTGGCGACTGCAACCCGAGCTACAACGACCTCGACAAGCCGGCGAAGAACGCGAAGGACCTCGGCATCGTGCTCGAGAACGCGACCGTGGCCCAGCTCCAGGCGCGGATGGCGGCAGGCCTGCTCACGTCCTACGACCTCACCAAGGCGTATCTCGCGCGCATCGCGATGACGAACGCCGAGGGCCCCGCGATCCAGGCGGTGCGCATGGTGAAGCCGTCGGCGGCGCTGTCGGAGGCGTCCAAGCTCGACACCCAGCGCAAGCGGGGCCTGTTGAAGGGGCCGCTGCACGGCATCCCGGTCCTGCTCGCGGACGTGATCGATGCCGACGGCATGCCGACGACGGGCGGCTCGATCGCGCTGCAGGGCGTGACCCCGAAGAAGAGCGCCACCCTGGTCGCGAAGCTCGAGGCGGCGGGCGCGATCGTGCTCGGCAAGACGAACGTCACCGAGCTGCACGGAATCTTCGACGTGAACATGCCGGAAGGGTACTCGTCGCTCGGCGGGCAGGTGATGCTGCCGTCGGACACGGACAAGACGCCCGCCGGCTCGTCCGCGGGCTCGGCGGCGGCGACGGCTGCCGGGCTCGCAGCCCTGACGATCGGCCTCGAGACCTCCACCGACTCGGCCCAGATCATCGCGCCCGCCGGCGTCGCCGGCGTGGTCGGGCTGAAGCCGACCGTCGGCCTCGTCAGCCGCACGGGCGTGCTGCCGGCGGCGAAGACGCAGGACTCCCCCGGGCCGCTCACACGGACGGTGTACGACGCGGCCCTCGCCCTCTCGGTGATCGCGGGCTACGACGCTGCCGATTCGGCGACGTGGAACGCCCCCGTGCCGTCCGACTACCTCGCGGCCCTCTCGACGACGGCGCTCGCCGGCAAGCGCGTCGCGGTGATCTCGTCGACGACCGCGCCGTATCCGACCGTGGTGAGCACTCTGCAGGGACTCGGCGCGACCATCGTCACGGTGACCGTCCCCACGCCGAGCCCGAACCCGCCCTCGATCGTGACGCGCGAGTTCAAGCGTGACCTCGATACCTACCTCGCGAGCGTGAAGATTCCCAAGGGCGGCGCCAAGTCGCTCACGGAGGTCATCGCGTACAACGTGGCGAACCCGGGCGAGGGGCTCAAGTACCAGCAGCGCGAGCTGCTCGAGGCCGCCGCGATCGACCTCGCCGATGGGGCGACGTTCACGGCCTACCAGGCCGACAGGATCGCAGGGCTGGCCTCGGCGAAGGCGGTGATCGACGGCATCCTCGCCGGCGCCGACGTCATCGTGGTCCCCAACAACCACGCGCTGGTCGGCATCGCGGACCGCGCCGGCTACCCGCTGCTCACGGTCCCCGCCGGCTATGGCACGGCCGGCGCGGGCCGCAACCCGATCGGCGTCACCTTCGTCGCCGGCGCCTTCGGCGAAGCCGGCCTGCTCGCGGCCGGCTACGCCTACGAGCAGGCGTCGAACGTGCGCATCGCGCCGAGCTACACGAACCCCAGCATGTGGCGCTGCGTGCCCGGCAGCTTCTTCTTTTCGCCGCACCACTGCCATCCGGGCGACCTCCTCGCGAGCGACTGACGAGACGACGCCCACCGACACACCAGGGGCCGCGGGCAGGACGCCCGCGGCCCCGTTGCGGTTGCGGTTGCGCCTCGCCGCGCCGTGCACGAGGCCGACGACGGCGAGCGGGGGCGCGCGCCGGCCGGCAGCGCGGGGTCACCGGCCGCGAAAGCGCGGTGGCCGTCTGGCCAGGAACGCGCGCACGCCCTCGCGGCGGTCGGCGGTCGTCTGCAGCAGGACGTAGAGATCGTGCTCGAGGGCGATGCCGTCCGCGAGCGGCAGGTCGAGCGCCCGCAGCACGGCCTCCTTGCCGTAGCGCATCGCGAGCGGCCCACGTGCCGCGAGCTCGCGCGCCAGCGCGGTGGCGGCGGCGCGCAGCCGCACCCGGGGCACCACGCGGTGCACGAGGCCCCAGGCGAGCGCCGTCCGCGCCGGGAGCGACCGTCCGAGCAGGATCATCTCGAGCGCACGCGCAGGCCCCACCAGACGCGGTAGCCGCTGCGTGACGCCACCGCCCGGCAAACGCCCGCCGGCGATCTCGGCGAGCCCGAGCCGCGTCGGCGGCGTGGCGAGCCGCAGATCGCACGCCAGCGCCAGCGCGAGGCCGAGTCCCGAGACGTCGCCGTCGAGGCATGCGAGCACCGGCAGGCCCGTCGTCGCCACCGCCTGCACCGCGGGCGACGTCGGCGCGTCCGAGCGCGGCGCCGCGAATGCCCCGACCGCCCCGTCCAGGACCAGCACCCGGATGCGCGCGTCGTCACCGAGCGCCTCCCAGGCATCGACCAACGCGTCCGGCGCGGCGAAGATCCCACCGTCGGCCGGCAGGGTGATGCGCGCCACGCCGCCCGCGACGCCGACGCGCACGGCCGGCCCGCGCGCCCGCGGCATCAGCCCTCGAGCTGCTGGCGCAGATCGCGGCGCAGGATCTTGCCCATCGGGTTCTTCGGCAGCTCGGGCACGAAGCGCACGACCTCGGGCTTCTTGAAAGTCGAGAGCCGCTGCCGGCACCACTCACCCAGCTCGTCGGCGCTGCAGGCCGCACCGGGCCGCAGCACCACGAACGCCGCGACCCGCTGCCCCCACTCGACGTCCGGCGCCCCCAGCACCGCGACCTCCTCGACCGCGGGATGCGAGCCGACGACCGCCTCCACCTCGGCCGGCGCGATGTTCTCGCCGCCGCGGATGATCATGTCGTCCTTGCGGCCGGCGACGTACAGGTAGCCGTCCGCGTCCATCCAGCCCATGTCGCGCGTCGGCAGCCAGCCGTCGTCGGTGAACGGCGACTCGCCGCCGGCGTAGCCCTTCATCGCGCGGCCGGTGCGGACGTGGATCTCGCCGACCTCGCCCTGCGGCAGCTCCTCGCCGGCATCGCCGACGATCCGCACCTCGACGTCGGGCAACGGTTTGCCGATGGAGCGCAGGCGGCGCAGGTTGCGCTCCTGCTCCTCCGCGCTGCCGTCGAGCCGGTGGTCGTCGGGGCCGAGGATCGTGAGCGTCGACGTGGTTTCGGTCTGGCCGAACGCGTTCACGAAGCCGACCCCGGTCGGAAACTGCTCGACGGCGCGGCGGATCACCGGGAACGGCATCGGGGCGCCGCCGTACGACAGCACCTCGAGGCTCGAGAGGTCGCGCCGTGCGAAATCGGGGTGGTCGAGGAGGTGCTTCATCATCGTCGGCACGACGAACGCGTGCGTGATGCGCTCGCGCTCGACCAGCTCGAGCCATCGCCCCGCCTCGAACTGCGGCATGACGACCAGGCGGCGGCCCGTCCACAACGTGGTCATCATGTTGGTCGCGCCGGCGATGTGGTAGAGCGGCGCGCACAAGAGCGCCGCCCCACGCGGCGTGCCGTCGGCGAGCTCGACGTTGGCGGTGACGTAGGCCGAGAAGTCGCCGAAGCGCAGCATGACGCCCTTCGGCAACGACGTCGTGCCGCTCGTGAACATGAGGATCGTGACGTCCTCGTCGTCGACGTCCTCCTCGACCTCGCGCTCGGCCGCCCCGGCGAGCAGCTCCTCGTACGCGCCGACGCCGTCCTGCGGGCTCTCGAAGCCGATCAGCGTGGTCAGGGCCGGCAGCCCCGGCCGCAGGCGATCGACCGCCTCGCGATAGCGGTCGCCGACGAAGAGCACGCTCGCCTCGCCCGCGCGCAGCATGTGCTCGAGCTCGTGCTCCTTCGCGCGGTAGTTCACCGGGATGAAGACGCCGCCCAGCATGGCGGTGGCGTAGTAGGCCTCGACGTAGCGGTGCGAGTTCGTGTGCAACGCCGCGACACGGGTGCCGCGGCCGACGCCCAGCCGCTCGAGCGCACCCGCGAGGCGGCGGACACGCGCCATGGCGGCGTCGTAGCTGAGGCGCTGCTCCTCGAAGACGACCGCTTCCTGCTCCGGCACGATCCCCGCCGGAATCGCGAGGAAGCTCACGGTGTTCATCGCGGCGTTCTTAGCCCGGCCGCGATCCGGCGCTCAAGCGCGACGCCGTCGGCGAGCGGCAGGTCGTGGGCGGCGCGCACGCAGCGTCGCACGGCCGCCACCAACGCGGGGTCGAGCGCCGCCAGCCGGCGTGCCAGGGCCAGCGCCGCCGTGTCGAGGCGTGCCCGCGGCACGACGCGATTCACGAGACCGAGCCGCAACGCGTCGCGTGCCGGCGTCCAACCGGGGCACAGCGTCATGGCGAGGGCGCGGCCGACGCCGACGCGCCTGGGCAGCGTCTGCGTCCCGGCCACGCCCGGGATCATCCCCACCCCGGTCTCGGGCAGGCCGAGCCGGGTGTCCGACGCCGCGACACAGAGGTCGCACAGGAGCGCCATCTCGAGCCCGCCGCCGACGGTCCAGCCGTGCACCGCCGCGACCGTCGCCGCACGCAGCCCGAGGAGGCGTCCCCAGACGTCGCGCTGGAAGCGCACGCGGCGGGCGATCACGGGCGACGGCGCCGCGCCGAACTCGCGCAGGTCGCCGCCGGTGGAGAACGCCGGCCCGTTGCCGCGCAGCACCATCGCCCGCACCTCGGGATCGTCGTCGATCGCGCCCAGCACCGCGAAGAGGTCGTCGCGCATCGCCACGCCGTAGGCGTTGAGGCACTCGGGACGATCGAGCGTCACGACGGCGACGGCGCCGCGCTTCTCGTAGACCAGGGTGGCGAACGGCCTCACGTCGCCCATGCGACCTTCCCGCCGACGACCGTGAGCCGCACGCGCGTCTCCGCCACCTCGTCGGGCGGCGCCCGCAGCGGATCGGGCGCGACGACGACGAGGTCGGCCGGCCCGCCGACGGCGAGGCGCCCGCGCGCGTCGTCGCGCAGCGCGAAGGCCGCACCGCCCGTGAAGAGTCCGAGCGCCGCCGCCGCGGACAGGCGCTCGCCCGGGCCGAGCACGACGCCGGACGGCGTGCGCCGCGTGCGTGCCGTGCCATCGCGCGCCACGGATCGGGCGGCGCGACGGGTGCGTCCGAGGCGCCGGCGAGCGGCACCCCGGCCGCGAGCAGCGAGCGTGCGCGGTACAGCCACGGCCAGGCCGCGCGCGGATGCTCGGCGCGATATGCGTCGCCGCGCAGCGCGACGAACGCGGGATTGGTCACGACGACGAGTCCGAGCCCCGCGAGCGCGGCGACGAGCGGCGGCGGGCACTCGCCGCAGTGCTCGATACGATGGCGGTGGCCGCGACGCAGCCGTACCGGCAGCGCGGCGAAGCCCGCCAGCGCGGCGACCAGCATCGATGCCGTGGTGCAGTGCACCGCCACCTGCGCCCCGCCCGCGACCGCCCGGGCGATGCGCCGTGCGAGCGTCGCCGGGTCGGGCCGCAGGCCCGCCGCATCCTCCTCGACGAGCAGCTTCACCGGCCCGGGCACGAGCGTGGCCGTCGGCGTCCACGACGCCGGCCCCGCACGCATCGCGTGGACGCGCACCGCGAGCCGGCCGGCGCGCGCCGCCGCCGTCAGCGGGGCGAGTCCGGCACGCGTGCGCGGCGTCGCGTCGGCGACGGTGGTGACGCCCAGCGCGAGGAGACGCCGCACCGCCGCGTCGAGACCGGCGGCGAGCACGGCGTCGGGCAGCGGGCCCACCAGATGCGAGAGCGCCGGCTCGTGGCCGACGACGAGCCCGTCGGCCGCCGGCGGGACGCCGGCCGGCAGCCGCCCCAGGGCACGCGCGCACAGCACCGACGCGTGCCGGCTGCGATGCCGCAGCCGCACCGGCCGGCCGCCCGCGACGGCGGCGAGCTCGTCCGCACGCGGCAGCCTCCCCGTGCGCGCTTCGTCGAGGCCCTCCGCCCGCACCCAGGCCCCGCGCGGCAGCGCCCGGGCGTGCGCGCGCACCGCACGCAGCACCGCCGCGGGCGAGTCGCACGCGCCGAGATCGAGGTGCGCGTCGCGCACCGCCAGCGCGAGCAGGTGCAGGTGCGGATCGACGAGGCCGGGAAGGAGCACCCCGCCGCCGCAGTCGATGTGCTCGGCACGCGCACCGAGCGCCCGCACGACCTCGGCGCGATTCCCGATCGCGCGCACGCGGCCCGACGCCACGCCGACCGCGCTCGCCGGCGGCTGGCGCGGATCGAGCGTGCGCACGCGCGCGTTCTCGAGGATCAGCGCCACCGGCTCAGGCGAGCGGGACCTCGGTGACGGTCGCCATCGCCATGGCGTGCCCGTGCGGGACGGCCAGCTCCGTGCCCGGATCCCAGCATTCGCGGCGGACGAAGCCGAGCGCCGCCGGCGCATCCAGGCCGAACGCGTGCGCCACCGTCGTCAGCTGGCCGACCTCCTTGCCGTCGCGCAGGAGCGCCGTGCCGGCGGGCGGCACCGGCCCCGCGAGCCGCAGCGCGCAGAGGCGCCGGTTGACGTGCCCGCGTGCGGTCCCGCGCGCCACCACCTCCTGGCCGAGATAGCAGCCCTTGGTCATGCTCACCGCGGCGCCGACGGGCACCTCGAGCGACAGCGTCTTCGCGCCCATGTCGAGGCAGACGCGCGGCACGCCGAGCTCGACGCGGCGGCCTTCCAGCGCCGCCATCCCGCACGGCTGCGCGCCGGCGGCGACGAGCACGTCCCACACCCGCGCCGCCGCACCCGCCGGCACGTGCAGCGTGACGCTGGCGCCGTCGAGCTCACCGGCGCGCACGACGCGCACCGACACGCCGCCGATCTCGCGCGCAGCGTGCGCGAACGGCGCGAGCGCCGTGGCATCGACGAGCGACGCCGCCGCCGGGCCCTCGAGGCCGAGCAGCGCCACCGCCGGCTCGGGCGTGACCAGCTCGACGTCGTCGGCAATGATGAGCGCCTCGAGCGCGGCCCGGAAGTCGGCCTCGACGCGGCGGTCGACGTCGAGCCGCAGGCGATCGGCGAGCGCCGCGACGCGCACGTCGGCCGTGACGCGCCCCTGGATCGTCAGCAGCAGCGCCGGGCCCCCCTCCCCCGGCACGAGCCGCGCCACGTCGTTCGTCAGCATGCCCTGGAGGAACGACGTCGCGTCCGGCCCGGTGGCGTCGACGAGGGTGCGGAAGCCGAGGTCGACGACGGCGGCACCCGCGCGCAGCGCGCGGTACTCCGCCGCGGCGTCGCCGAAGTCGCGCGGCAGCAGCACGCCGCGGTCGTCGTGATGGACGGCGCCGCGGGCGGCGAGGTGGGCGTGGAGCGGCGTCTCGTGCATCGCGGGCCGAGCGTGCGCCGTGCGCGCCGGCTTGACAAGAGCCGGAGCGCCGCGGGACAGGCGCGGCATGACGCCGTACACCGACATCCGCTCCGAGACGACCGACGGCATCGCCTGGATCACGATCGACCGTCCCGACGTGCTGAACGCCTTCCGCGCCCGCACCGTGGACGAGCTGATCCACGCCTTCCGCGCCGCCTGGCACGATCCGGCCGTCGGCGTGGTCGTGCTGACCGGCGCCGGCGAGCGCGCGTTCTCGTCCGGCGGCGACCAATCCGAGCGCGGCAGCGACGGCTACGGCACCGGCGCCGGCATCGGCCTCGACGTGCACGGCCTGCACGGCGTGATCCGCGCCATCCCGAAGCCGGTGATCGCGATGGTGAACGGCTACGCCATCGGCGGCGGCCACGTCCTGCACGTGCTGTGCGACCTCTCCATCGCCGCCGACACCGCGCGCTTCGGCCAGGTCGGCCCGCGCGTCGGCTCGGTCGACCCGGGGTTCGGCACCGCCTATCTCGCGCGCGTCGTGGGCGAGAAGAAGGCGCGCGAGATGTGGTACCTGTGCCGCCAGTACACGGCGGCGGAGGCGCTCGCGATGGGCCTCGTCAACGCCGTCGTGCCGGCCGCGGAGCTGCGCGCCGAGACCGAGCGCTGGGCGCGCGAGCTGCTCGAGAAGAGCCCGACGGCGCTGAAGCTCGCGAAGCAGTCGTTCAACGCCGACACCGAGCACATCGCCGGCATCACCGAGCTCGGCTTCGCGGCGCTCGAGCTCTACTATCGGACCCCCGAGGCCGACGAGGGTCGCCGTGCGTTCCTCGAGCGGCGCAAGCCGAGCTTCCGCACGCCGCGCGGCTAGGGTCAGACCTCGACGAGGACGTCGGCGCCGTCGACGCGGCAGGGGTAGCAGGAGACCTTCGTGTCGTCGGTGACGCTCTCGCCGGTGGTGAGGTCGAACTGCCACGCGTGCCACGGGCAGGTGACGAGGCAGCCTTCGAGCTCGCCTTCGGCGAGCGGCCCGCCGCGATGCGGGCACTCGTTGTCGACGGCGCGGAAGGTGCCGTCGCAGTTGAAGATCGCGATCTCCTTGCCGTCGAGCGTCACCGTCTTGCCCGTGCCGGGGGCGATGTCGGCGGCGGCACAGGCCTTCACGAAGCTGGGCATGCGGCGGCTTCTCGCACCCGACCGGGAACGGGTCAAGCCGAGAGCGCCGCGGCGATCGCCGGGACGCCGTCGAGCCGCTCGCACCAGCGCTGCACCGCCGGCGCGTCGCCCAGCAGACGAGCCTCGGCGTAGTTCCGCAGCCACGAAACCTGGGCGAACACCGCGACGTCGGCCAGCGTCGGCGCGCGCCCGACGAGGAACGCGCGACCTTCGAGCAGCCCGTCGAGCGACGCGAGCCCCGCACGCAGGCGATCCTGGAGAGACGTCACGCCGTCCGCGCCGCGGAATCCCTGACCGTGGTAACGACGCGCGATACGCGACGCGACCAGACGGCCCATCACCCCCTGGAGCGGCCCGGGCGCGAGCTCGCTCATCGTGCGCGCGATGGCGCGCTCGCGGTTCTCCGGGTTGAGCCACTTGAGCCCGCCGACGACGAAGCCCAGCGACTCGTCGGCCCAATCCTCCAGCAGGTCGCCGTAGGCGCGCGCGGCAGGATCGTGGAGCCGCAGCGCCGGCTCGGGGACGAGCGTCTCGAGATAGTGCGCGATCGCCGTCGAGTCCGCCACGGTCTGCGTGCCGTGCACCAGGACCGGCACCTTCGCCGCCGGGTTCAGGCCGCGGAGCGTGCGCAGGCCGCGCAGGGTGAGCGTCATGCGCCGGAACGGCACGCCCTTCAGCTGCAGGCACATGCGTGCCTTCGCACAGTAGGGCGAGTCGGTGAGGTCCCAGAGGAGCGCTTCGTCGGGCATCGGGCGGAGCGGGAGAGCGCGATCAGGAGCGCAGGGCGCTCTTCAGCTCGCGGACGAGGACGTCGACCGAGCCGCGGGTACCACCGGCCAGCTTGGCGCGCCACTCCCCTTCGGTCTCGAAGCGCGCGTCGCCGACGAGGTCGCCCCATGGCGCGATGGCGCGACCGATGGCGCGCGCGTCGAGCACGTCGTCGCCCGCGGCGCGGATGGCGGCGAGCACCTGCGGCACGACGGCGAGGAACGCGCGCAGCGCGGTGGCGGTCTTGATGCTGTACTTGCGGCCCGCCCACGCGCGCGGGAGCGCCTGCGCGATCTGCTTGAAGTAGCTGAGGAAGAAGCGCGGCGCGGCGTCGCGGAAGCGAGCCGACTGCGCGCCGCCGAGGGCGTCGAGGTTGGCGAAGATGGTCTTCAGCTCCTCCGCGAGCGGCGCCTGCGCGACGCGGCCGCGGCCGACGCCGAAGAGCTTGATCTCCCCGCGCAGCGGCGAGTCGGCGTGCTCGTTCAGCGCACGAATGATGTCGTGGCTCGCCGCCAACGCCTTGTCCGGATAGAGCCGCCGGCCGGACAGGCTGATCAGGT
Organism: bacterium; assembly: GCA_026129405.1. Lineage (NCBI taxonomy): Bacteria > bacterium. The sequence goes on from JAHCID010000007.1 coordinate 32,280, forward strand.
GCGACGGGTTCAGCTTCGTGTGCTTCGCGTTGATCGTGACGAAGAGCTCGACGACCTGATCGGGGGCGAGGCTGTCGAACACGATGGCCGGCACCTGCACGTCGCTCGCGCGCGGGTCGCCGAGCATCTGCGACAACGCCAGCAGCCGGTGCTGGCCGTCGAGCGCGCGCAGCGCGCCCTCCTCGGCCGGGATATGCAGGAGGCCGAGCACACGCTGGCTGCCGCTCGGCGTAAACTCGAGCCGCCGATCGGCGACGAGCAGCACGGCGCCGGCGATCGCGGGCAGGTTCCCGGTGTCGGCGCAGAGCGTGTAGTAGTCGACGAGCTCGGAGATCTTCTTGCGGATCACCGGGCGCTGATAGGCCTCGCCGCTCTCGGTGATGCGCCGCTCGAGCAGCTCCCAGTTGACCCGCGACGCCGCCGCCCTGCCCCTGCGCGGGCCGGCCTTCGCCGCGGGCCGGCCGCCGGCGTCGTAGGCGAGCACCTCGAAGCGTACGAGCCGGTCGACGTCGGCCGCTCCGAGCATCGCCTGGTAGAGCGGCACACCGAACTGGCGCAGCCGCATCGCCGGAACCGTGATCAGGACGGGCCTCCATTGGCCCACTCCTCGAGCTCCTCGAGCTTGCGCAGCCGCGCGCTGCGGATCGCCTGCTCGCGCGGCGCGCAGTCGGCCAGCGCGAGCCGTGCGGCGGTGACCGAGGCGGTGAGGATCGCGAGACAGCGGAGATGCAATCGGCGGCTGTGCCGGCGGCGGCGATGCCGCTCGACGTCCGCGTACGCGATGACCTGCCCCACGGCGGGGGCCGAAGCTACCACGGCCCCCGCCGGAAGTGCTAGGCCAGCGGCGATGGGCACGGATGCCTGGGACCCGCAGTGCTACGAGCGGTTCCGCGCCGAGCGGCGCGAGCCGTACGACGACCTCGTGGCGCTGATCGCGGTCCGCCCCGGGCTGCGCGTGGTCGACCTCGGATGCGGCACCGGCGACCTGACGGCCGACCTGCATCGCCGTCTGGACGCCGCGGAGACGCTCGGCATCGACGCCTCCGCGCGCATGCTGGCGCAGGCGCCCGCCGATCCCGGCGACGGTCTGCGCTTCCGCGCGGGCGACGTCGGCGCGTTCGCCGACACCGGCCGCTGGGACGTCGTCTTCTCGAACGCCGCGCTCCAGTGGATCCCCGACCACCCGGCCCTCTTCGCACGCCTGCGTGCCGCGCTCGCGCCGGGGGGCCAGCTCGCCGTGCAGATGCCGGCGAACTTCGACCACCCGTCGCACACCGCCGCCGCCGCCGTCGCGGCCACGCCGCCGTTCCGCGACGCGCTCGTCGGACCGCCGCGCATCCGTGCCGTGCTCCCCCCCGAGGACTACGCCCTCCTGCTCGACCGCCTCGGCGCCGCGCGGCAGCACGTCCGCCTCCAGGTCTACGGCCACCACCTCGCGTCGCGCGACGAGGTGGTGACGTGGACGCGCGGGACGCTGCTCACCGACTACGAGCGCCGCCTGCCCCCGGGCCTGTTCACCGACTTCGTCGCCGCCTACCGCGCCCGCCTCACGGCGCTCCTCCCTGACGAGCGTCCCTTCTTCTTTCCCTTCAAGCGTCTCCTCCTGTGGGCACGGTTCTGACGCCGTGAGCGACGACGCCCGTCCCCTCCTCCTCGTGCTCCCGGGCAGCGAGCACCTCGGCAACGACCTCGCCGCGACGCTCGGCGCCGAGATCGGCCGCCTCGCGCTGCGCGCCTTTCCCGACGGCGAGACCTACGTGCGGCTCGACACCGCGCCCGACGGGCGGTCGGTGATCCTCCTCTGCTCGCTGCACGAGCCGGACCGCCGGCTCGTGCCGCTGCTGCTCGTCGCCGCGACGGCGCGCGACCTCGGGGCCCGGCGCGTGGGCCTCGTCGCGCCCTATCTCGCCTACATGCGCCAGGACGCGCGGTTCCGTTCCGGCGAGGGCGTCAGCTCGCGCTACGTCGGCCGCCTGCTGTCGAGCGCGATCGACTGGCTCGTCACCGTCGACCCGCACCTCCATCGGCATCGCTCGCTCGACGAGGTGTACGCCGTGCCCGCGACCGCCGTCACCGCGGCGCCTGCGATCGCGGCCTGGCTGCGGCGCGAGGTGCGCGCACCGTTCCTCGTCGGGCCGGACGGCGAGAGCGCGCAGTGGGTGCGCGCCGTCGCGAGCGCGGCGGATGCGCCGTTCGTGGTGCTCGACAAGGTGCGCCACGGCGACCGCGCGGTCGACGTCTCGGTGCCGCGCATCGACGGTTGGCGCGACCGCACGCCGGTGCTGGTCGACGACATCATCTCGACGGCGACCACGATGGCGGAGACCGTCCGCCAGCTGCGCGGCGCCGGGCTGCCGCCGCCCATCTGCATCGGCGTGCACGCCGTGTTCGCCGCCGACGCCGAGCGCGTCCTGCGCGACGCGGGGGCCGGCCGCGTCGTCACCTGCGACACCATCGCGCACCCGACCAACGCGATCGACGTGTCTGCGCTCCTCGCCCCCGTCCTGCGCGGACACCTCGGCTGAGCCGGGGACGGGTCAGGGGAGCGGCGTGCAAGGCAACGGGGCGGGCGCGCGCGGCGTGAAGAACTTCCGCGGGTTGTCGTACTTCGCCGCAGGCGTCTTCGCCGGCGCCTCGCCGCACAGCACGACGGCGGCACCGAGCTGGAGCCGCCAGGCGACACGCTCCTGCGGCGTCGCATCGAGGCGGTAGCCCCAGAGCGCGCGCCCGCCGATCACGAACAGCTTGTCGGGCTTCAGGTAGATGCGGAAGATCGGCCCGTCGCCGGTGGTCGGGTCCTTGAACAGCCAGCCCTTGTGGTTCGACGGGCTGCCGTTGATGCGCCAGTACGCCGCCGGCAGGGTCGCGGTGTGCACCTGCGGGTTGCCCGCGACGTTGTAGATGGTGAACGTCGCGCCGTGGATCGTCGGGTCGCCGGCGCTGCCCGGGGCCGGCGGCACGATGCGGTCGTCGCCGGGCGCCACCTGCGACACCTTGGTGGACGAGCGCACCTTCACGTAGCGCGCCTTCGGCACGCCGCCGGGATCGTCCTGGAGCACGAGCGACGTCGTCGGCAGATCGAGGATGGTCTGCGCGCGGGCGCCGCCGCCGAGCAGCGCGCACCCCGCAAGCAAGAAGACGGCCCGGAGCATGCGGCCGGGGTCGTACCAAAGGGCCGGCGCCGATTGCGAGGGAAAAGTGCGTTCGCTAGGCACGACGGCGTGCGCATCGTCTGCTGCGGCGACATCCACCTCGCCTTCCGGGCCATCCTGCGCCTCGGGCCCGTGCTGCGCGAGGCCGACGTCGCCGTCATCACCGGCGACCTGACGCACTTCGGCGAGCCCGACGAGGCGCTGCGCGTGGTCGACGCGATGCGCGCCCACTGCCCCACGGTCTGGGCCGTCACCGGCAACCTCGACATGGCCTGGGTGATCGACGCGTTCCGCGCCCGGGGCATCTCGCTCCACGGCGAGGGGCGGCGGCTCGGCGACCTCGGCGTCTACGGCTGCGGCGGCTCGAACATCACCCCCATGGACACCCCGACCGAGCTCGAGGAGCACGAGCTGTACGACGTCCTCGCCCGCGGCCGCGCGGCCGTCGCCGATGCCCCACGCCAGCTCATGATCTGCCACACGCCGCCGTACGACACCGCCCTCGACCGGCTCGTGAACGGCACCCCGGTCGGCAGCCCGGCCGTGCGCGCGTTCATCGAGGCGCATCGGCCCGACGTCGCCGTCGTGGGGCACATCCATGAGGGGCGCGGCGTCGACCGCGTCGGCGACACCCTCGTCCTCAACGCCGGGGCACTGCGCGACGGCGGCTACGTCGTCGTCGACGACGACGGCGCGCGCCTCACCGCCGCGCTGCACGTGATGCCGCGCCCGCGGCCGCAGTGACGTGCCGCTGCGCGCGGTCACGCTCGACGCCGGCGGGACGCTGATCGCACCGGCCGAGCCGGTCGGCGTCACCTACGCGCGCGTCGCGGCCGCGCACGGCATCGTCGCCGAGGCGACCCTGCTCGAACGCGGCTTCCGCGACGCCTTCGCCGGCGCGCCTCCGCTGGCGTTCCCCGGCCTCGCGGGTACGGCATGCCGCGCCGCCGAGCGCGCCTGGTGGCGCGCCGTCGTCGCGCACGCGTTCGGGGCGGCCGCGGCGGAGCCCGGCTTCGAGCCGGCCTTCGCCGCGCTGTTCGCGCACTACGCACACGGGGACGCGTGGCGCGTCCTGCCCGGCGCCGTGGCGACGCTGGCGGCGTTGCGCGCCCGCGGGCTGCGACTGGCCGTCGTGTCGAACTTCGACGCCCGCCTCCACCGCGTGCTCGCGGATCTCGGGCTGGCGGCGGCGGTGGAGCGCGTGCTGGCTTCCACCGAGGTAGGCTCGGCCAAGCCGTCGGCGGGCATCTTCACGGCCGCGTGCGCGGCGCTCGGCGTCGAGGCCGGCGACGTCCTGCACGTCGGCGACGCCCCGTGCGAGGACGCCGCCGGGGCGCGGGCCGCGGGCCTGCGCGCGGTGCTGGTCGGGCCCGGTCCGCCGGCCGGCGGCGGCGTCGCCCGCATCGCGCGTCTCGACGCCCTCCCCGGCCTGGTCGACGCTCAGGCGTAGACGTCGACGAGCGCGCCCGCGACCGGCGGCAGCGTCGTGCCGTAGAGCGTTGCCGGCAGGTGGTGATTCGGACGCCGGTCCGGCTCCAGCTCCCGGCGCGCCGGCAAGCGGCGCGGCGCCGTCACCACCTCGGGGACGAGCGAGCGGCCTCGCGTCGACGGCAGCAGCAGGCGCGGCACCTCCATGCGGGATCTCCTTCGCACGACGCGTGCCGGGCGGATTCTGCCGCCCGGCACGCGTCGGCTGCCGAGCCGGATGCGCAAGGCGACGCGCAGCGCCGGCGGGGCGCCGGGCGCAACACGGCGGATTCGCGACGGTCGCCGCGCTGCGCACGCCCGTGCGCAGATCCGCAGCGGTGCGCAGGCGGGCGCGCACCCGTCGCCGCCGTCAGGCGGGTCCGAGCCGGTATCGCTTCAGCTTGTAGAGGAGAGTGCGACGGCCGATGCCGAGGAGACGCGCGGCACGGGTGCGATTCTGCCCGCACTCGGCGAGCGCCCGCTCGATGAGCCCACGCTCGGTATCGTCGACGGCGGCGCGCACCGCCGCCCGGTACTCGGGCTCCGCTCCCGGCGACGCGGCAGGCGTCTCGCATCCGAGATCCGCCGCGTCGAGGAGCGGGCCTGCGGCCATGACCACGGCCTGCTCGATCGCGTTCTCGAGCTCGCGCACGTTGCCCGCCCACGCCCGCTGTCCCAGCGCAGCGAGCGCGTCGGGTCCGAGGCGCAGGCCGGGACGATCGTGCCGGGCGGCGAAGCGCGCCAGGAAGTGCTGTGCGAGCAGCGGCACGTCCTCGGCGCGCTCGCGCAGCGCGGGGACGCGCAGGCTCGCGACCTTCAGGCGGAAGTAGAGGTCCTCGCGAAAGCGGCCCGCGCGCACCTCCGCCTCGAGATCGCGATGCGTCGCCGCGACGACGCGCACGTCGACCGGGATCGGGCGCCCCCCGCCGACCCGCGTCACCTCGCGCTCCTGCAGGACCCGCAGGAGCTTCGCCTGCACGGCGAGCGTCATGTCGCCGATCTCGTCGAGGAACAGCGTCCCGCCGCTGGCACGCTCGACGAGGCCCACCCGCCGCTCGACGCCGGTGGCCACGCCCCGCTCGATGCCGAAGAGCTCGCTCTCGAGCAGCGACTCGGGCAGGGCTGCGCAGTTGAGCGCCACGAACGGCCCCTCGGCGCGCCGCCCGCCCCAATGGAGGGCGCGCGCGACGAGCTCCTTGCCGGTGCCGCTCTCGCCGAGGACGAGGACGGTGACGTCGGCCTCGGCGAGCCGCTCGACCGCGGACAGCAGGCGCCGGAACGCGGGGCTCACCCCGATCAGGGCGGCGCGCCCGAAGCGGTCGCCGAGCTCGGCGCGCAGCGTGCGGTTCTCGCTGGCGAGACGCTCGGTGAGCGCCGCGCTCTCGAGCGCCAGGCCGACCACCGGGGCGACGAGGCCGACGAGGCGGGCGCGCTCCGGATCGTCGCCGCCGTCCGGGGCGCCGACGCCGAGCACCGCGAGCACGCGGCCGCGCGCACGCAGCGGGTGCAGCGCGAGCGCGCCGGTGCCCTCCGCTCCCGCCGGCAGCTCGGCGCCCGTGAGCGGCGCCACCGGCTCGCCCGCCGCGGCACGACCGAGCGCGCCCGCCGCGGCGAACGCGACGAGCGGGCCGTTGCCGGGCACGGCCGGGGCGGCGTCGTCGGGGCCGTAGCGCGCCGCGAGTCGCACGCCGCCCTCGAGCGCGTCGACCCCCCACAGCGCGACCAGCTCGACGCCGAGCTCGGCACGCAGCAGCTCGACGAGCGCCCGCGCCACGCCGGCGGTCGTCGCCTCGCCGGCGAGCGCGTCGCCGACGAGCCGCACGAACGACAGCTCCTCGAGCCGGCGCAGCAGCTCGGCGTTCGCCGCGCGCAACGCCTGCTTGAGCGGCTCGTCGGCCATGGTCTAGCCGTGCAGCGCGACCTGAGCGTCGCCGAGGTCGCGCTCGAAGACGTCGAGCACCTGGTCGAGGTCGTCGGGCGAGAGCCCGAGCCGTCGCCACGCCTCGGGCGCGATCTGCGGAATGCGCCCGTCGCCGCCGAAGCCGTAGCCGACCGCGCGCACGAGGGTGTTGGCGACGTGGACGACGGCCGCCTCGACCGGGAACGCGCGCGCGTGCGTCGGGCGGTGGTGGCAGACGATGGGCTCGAGGAGCCGCGGCGGGAAGCGCCAGCGCGTCAGCAGCCACGAGGCGACCTCGGCGTGGTCGACGCCGAGCAGTGCCCGCTCGGCGTCGCGGAACGCGAGGCCCTCGTCGCGCGTGCGCGCCAGTACCGCGGCGAACGCCTCGGGGGCCTGCTTGTAGAGGACGACCTTGCCGATGTCGTGCAGCAGGCCGGCGCCCGAGACCTCCTCGGGCTTCTTCAGCGCGAGATGCTTCGCGAGCGCGCCGGCGGCCACGGCGGTGCCGATCGAGTGCTCCCAGAAGCCGGCGAGGTCGATGCGCAGGTCGAGCACCGCCGTGCCGTAGAGGAGCGACCGCGTCACCGTCGTGCCGAGCACCGTCAGCGCCTGGGTCACGGTGCCGACGGTGCCCGAGAGGCCGTAGAAGGCCGTGTTCGCGAGCCGCAGGAGGTGCGCGGTCAGGACCTGGTCGGTCTCGATCAGCGCCGCCACGTCGGAGAGATCGGCGTCGGGACGCTCGAGCAGCTCGACGATGCGCCCGACCACGGCCGGCAGCGTCGGCAGCTCGCGCAACCGCTCCACCTGGCGGCGGACCGCCTTGGCGTCGAGGCGGGCGCCGGGCTCGATCACGCGTCGCCCTCCACCCGCAGGCGCTGCTCGCGAGCGATCATGCGGTTCCGCAAGCATGTATGCACGGCTGCGAGGACCGGATCGCCGGCCTCGCGGGCGAAGCGCGCGTCGAGGTCGGCGAGCGCCTGCTCCAGATCGACGTCGACCTCCCAGGGCGCGACCGCGTCCTCGCTCACCCACACGCGCTCGACGTCCTGATCGCGTAGGGCGCGCAGCAACGACGGCGTGAGCCGCGTGCCCACGCCCGCCATGACGGCGCCGTCGGCTGCGGTCAGCGCCCGCGCGAGGTGCATTCCCGCGCGAGCGAAGCGGAGATGGATTCGCGTCATCCCGAGCGACCCCTGCGACGACGCTAGCGGCCGCTTTCGGGACTCTCAAACCGCCGGTGTTCCTTGACACTTGCCCATTCCGGGAGGATTGAGCGTGCCGCGCGCCGGCGGGAGTCGCCGGCCCGGAGGGAGGAAAAAAGCAGTGAGCGGACGTACGATTCTCGCGACGGCGGCGGCCGTCATGCTGAGCCTGGGGCTCATGGTGTCGCCCGCGCCGGCAAAGGGCGGCCCGAAGTGCCCCAAGCTCTGCCGCAGCGAAATCTCGGCCTGCAAGGCGGAGTGCACGGGCACGAAGAAGGAGAAGGGCAAGTGCAAGCGGGCTTGCAAGAAGGAGCTCGTCAACATCTGCAAGGCGCAGCCGGCGCCGCGCTCGAGCTGCCTGCCGGCATCGCCCTCGGGCGCATTCCTGAACTGAACCGCTTCGCGTCGGTCGGGGACGCCACGCGTCCCCGACCGCGCTCTACCGCTGCGCGGTCGTCGCGGCCGCGGGCGCCGCATCGGCGCTGGGTAGGCCCCAGTTCCAGAACCAGGCGAGCCAGCCCGCCGACGCGACCGTGCTGCCGGCGACGACGGGCACGCGGCCCAGCACCTGGTCGCCGCGCCGGACCACGACCTCGCCCATCGCCTGCTCGCGCTGCACCGGCGCCTGCACCAGCCGTGGGATGCGTGCCTCGACCGCGAGGCCCTTGTCCTCGGCCCGCTTCACGAGCACGCGCAGGTCCGACACCGGCAGCGCGTCGACGGTGGTCGCGCTGCCGCTCGACACCGGCACGGTGCCGATCGCGACGCCGCGCCGCGCGGCGACGACGGACCGCCAGGTCGCGAACGTCTCGCTCATGATCCGCGACGCCTCCGCGAAGCACGCCTTCTTCGTGGGCGCACCGAGCACCACGGCGACGATGCCGAGATCACCGCGCTTCGCGCTCGCCGTCACCGAGAAGCCCGACGCCGCGATGTAGCCGGTCTTCAGCCCGGTGATACCGTCGTAGGTGCGCACGAGGTGGTTCGTGTTGCGCATCTCGAAGGTGCCGTTCCGGAACGTCGTCTGGTCCGTGGCCGCCCAGCGCATCGCCTCGGGGAACTTCATGAGCTCGCGGCCGAGCGTCGCCAAGTCGCGGGCCGTCATCATGTCGGGCTCCTGGCCGCGCTCGGGCGGCAGGCCGTGGACGCTCGCGAAGCGCGTGCCGGTGAGCCCGAGGGCGCGGGCGCGCGCGTTCATCTGCTCGACCATCGCCTCGTTGGAGCCGGCGAGGTGCTCGGCCACCGCCACGGTCGCATCGTTCGCCGACGCCACCATGACCGCCTCGAGCATCTGGCCGAGCGTGAACTGCTCGCCCCGCGCCAGATACACCTGCGAGCCGCCGGTCGCCTCCGAACGCGCCGACACGGAGACCGGGTCGCCGAGCGACGCCTGGCCGGCGCGCACGCGCTCGAGTGCCAGAAGGACCGGCATCATCTTGGTCATCGACGCGGGCGGCCACGACTTGTCGGCGTCCTTCTCGGCCAGGACGGCGCCGGTGTCGGCATCGACGACGAGGTAGGCGACCGGCTCGTTGCGTGCCGCCGACGCGGCCGCGGCCTTCGGCGCGCTCGTCTTCGGGGCGCCTGCCGCCAACGACGCCCCGGCGAGGATCAGTACCAGCGCTCCCACACCCCGTCGTGCCTTCATCCCCACGCCCTCCGTCTTCCCTCTCGGCCGGGCCCCTGCCCGACCCCTCCCCACTACCCGCCCAGCGCGTGCAGCGCCACGTCCCGGGAGATCAGCTGCTCGGGCTCCGCCCGGATGACCTCGCCGCCGCTCTCGAGCTCGCCGTCGAGCAGCAGCCCGCCGATGTCGGACGCCCGCCGCAGGAAGCTCACGAACGCCTCCCGCGCGAGACGTTGCGGGACGTAGCCGCGGCTCGAGACCAGCTGGCTCCACACCGGACCGACCGCCTCGTCGCTCGTCCACACGAACAACGTCCAGCCCCAGTCCCAACGCCCGCCGAGGTACTCGGCCGCCGTGCGCCGGGCCGGCGGACGCCAGAAGACCAGATAGTCGTTGGTGCCACCGAAGGCGCGACGGGCGATGGCGTCGATCGCGACGCCGACCCCACGGCGAACACGCCGGCGCGCGCGGAAGTCGACCTCGATGACCTTGGCGCGCAACGCGGTCACGTGGGGTCGAGGCTACCAGCGGCTCTGCATACCGTCAACGCAAAGGCCGCGCGCAGCAAAGGCCGCGCGCAGCCGTCAGTTGCCCCAACGCGTGTCGGCCTGCGCGGCGAGGTGCTCCAGCATGCGCTGCTGCGCCGTCTGCATCGCGACCGCGCGCACCATCTGCTGCGCGCGCTGCGCCAGCGGCACCGTCGCGACGAGGCCGGCGAGCTCGGCCTTCGACAGCGAAGCGATGGCGTCCTTCATCTCGTCGATCGCCTCTTCGGGCATGCCGGGCACGTCCACCGCCGCGGTCACCTCGAGGGCCTGGGAGAAGCGCCGCTCGAACTGCGCCCGCGCCGACGCCCGCTCTTCGGGCGTCGCCGTCGCGTCGAGCTTCGTGAGGGCGGCGTCGTAGAGCTCGTCGAAGGCCGCCAGGAGCGCGTCACGTCCCGTCATGCCTCCTTCGGTAAGCACGCCCCGGCCGTCTGCCAAGCCCCTCCGCGCCGCCGCCGCGCTCGACACGCATTGACAGCCCGGGGAGCCGCGGATAGCGGCCGGATCGTGCGCAACACGGTGATGGTGGCGGTGGCGTTGTCGACGCTCCTCCTCGGCGGCCCGACGGGAATGCGCCCGGCCACAGCGGACGACGCCAGTCGGGCGAACGATGCGGCCGCGCGCGCGGAGCGGGCGGCCGAGCGCGCCGAGCGCGCCGCCGAGCGCTCCGAGGCCGCGGCGAAGCGGGTCGAGGACGCGCTGACGCGCATCGAGCGCCTACTCGAGCGCTTCGAGCGCTCCGAAGCCGGACGCTGAGCGCGGCGCGCGCGGCCCGGCCGCCGCCACGGCGCCGCGTCGGTCGCCGGGCTGTGCGGATCGACGTCAGCGCGCGCGCACGAACGGATAGTCCCGCCGCAGCTCCCGCGGCAGGAGCGCGATCCCCGCCTCGGTGCCCAGCATCTCGACGAGCACGATGACGTCCGCGTCCTTGAACGACACCTTCGGCGTGCGTCCCGAAGCCGCGAGCGTCTTCCAGACGTGGTCGCCGAGCCGTCGCTCGGCGGCGAGCGTGTCGAGGTGCCCCTTGAGGCCGCGGCGGTTGATGCGGACGAAGAAGGCACCGTCGGGCATGCGCGGGACGAGCGCGTCGAGCGCGGGGCCGAGCTTCGCGAGCGGGTCGGCGAGCTCGAAATGGACGACGACGTCGATCGGCACGACCTTCGCGAGCGTGGCCTTCAGACGCTCGTCGGCCGCGTAGGCCTCGCGCAGCGCGTCCAGGAAGGCCTGGCGGTCCTCGACGCGCCCGATCAGCACGTTGCGATAGCCGCCGCCGCCGAACTTCCCGAACCGCTTGAGGCCGCCCTGGAGCGCGGGACGCAGGCCCTCGAAGGACGTCGCGAGGACGTTCCAGTCCATGCTCAGCGGCCGGTGAAGCGGGGAGCCCGCCGCTCGGCGAGCGCGGCGGTGCCCTCACGCGCGTCGGCGGTCGCGAGCAGCACGCTCTGCGCGAGCTGCTCCACCTGGAGGAACGTCGACGTGTCGAGGTGCGCGCCCAGGTCGACGATGCGCTTCGCCAGGCCGACGGCGAGGGGCGCGTTGCCGGCGATCTCGCGCGCGACCCGCAGGGCCGCGTCGAGGTGGGCGTCGGCGGGAACGACCTCGTGCACCAGCCCGAGACGCAGGGCCTCGTCGGCGGCGACGAGCCGGCCGGTGAGAATCAGCTCCTTGGCCCGGGCGTGACCGACGGTCCGCACCAGGCGGGCCGTGCCCCCGACGTCGGGCACGAGGCCGATCTTCACCTCCGGCAGGCCGATCCGGCAGTCGCGGGTGACGATGCGGACGTCGCAGGCAAGCGCCAGCTCCAGCGCGAGCCCGGGCGCGACCCCGTGCATCGCGACGACGATCGGCTTCTCGACCGCTTCGAAGCGCGACACCAGCGCCTGCATCTCGCCGACGAGCACCCGGAACGGGGCAGGCGGCGCGTCGCCGGCGTCCTCGCGCAGGGTGGCGAAGTCGACACCGGCACTGAACACCTTTCCGGCGCCGTGCAGGACCACCGCGCGCACCTCACGGTCGCGCTCGATCTCGGCCAGCAGCCCCGCCAGGACGCGAAGGACCTCGCGGTTGAGCGCGTTGCGCTTCTCCGGTCGGTTCAAAGTGAGGATCGCGATCGCGTCCTCGCGGCGGCAGGTGACGAGCGCGTCGGTCATGGCAGCCGGGCTTATCGCGGCCCCGCCCGGCTCCGCAACGCACGCGGTCCGGTTTGCCGCCCGCGCGTCGCGTTGCTATGAGCGGGCCTCCGCATGTCTCGCCTGCTTCTCGCCCTCGGCGTCGCGGCGACCCTCGCTGCACCTGCCGCGGCCGGTACCATCCTCTACGCGACGGCCGCTTCGCAGCATCGCGTCGATTCGTTCTGCGTCGGTCCCAACGGCGGGCTCACCAGTGCGCCGCACGGCCAGTTCGAGCTGCGAGGCCGGCGCCCGCGGCGTGTGGTGGTGTCGCCCGACAACAAGTTCCTCTTCGTGGCGCAGATCGATCGCGTCGAGATCTTCGCGATCGGCGCCCGGGGCGACCTCACCCGCGTCGGCAAGGTTCCCGACGTCGCGCGGCGGATGAACCCCCACGATCTCGGCCTCGGGGTCGGCGGGCGGGTCCTCTACGTCCCAGACCGCGTCTTCGGCAACATCGACGCGTACGACCTGAGCAGCCTCTACCCGACCCAGGCGGGCGCGGCGCCGAGCGTTCCGACCGAGCCGTTCAGCTGCATCCGCGGACGCGTCGGAACCGGGTGGGAGAACATCATCGTCCGCGAGAACCTCCCCCAGCCGCTGTTCTACATCTCCAACTCCGACAGCCGCGGCGCGGTGTCGACCTTTCCGCTGACCGGCACGGGCGCCTTCGTCCGCCTCTGCGTCGACCCGGAGACCGGCGAGGTGCTGCGCGATCCGGTCACCGGCAAGCCGCTCGAGTGCGGCGTCTGGGGACAGAACGGCTGCGACGACGACTCCACCGTCACGCCGCCGTCGTCGCGGCGCAAGCGGCTCTCCGGGGCGCAGGCGATGATCCTCGACGGGAACCGGCTCTACGTCGAGGCCCGCTACGCGCGGCAGCTCTCCGCCTTCGACCTCCAGGACGACGGCACCTTCGGCAACCAGCTGCCCGACGGCAACCAGCGCCAGAAGCGGGCCACCAAGACGAACAAGGGCCTGCGCTACGTAGGGCTCGTCATGGCGAACCGCACGCTCCTCATGAGCCACTTCGTGAAGGGCCGTATCGACTCGTATCGGCTGCGCAGCGACGACCGTCTGCCGAAGGAGCCGAGCGAGAGCACGGCGGCGGACGTCCGCACCAGCCCCGTGCGCATGACCGTGTTCAACGACGTGCTCTACGTCGCGTCCGGCGAGGCCAACCGCATCCAGGCGTACCGCCTCTTTCAAGAGGGACAGACGCGCGATCGGTACCCGTTCAGCCAGACCGACTTCCTGCGCGGCTCGTTCCCGAACGACGTCGTGATCGCGACGATCCCGGACGCCTGCAACTAGCTCCCCACGGCGCGGATCGCCCGAGTCCGGAGCTCGTGCTCGGGGCGCTCTAGTACCTTTGGGCAGCACGCGGCGGACGCCGTGCGCGGGACCCACGCGTCGACGCAGAGCGACGCAGAAATGTCGTTGCGCACTACGGCGGGCCTGCGTATCGTCCGACCTCGCGCCATGCTCCGTCGCCTCCGCGTCGCGCCGCTGCTCGGTCTCGTCCTGCTCACGCTCGCGGCTGCGCCCGCCCCGGCGGCGCGCAAGCCGCCGCCGGTGGATGCGCTCCTGCGCATCGTCTCGCCCGTCGGCAAACGCGTACCCGCCCACCCGCACGTCAACATCCTGGTGTCGTTCGGCGTCGCCGAAGGCGTTCCGGCCGACGTCTCGACGTTCCGCGCGCGCACCGGCCGCCGCGACCTCACCAGCGACTTCACGCCGATCACCGATGCTTCGGGCCGCGTGACCGGCATGCGCGGCCGCCTCGAGCGGGGCGACATCAAGATCGGCCGGCGGCGGACGAACCGCATCCGCTTCGTGGTCGAGGCGCAGCGGCCGGCGGGCAGCAAGGGCAAGAAGAAGATGCGCGACATCGATCGCATCCGCTTCCGCGCGATCGAAACCGACAACCTCGCACCCGTCGCCATCCTGCCCGAGTCCGCCGTCGCCGTCCCCGACCTGCCCTACCAGTTCGACGCCACCGACAGCTACGATCCCGAGAACGACGCGCTGACGTATCTGTGGGACTTCGGCGACGGCACGACGTCGACCGAGGCGCGCCCCGAACACACGTACTCGAGCGACACCGGCGACGTCACCGTGCGGCTCACCATCCACGACGGACAGGCCGCCGGCGAGAGCACGATGCGCGTGCTCTCGGTACCACCCATCCCCGACGGCACCACGCCGGGCGTCGTGCAGATCCGCTCCGACAGCGGGCTCGAGTTCGGCCCGGTCGCGCCGGGCACGTCCGCCACCCGCGTCTTCACGGTGACGAACCTCGACGAAGACCCGATGAGCTGGGTCGCGGCCCGGATCGGTCACACCGGCGCGGGCTTCACCATCACGCCGGAAGAGGTCTCGCTCCCGTCCGGCGAGAGCGCCGACGTCACGGTGACCTTCGCGCCGACCGAGGAGGGGCACCGCTCGGCGCAGTTCGGCGTCATCGCCAACGCGTCGAACCGCAACTACGTCAGCTTCCTCGCACACGGGTACGGCGGCAGCGGCGCCGGCACCGGACCGACCCTCGCGGCCCAGCCGCTCTTCTATACCGACCTCGTGCCGTCGCTGTTCGGCTTCGGCATCTTCGCGATCCTGCCCGACGGTACGCGCAAGGCCATCGACAACGGCGTCCACACCTGCGAGGCGCCGCTCAACGGGCCGGGCACGGGCGACTTCTGTGTCGTCAACGCCGACTGCGCCGGCAACGGCGGCACCTGCCTCCAGAGCTCGACGTGTCTCAGCGGACCGAACGCGGGCCGGCCGTGCGCCGGTCCCGGCGACTGCCCGGACGGCTTCTGCCCGGCCTACGCGCTCTTCGATCCGCTCGAGCTGTGCGGCGACGGGGCCGGCGGCATCTTCGTCCTCAGCGACGAGGGCACCTACACCGACCCCTCGCCCGGCGCGAACGAGCTGGCCGTGAGCGTTCTGCGCCTCTCGATCGACGAGCAGGCGAACGTCACCGACCGGGCGATCATCGACCGCGCCAACACCGAGACGCTCCACCTCGCGTGCGACGGCTTCGGTGCTTCCGCGGGCGGCCGCGTCTATCTCTCCGAGTACCGCACGGTCGCCGATCAGCCGAACTGCTTCCGCACCGAGAAGGAGGCGCTGGTCGCCGTGCGCAAGAGCAACGGCAACAACCAGACGCTCATGTCGCGCATCGACTCCGCGTTCGGCTACTCCGAGTGCGGCAACGACGGCGAGGACTTCGTCGCCCACCTCGAGTCGTCGGCCGACGGCCAGCAGGTCTACGCCAGCTCCGAGCTGAGCGGCCTCTGGCGCATCCGTCCCACGCCGCTGCTCTTCACGCAGGACGCCGATGAGCTCTTCCGCCTGCACCCGGACGGCAGCGTCCTCATCGCCACCAGCACGGACCCACCCGACCTGAAGACGCTCGGCATCATCAACCTCTATCGCATCAGCCCGGACCAGGTGCAGGGCGGCCCCCTGCCCCTCGGCCCCCTCGCGCCGTGCGCCACGTTCACGGTCCCGAACCACGGCGACGCGGAGAACCAGGGACGCAGCGGCGTGATCAGCTTCGCTGCGGCGCCGGTCGCGCCGGGCTCGCGCGACGCAGTCGTCCTGGTCTCGGTGGCCGCCGGGGCGCGCGGTATTGACGAGGTCATCAGCCCGAACCTGAAGATGCGCACGACGCTCGCGTTCTTGGTGCCCACCGACAGTACGACGTGCACGGCGCTCGGCCCGATCAACCTCGAGACGTTCGACCAGCTGACGTTCTGATCGTCCGCTCCAAGGCGTGGGCCCGGCCTTGCGCGGCGGCAGGCCCGATCGCATGGTCGCGCGCATGGCGCGACCCGTTCGGCCCCCGGCGACCCGAATCGTCAACCGCCTGCCGGCGCTGCTGGCCGCACGCGGCATGACCTGGGGCGAGCTGCGACGCCGCACGCTGCTGCCGGCGCGCATGCTCTCCCGCCTGCGCGCCGCCGACGCGAATCCCCGGCTTCGGGTGGCCGAGCGCGTGGCGGCCGCGCTCGACGTCCGCATCGAAGACGTCTGGCGGTGCCGCCCATGAGCCGCAACGCCCTCGTGCGGCTGCTCGCCGAGCGCGCCTGGACCGATGCCGAGCTCGCGGAACGCGCGGGGCTCGACCGCGCGCACCTGAACCTGCTCAAGAACGGGCGCGCGCTGCCGACCGTCGCCACCGCGCTGGCCATCGCCCGCGCGCTCGGGGTGTCCGTGGCCGCCGCGTTTCCGCCCGGCTCGAGCACGGCGCGGCGGACACGCGGCGTCACATCATGTCGCCGTTCATGAGGACGTAGTTCGGCGGCGGTGCCGTCCCGCCGCCGCGCACGAGATACTGACAGGCGCGGAACACCCGGAAGCCGAGCGCGAGAAGGCCGTCGACCAGGCGGCGATCGCCGGCGGCGACGAGGATGCGCAGGCGATGTCCCTCGGCCGACATCGGCTGCGCCAGCCCGGCGACGAGGAGCAGCAGGACGTCGACGTCGTCGGCGGCGGCGGAGCCGAGATAGCCGAGGTCGCGGAAGCCGATGCCGAACACGTAGCCGGCGAACGCGCCGGCGCGCTCCGCGACGAGCGCACGCCCCCGCCGCAGATAGAGATCGACGCTCTGCGGACGCGGGGCGCCGAACGCGCGGCCGTCGCGCTCGACGAGCCGGCTGCGGTCGGGCGTGTCGGCCGGCCGCACGACGGTCCCGGCGACCGCCGGCGCCACGCAGCTCGCTCCCGCCCGCAGCTCGAGCTCGAGCAGGGGCGCCACGACCCGAAAGCCGCAGCGCAGGTAGAGGCCGAGGGACGCCGCGTTGAAGCTCTCGTGCACCAGACGGACCTGCGGCACGCGCGGCCCGGCGATCTCGAGGCAGCGCTCGACGAGCGCGCGGCCGATGCCGCGGCGCTGGGAACGCGGCTCCACGGCGACCGGGCCCAGCGTCGCCACGGGGCCGCGCGGATGCACCCACGCCATGCCGACGATCTCGTCGTCGACCTCGGCCACGAGCCCCCCGAGCGCGTCGAACCCGAGCAGGTGACGCACGTAGCTGCGGCTGTCCGCCGGCGACGTCACCGTCGGCGGCTGGCCGTGGCGCAGGGCGACGTCGAGGAAGGCGGTGAAGTTGACGTCGCCGGCGCGCTCGACGTCGCGCTCCTCGATCGGGCGGACGCTGACCGCCCCCATCGGATCAGTCCGCCTCTTCCGGCGGGCCGGGCGCGACGAACAGCAGGCCGCGGGGACGCGCCGGTCCCGTGTCGCCGTGCGGCCAGCTCGTGCGATCGAAGTCGACGCCGACCTCGTCGGTGACCTCGTCACGGAAGGCGCCGTCGAACCGCAGCGCGCCGGTCGTGCGGTCGAGGCGCAGCATGTAGACACGCCGATCGCCGTCGAGGGCGTAGGTCGGCACGTCGACGCCGTAGTCGGCGACGGCGATGCGCACGCCGTCGAGCGCCATGGCGAGGGCATGCGGGCCGCCCTCGCGCGCGGCGTCGGCGGCGTCCGGAGCCGCGCCCGGGTCGCGGCCGAAGCCGACCGCGCCCACGCGTCGCGGCTTCCACGGGTCCTGCACGTCGAGCGACACGACCTGGTTCTTCCCGGTGAGGGCGGTCACGTACCACCGGTCGTCGGGCGTGAGGGCCGCCTCGCCCGGCTTCGAGCCGGCGCCGAAGTCGAACGCGAGCTTGAAGAGCGGGCTCTCGGTCTGGAGCGAGTCCGAGACGTAGAGCGCCCCGCCCTCGTGCGTGTTCACCAGCGCGAACGGCCGGCCGCGGAAGATGCGCGGCGTATGCGGGCCGAGGTTCTCCTCTCCGCGCGGACCGGCCTCGAGCACCGCGGGGCGGCCGAGCGTCAGGTTGGGGAGCTTCCACGTCTGCACCGTGATGCCCGGCATGAGCTCGCCGCGCGTGGTGCCGGCGAAGCCGTGGGCTTCGTTCGTGGTGAGCAAGATCCCCGCCTGCGAGCGGATCGCAACGCCTCCGGGGGCGGTGACGTAGGCCCGCGACCCGGGGCCGACGGCCGGGATCTCCTTCACGAACTTGCCGTCGTTGCCGAGGATGAGCAGGCCGCCCGGCGCACCGAGCACCTCGCGCGGCTCGCCCGTGTAGCCGATCTGATCGGCACAGGTGACGGCGACACGTCCGCCCGGCAGCGTGGCCACGTTGCGCGGCGCGCCCAGGGTGCGGTCGCCTTTGGCCTCGTAGACGTACGAGAGCGTGCCTTTCGCGGGATCGCGCAGGTCGAAGACGAAGACCCGGTTCGTGAGCAGGCCGGTGGCGAAGAGCCGGCGATCGTAGCGTAGCTCGCCGTTCACGCCGTGCGGCTCGTTGCCGCGCGATTTCACCGGGATGGTGCGGATCACCTTGCCGTAGCTCCGCGAGCTCCAGTCGGCGTCGATGATCGCGAGGAAATCGGAATGCTTGCGGTCCGCGTCCCCGGCCCACACGGCGAGGTACTTCTCCCCCGCAGGCTCGAAGCCGCCGCCCCCGCCGGTGCCGGCACAACCCGCCACCGTCACCGCGAGCATCAAGAGCCCGCCCACCCGACCCCACAGCCCACTCGGCATGGCGCGCCTCTCTACAACCGGCGTCGTCCGCTGTCCACGAACGGACCGTCGGGGTTCCGGGCGGCGGGCCGCCGGGACCCCCGACCGGTCCGCCCGGCCGCCCGCCGCACCGGGCTCAGTGATAGAACTCCATCAGCTCGATGATGCCGAGGCTCTTCATCCCGTCGAACAGATAGCCCTTCACTTCCTTCACGGTGGGCAGCCCGAGGATGTCGCGCGTGAGCGCGCGCACCGTCGCATCGGGGACCGAGCGGATGATGCGCTTCACCACCGGGATGAAGAACGGCCCCATGGAGAGATCGTCGAGCCCGAGCCCGAGCAGCACGAGCGTGCAGAGCGGATCGGCCGCCATCTCGCCGCAGATCCCGACCGATTTCCCCGCGCCCTTGGCCGCCTGCACGGTGTCGTGGATCGCCGCGAGGACCGCAGGATGGAGCGGCTCGAAGAGGCTCGCGACCTTCGCGTTCCCGCGATCGACGGCGAGGAGGTACTGGATCAGGTCGTTGGTGCCGATCGAAAAGAAATCGACCTCGCGGATCAGGTGCGACGCGAGCGCCACCGCCGACGGCACCTCGACCATGATGCCGACCGGCACCGTGGCGTCGAACTCGCGGCCGCGCGCGCGCAGCTCGTCCTTGGCCTCCTCGATCAGCTCCTTCGCACGCCGCACTTCCTCCACCCCTGAGATCATCGGCAGGAGGATGCGGATGCGGCCCAGCGTCGCGACGCGGAGCAGGGCGCGGATCTGCGTCTTGAATAGCTCGGGCATCTCGAGCGAGATGCGGATCGAGCGCCAGCCGAGGAACGGGTTCCGCTCGGGCGCGAGGTGGAGATACGTCGGCGCCTTGTCCGCCCCGACGTCGAGCGTGCGGATCGTCACCTGCCGCCCCTCCATGCTGCGCACGACGCGCGCATAGAGCTGGTACTGCTCCTCCTCGTCGGGGAGGTCGCGGAAGGTGAGGAAGGGGAACTCGGTGCGATAGAGCCCGATGCCGTCGGCACCGTGCCGGTGCACGAAGTGCAGGTCGGCGACGAGGCCGATGTTGGCGTGCAGGTTGACGCGGCGCCCGTCGGTGGTCTCCGCCGGCATCGCCTTCAACGCGTCGAGCTCGCGGTTGAAGGCGCGGTACTCGCGGTCGAGACGCTCGTACTCGCGCGTGACGTCGACGGGCGGGTTCACGTAGACGACGCCCGAGTTGCCGTCGACGATGAGCTGGTCGCCCTCGTGGACGTCCTCGCCCTGCGTGGGCCGCGCCCCGACGACGGTCGGGATCTCGAACGACTTGGCGAGGATGGTGACGTGCGACGTCGTCCCGCCGGTCGCGAGCACGATGCCGCGCAGGTGCTCGTGGTCGATGACCGACAGGTCGGAGATGGTCACCTCGTCGGCCACGAGCACCGTGTCCGGCTCGAGCGCCCGCTCCGGCTCCTCGACCCCGAGCAGGTTGCGCAGCAGCCGCAGGCCGACGTCCTTCACGTCGGCGGCGCGCTCGGCCAGGTACGGGTCGCTCATGTTCGCGAAGCTCGCGAGATACTCCTCGACGACCCGGCGGAGCGCGGCCTCGGCGCCCGCGCCGCCCTTGATCTCGGCGTCGATCTTGCCGAGGAAACCGCGGTCCTCGAGCATCATCCGATGCGCCTCGATGATGTTGACGTCGAACTCCGGCAGCCGCCGCGCCAGACGCACCTTCAGCGCCTCGAGCTCGCGGATCGACTCGGAGACGGCGCGGTGGAAGCGGACCTTCTCGGCGGCGGGATCGGCGGCGGCACGATCCTCGACCATCGCCAGCGACACCGGCGGCTGGAGGATGTATGCGCGGCCGGCCCCGAAGCCCGGCGCGGCCGGCAGTCCCACGAGCCGGCCGTGGCGCGCGCGGCGCGGCGCGGGCTGCGTCTCCTCGCCGATCGTCTTCTCGTAGGCCTGGAGCCGCTTCACCGCGGCCATCATGCGCCGGCGGTACTCGCGCCGCTCCTCCTCCTTGCTGCGCAGGTCCTCGAGGAGGCGCGCCTGGACGATGATGCCGGCCACCTGGCTCGCGATCGCACGCAGGAGGCGCATCTCGTTGCCGGAGAACTTGCGCCGGCGGAGCGTCTGCACGACGAGCACGCCGAGGGGCGTCCCGCGGTCGACGATGGGCACGCCGGCGAACGAGTGGTAGCGCTCCTCGCCCGTCTCCGGGAAGTACTTGTAGCGGGGATGCGCGATGGCATCGACGACCATCACCGGCTCAAGCTTCTCGATGGCCATGCCGGTGAGACCCTCGCCGACGTCCATCGACACCTTGCCGATCGCCGATTGCTCGAGGCCCGTCGTGGCGGTGAGCGTCAGCCGCTGCTGGCGCGGGTCGAGAAGGTAGGCCGAGCAGACGTCGGTGCTGGTGCGCCGCGCGATGACCTCGACGATGCGCTGGAGCGTATCCTCGAGCTCCTCGGTGGCGTGCTCGGTGATCGCGCTGACGTCTTCGAGGACGCGGAACCCGGTGCTCTTCTTCTTCGCACCGTGTGGGGCGTCGGCGCCGCCGCGGCTGCTGGCGCTACCGGGCTTGCGCGTCTCCGCCTTCATCGCCCGCGGGATCGTAGCCCAGAGCTACGCCACCCTCAATCCGAGCCGGCCGCACGGCCGCGCGCCGGCTCCGCGCCGTAGAAGGCCCCGACGGCCGCGACGACACGCTCCACCTGGGCCCGTGCGAGCTGCGGCCACATGGGCAGCGCGAGGACCTCGTCCGCCGCGCGCTCCGACACCGGAACGCCGCACGGCACGTCGGCCCGGTCGCGCATCGCCGGCTGCCGGTGGAGGGGCGTGCGGTAGTAGACCTGGGTGCCGATGCCCTCCCGGCCGAGGTGGGCCTGGAGGGCGTCGCGGTCGCGCGCCCGCACCGTGTAGACGTGGAAGACGTGGGCCTCCCCGCCCGGGGCCGGCAGCCGCAGCGGGCCGCCCACCCCCGCGAGTCCCGCCGCCGCGAACCCCTCCGCGTACCACGCCGCGATCGCACGCCGGCGGACGTTCCACGCGTCGAGATGGGGCAGCTTGGCGCCGAGCGCGGCCGCCTGGACGGCATCGAGCCGCGAGCACAACCCGACGCCCTCGTGGACGTACGGGGCGACGAGCCCCTGGTTGCGCTCGCGCCGGACGTGGTCGGCGACGGCCGGATCGCTCGTCAGCAGCATGCCGCCGTCGCCGATCCCGCCGAGGTTCTTCGTGGGGTAGAAAGAGATGGCTCCTGCACGTCCCAACGAGCCGGCCGGGCCGGCGGCCGTGCCCGCGCCCACGGCCTGCGCCGCATCCTCCAGCAGCCACAGCCCGTGTCGGGCGGCGACGGCGCCCAGCGCGTCCATGTCGGCCACCCGGCCGAAGAGATGCACCGGCACGATGCCGGCGATATCGGCCCCGTCGCGCGCGAGGACCGCCTCCACCGCCGCGGGGTCGAGGTTCAGCGTCTCGGGGTCGACGTCGGCGAAGACCGGGCGGGCGCCGAGGCGCAGGATCGTGCTCGCGGTCGCCCAGAAGGTGAACGGCGTGGTGAGCACCCGCGTACCCGGGCCGACACCGAGCGCCCGAAGGCCCAGGGCCAGCGCGTCGGTGCCGGAGGCCACTCCGAGCGCGAAGCGCACGCCGCAGTACTCGGCCATGGCCGCCTCGAAGCGCTCGCCGTGGGGCCCGAGAACGTACTGGCGCGAGTCGAGCACCTCGGCGACGGCCGCGCGGACGGCGGCGCCCACCTCGCGGTCCTGGGCGCCGAGATCGAGGAACGGGACGGACATCGCGGGGCGGAGGTTTACGGACTCCGTCCGGGCGTGTCGAGGCGGGACGTCCTTGTGCGCCCTCCCCCGGATCGCTACCCTCCGGCCCACACGTCATGGCGCAACGACCCCGGCGCGGAAGCGCGTTGCGGCGGATCTTTGGGTGGACCGTCTTCGCTGGGGTGCTGGCCGTCGGTATCGTCGGCTTCGTCGTCTGGCGGGAGGTCACGACCGACCTCCCCCCCGTCGACCAGCTCCTGTCCTACCAGCCGCCCGAAGCAACCCGCATCTTCGCGGAGGACGGCACGCTGATCGGCGAGTTCTTCGTCGAGCGGCGCTACGTGGTCCCGCTCGCGCGCCTCCCTCCCCACGTCCGCAACGCCTTCGTCGCCGCCGAGGACGCCGAGTTCTACCGGCATCCGGGCGTCGATCCCGTCAGCGTCGCGCGCGCGTTCGTGCGCAACCTGGCCAGCAAGCAGGTCGTCCAGGGCGGCAGCACGATCACCCAGCAGGTGGTGAAGACGCTGCTCCTCAACCCCGAGCGCAGCTACGAGCGCAAGGCCAAGGAGATGATCCTGGCGCTGCGCCTCGAGACCAAGCTCACGAAGGACGACATCCTCTACCTGTACGTCAACCAGATCTACTTCGGCGGCGGTGCCTACGGCGTCGCGGCGGCGGCGCGCACCTACTTCGACGCCGACGTCGAGGATCTGACGATCGCCCAGGCCGCCCTGCTCGCCGGCCTGCCGCAGCTGCCGAGCTTCTACGATCCGCAGCGCCACCCGAAGCGGGCGCACGCCCGCAAGCGCTACGTCCTCGACCGCATGCGCAAGGAGCGCTTCATCACCGAGCAGCAGTACCTCGACGCGCTCGACGAGACGATCGTCGTCCAGCCGCGCAAGCCGGCCACGTACCTGGCGGCGCCCTGGTACGTCGAGCACGTCCGCCGCCTCCTCGAGGAGCGCTACGGCGGCACGGCGGCGGCGCAGCTCGGGCTGCGCGTCTACACCGCCGTCGACCTCCAGATGCAGGCGGCGGCCGAAGAGGCGCTGCAGGAGGGTCTCCGCGATCTCGACCGCCGCCAGGGCTTCCGCGGGCCGGTCCGCAAGCTCGAGCCGCGCAAGATCGACGCGTTCCTCGCCCACGAAGCGGCGCTCCAGTCGCCCGACGACCCCCACCGCCACGCCGTCGTCACCGCCGTACGCACCGGCGGTCTCCAGGTGCGCACGGCCTGGGAGCGTGGCGAGATCCCCGCGTCGGCGCTCGTCTGGGGCAAGCGGGCGCTCGGCACGGCGGGGTTCAAGCCCGGCGACGTGCTCGTCGTCACGCGCACCGCCGAGACCGGCGACGGCGTCGCGCGCTTCGTGCTCGACCAGGACCCGCAGGTCCAGGGCGCGATCGTCTCCTTCGACACCTACACTGGACAGGTGAAGGCGATGGTCGGGGGCTACTCGTTCGGGCGCAGCCAGTTCAATCGGGCCGTCCAGGCGCGCCGCCAGCCGGGCTCGTCGATCAAGCCGCTGCTGTACGCCGCCGCGATGGACCACGGCTTCACGCCGGCGTCGGTCGTCGTCGACGCCCCGCTCTCCTTCCCGGGCGGCAACGGCAAGCTGTGGACGCCGAAGAATTACGGCGGCAAGTACTACGGTGCGGTCACGCTGCGGAACGCGCTCCAGCGCTCGCTCAACACCGTCACCGTCCGCCTGGTCGACCAGATCGGGCTCGACTACACGCGCCAGTACCTCGACCGCTTCGGCTTCTCGAAGCCGGCGCCGCGCAACCTGTCGCTGGCCCTCGGCAGCCACGAGGTGACGCCGATCGAGCTGACGCGCGCCTACGGCGTGTTCGCGACCCTCGGCAAGCGCTTCGAGCCGATCTTCATCACCGCCGTCACCGACCGTGAGGGCCGGCCGATCGACTTCGGCAACACGCGCCCTCGCTTCGAGCGCGTGATGAGCCCGGCCACGGCCTACATCATGACGAGCATGATGGAGTCGGTGGTCCAGAACGGCACCGGCCGCCGCGCCGCCGAGCTGGAGCGACCCGCCGCGGGCAAGACCGGCACCACCAACGACACGCACGACGCCTGGTTCGTCGGCTTCACCCCGGAGCTGGTGACCGGGGTGTGGATCGGCTTCGACTCGGAGCGCTCGCTCGGCCCGAAGGAGACGGGCGGCGTCGCCGCCGCACCGGTGTGGACGAACTTCATGAAGGCGGCGCTGGCCGGGCGTCCGGTGGTCGACTTCCCCGTTCCCGACGGCGTCTCGTTCGCGCAGATCGATCCCGGCAACGGACTGCGTGCGGTCTCCGGCAGCGCGCAGAAGCTCGAGGTGTTCGCCGCCGGCTCGGAGCCGACCGAGTTCACGCACGCCCCCGAGGCCGTCGACCCCGATGCGGCCATCGCGGCCGATCCGGCGAGCGCCACGGCCCCGGCGCCGAGCGCCGAGTCGCCCGCCGGCACCGACGGCTTCTGATCGGTCAGGGCTCGGCCGGCGACGCCCGCCGGCAGCCCCGCCGTCTCGGCGCGCGGACCGGGTGTCTCGTCCGATGGACGGCTGCGATGCATCGTGGCGTCGCGACCCCTGCCGACAGGGCGTCCGGACCGCGCCGCGCGATGGTGCGCGCCTTGCTTGCGGGTATGGCGCCTGCGCGACCGCGCACGCCTCCACGAACGATCTCGTGGCGCTCCACAACGCCGGCACCCACTCGACCGGATGAAAGCGAGCCGCGATGCCCCCAGTCGGAATCAAGAACAACAACTACCTGAACGTGAAGAACGGCCCCGATCCGTGGATGGACGCGCACGGCAAGCCGTCGCGCACCGACGCCCGCGGCCACGCGGTCTTCGCGGATCCGGCGTACGGCGTGCGGGCGGGCCTCCGCCAGCTGCGAACCTACTTCGTGAAGCATCGCTGCCGCACCGTCCTGGCGATCCTGTCCCGCTGGGCGCCGGCCTCCGACACGATCGGCTCACTGCCCGGAAACCCGCACAACAACCCCAGCCAGTACGCCGTCTTCGTCTCGAACCGCATGGGCATTGCGATCGACCAGCCGCTGGAGCTGTTCGACGAGGACGGGAACGTCGACGACGTCGGACAGCTGCGCCGCCTGTTCGCGGCGATGGCTGCGTACGAGATCGGCGGCGGCTTCGAGGTGCCGGAGGCCGAGCTCACCGCGGGGCTTGCGCTCGTCGACCCGGGGGCAGGAAAGACGGCGAGCGGCCCGGCCCCCGCGCCGCTCGCGGATGCCCACGACTGGCGAATCGGCGGCTCCGTCGGGCGCGCCGACCGCGCGAAGAACGACCCTACCGACGTCGAGACCGTCCAGTCGATGCTGCGCAGCGCGGCCATGATCCTCGGCGATGCCCGCTTCGATCCCGGCTCGATCGATGGATCGATCGCGGCGAAGTCGGCGAAGTCGAACACGGTACAGGCGATCGTGGCCCTGCAGGAGCGGTTCATGTCGAAGCCGGACGGGGTGATGGAGCCCGGCGGGCGCACATGGCAGGAGCTCGTCCGCATCGTCGGCGGCGGCGTGGTGGCGTCGGGCGCGGCGGCGGCGAGCACCGGGCGGGAGTGCTTCCCCCTCGCCGCGATACCGGCCGCGGACTGGACGAAGGACGCACGCCGCTTCGGCGCCGCCCGCTCGAGGGATCGCGTGCACGCAGGCAGCGATCTGTACGCTCCGGCCGGCTCGACGATCTACGCGGTCATGGACGGCACCGTCGTGCGCGGCCCGTACGCCTTCTACGCCGGGACGTTCGCGCTCGAGATCGACCACGGGAGCGTCCTCGCCCGCTACGGCGAGATCCAGCAGGACACGATGGTACGGCAGAACGATCGCGTCGTCGCGGGGCAGCCGATCGCGCGTGTCGGACACCTCGTAGGTATCTCGGTCCCGAGCGACATGCTGCACCTCGAGCTCTACGACAAGACGGCGCACGGTCCCCTGACGGTGCCGAAGGCGAGCAGCGCGATCGCGCCCGACGGGCGCGCCTACATGCGTCGCAAAGACCTCACCAACCCCGAGCCGTACCTGGAGCGCTGGCACCGGCATCTGCCCGTGACGGCCGCGCCCGTGGCCATCCCTCCCGCCGCCGCAGCCGGGCGCAGCGCGGACGCATCCACACCGGCACCGCCGAGCATCCCCGGCACGGGCTTCTGTCTCCACATACGCCGCCGGCGTGAGGAGGAGCGCACCGGCATGGGCTACGCGCGTACCGTCGGCGACTACCAGTGCTTCTGGAACGGCGAGCCGATTCACGACCTCGAGGGCCAGATGGTCGAGCGGGGCGGCCCCGGTGACAACACCCCGCTCGGCGTGTCGAGCCATCGCCGCATCGCCGCGGGCCGCTACCCGATCGTGATCCACGCCGGCACGAAGTACCGGACCTATCGCTACGCGGCGGCGGGCTCGCCCCTACCGGGTCTCGGATTGATCGATACCGGAGTACGCACCGCGATCCTCGTGCATCCGGCACATCACGCACACGGCTACCTGTCGAGCATCGGCTGCCTCAATCCGGCCGTCGGCCTGCGCGACGCCGACTCCCGCATCGCGCTCGACGACAGCCGCAACCGCGTGATCGCACTGATCGAAGGCATGAAGGCGAAGCTCGGCGATCGCTTCCCGCGCAGCGGCTCCGTACCCGACGCCGTGGTGGTGATCGAAGGCGAGCCGTAGACGTCGCCCGGCACGCATCGCCGAAGCGAGCCCGTCGTCCGGTCGTCGTGCCTAGAAGTCCCAGTACGGCGCGTGGGCCGCGCGCACGCGCTCGAGCACCGGGTCGAAGCGATACGGATCGCCGGTCGCGAGCGCCGCGCGGGACGCGTTGCCGCGCAGCACGCCGAGCACCGTGTCGACGCCGTCGACGAGCGCGTCGAGGGCGTAGCCGCCCTCCAGCACGGCGGCGATGCGGCCGCCCGCCGTCTCCTCGGCGATCTGGCGACAGACCCCCGCCATCGCGGCGATGCCGCCCGGTGTGACCGCGAGCCCGCCCAGGGGATCGCGCAGGTCGCAGTCGAAGCCGGCGGAGACGAGCACGAAGTCGGGGCGGAACTGCCGGCACACCGGCAGGACCGCCTCGCGAAAGGCGCGGGCGAGCTCGGCGTCGCCGAAGCCGGCGGACAGCGGCAGGTTCAGCGTGCGTCCCGCCCCCGCGCCGCTGCCCACCTCGTCGGCCGCCCCCGTGCCCGGGTACCACGGCCACTGGTGCGTGGAGACGTAGAGGACGTCGGGGTCGGCTTCGAAGAGATGCTGCGTGCCGTTGCCGTGGTGGAGATCCCAGTCGATCACCACCACGCGCTCGAGGCCGCGGCGGCGGAGGTGCGTCGCCGCGATGGCGACGTTGTTGAAGAAGCAGAAACCCATGGCCCGATCGCGCTCCGCATGGTGTCCGGGCGGCCGTACCAGGGCCATGCCGTTGTCGACGGCGCCGTCGACCACGGCGTCGCACAGCTCGAGCAGCCCGCCGGTGGCGAGACGCGCGGCCTCCCACGACCGGGCCGACGCGTGCGTGTCGGGATCGAACATCGTGTGCGCTCGCCCGGCCGTGGCTGCGACGCGGTCGACGAGCGCCGGCGTGTGCACCTGCGCTATCTCGGCTTCGGTCGCCGGGCGCGCGTGCAGACGTACGAAACCATGCGCGTCGCGCAGGTGATCGTGCAGGACGCGCAGGCGGTCGGGACGCTCCGGATGTCCGCGGCCGGGGTCGTGCGCGAGCATGCGATCGTCGAACACGAGCCCCGTACCGCCGGCCATGGGCGACGCATACCAGAGGCCAGGTGAGCCCGCGACCGCGAAATTGACTCCCTGCAGCGAGCAGACTACCCTCGCCGCGATGTTCGGCATCGGCATGCCCGAGCTGATCGTGATCCTGGTGGTCGCGCTCGTCGTGCTCGGGCCGAAGCGCCTCCCCGAAGTGGCGCGCACGCTCGGCAAGGCCATGTCCGAGTTCCGCCGCCAGTCGTCGGAGATCATGGACGAGTTCCAGGCGCAGGCGCGCATCGACGACGAGGAGAAGCGCCGGCGCACGCGCCCGAAGCCGCCGAGCGGCCCGCCTCCGGGTACCATGGCGAAGGGCGCCGCCGCCGCGCCCGCCGAGCAGCCCGAGTCCGCGACGGCGGCGACTCCGCCCGCCGACACCCCCGAGCCGGGCACGGCCTGATCCGTCCCCGATCGATCGCCGATGGGGGCCGAACACGATGTGCGGATGCCGCTCACCGCACACCTGGAGGAGCTGCGGACCCGGCTGATCCGCATCATGATCGGCGCCTTCATCGGCTTCGGCGTCTGCTACGGCTTCTCCGAGCACCTGGTCGCGTTCCTCACCGAGCCCCTGACGGCGCTGGCGCCGCAGGACGCGATCGTCATCGGCACCGGCGTCACCGACGCCTTCTTCACCAAGCTGAAGGTGTCGTTCATCGGCGGCATCTTCGTCGCCAGCCCTTGGGTCTTCTTCCAGCTCTGGGCGTTCGTCGCCCCCGGCATGTACGAGAAGGAGAAGCGCATCGCGCTGCCCTTCTCGTTCGCGGCCACGGTCTTCTTCGTCGCCGGCGCGGCGTTCTGCTACCAGCTCGTGCTTCCCGTCGCCTTCTCGTTCTTCCTGAACGAGTTCGGCTCGGTCGGGATCGCGCCGCAGATCCGCATCACCGAGTACCTGACGTTCGTCTCGCGCATGCTCCTCGCCTTCGGCGTCACCTTCGAGCTGCCGGTGGTGACGTTCTTCCTCGCCCGCATCGGCCTCGTCACCCACCAGACCCTGATCGCCTACACCCGCTACGCCATCGTCGCGATCTTCATCGTCGCCGCCCTCCTCACGCCCGGCCCCGACATCGCCTCCCAGCTCCTGATGGCGACTCCCCTCCTCGTCCTCTACGGCCTCAGCATCGGTGTGGCCTACGTCTTCGGCAAGCCCAGACCGCCCGAATCCGAATCCGACGAAGAAGACGACGAAGACGACCCCGACGACGACCGGGACGAGGACGACGACGAGCAGGACGAGAGCGACGACGACGAGCCCCGCGGCGTCGCGCCCGCCCGCTAGTCCCGCGTCCGGAGCTCGTCGCCAAAGCTCGGGTGGGATCGCGCCGCCGGACGGCGGCGGGCGCGCGGCGCGAACGGCCCCACGCCCGCCTGCCGGCCGCATCACCCCGGCGTCGAAGCCGAAGCCCCGGAGACCCCGGCGATGAACGACGCCAGAGACGCCGGCATCGTCACGCCCTCGTCCTCCGTCGAGTCCGGCAAGGTCTCGAAGTGCAGCACCCCGATCTTCTCGAACGCCTCGCGCACCCGCGGCGTCAGCAGCCCGAGCCGCCGCAGGTTGGGTACGATCTTCGAGAAGAGCAGCTGCCGAAACCCGCCCATGAACGGGGTCTCGAGCGACCACTGCACCCACTGGTCGACGTCGAAGCCGAGCCGCTCCCACACCTCGTGCATGAGCAGGCGGTCACGCATGAGGTGAGCCGCCTCGATGACGAGATCCTCGCGCTGGCGCAGCTCGGAGGAGGTCATGTCCCTGTAGACCTCCTCCAGCGACAGCACGCCGAAGGCGACGTGCCGGGCCTCGTCGCGGATCACGTAGTTCGTGATCTGGTGCAGCAGGCGCTCGTGCGGGTTCATCATATGCATCATGCCGAATGCCGCCAGCGCGAGGCCTTCGACCATGATCTGCATGCCGAGGTAGGTCATGTCCCAGCGCGACTCGCGCACGATCTGCCCGAGCAGCGTGTGCAGGTGCGGGTTCACCGGGAACGCGAACGGCAGCTTCTCGGTGAGGTAGCGGCGATACACCTCGACGTGGCGCGCCTCGTCCGCCACCTGGCTGGCGGCGTAGAACTTGGCCTCCGTCCAGGGCACGGTCTCGACGATCTGCGCGGTGGCGAGGAGCGCGCCCTGCTCACCGTGCATGAACTGCGAGAGCATCCAGCCGAGCTGGTGGACGCGCATCCGTTTCAGCTCGGCGAGCGTGAGCGGGCGCGGCGGGTTCAGCATCGCGTTGAACGCCTCGGGCGGGAAGAACTCGGGGAACTGCTCGGGATCGACGTCGATCGTCCAGTCGATGTCGGTGGTCGCGTTCCATTGGAGACGCTTCCCCTTCTCGTAGAGGTTGTTCAGCGCCTCGCGCCGACAGTCGTACTCCCAGTTGAAGACCGTGTCGGACGCGGCGGGGATGGGCTCGATGCGGCCCTGCGGGGGAAGCGGGATCTGATGCGACGCCATGCAACCTCCTGGATCGACGTGGTCAGCCGACGGGGTCCGGACCGAGGACGTCACCCGCCTCGCCCTCCGGACGTGGAATGCGCACGCAGACCCCCTCGGCCTCGAGCGCGGACGTGACCCGCTCCACCTGGGCGGCGAAGTCGGGTGCTGCGATGATCGCGATGGTCGCCAGCCGCGGATCGAGCGTGCGGCAGACGGCGAGGTCCTCGTAGGACTCGAAGATGAACTTCACGTAGGCGATCTCGTGGCGCGGGACGCGCAGATACACGGCGAAGATATCGGACGAGTCCATGGGTCAAAAGCTCCAGCGGGCCTGGAAGACGACCTCGTCGTTCCCCTTGAACTGTCCGATGATCGAGTTCTCCGAGCCGCCGATCCACAGATAGCCGACGCGCACCCGCAGATCGTCCCGTACGTCCCACGATATGCGCGGAAACGCGAACCAGCCGCCCTTCTCCACCATGTAGACACCCCGGAACTCCAGCTCGAAGCGGTCCTCGAGCACCCGCTTGCGCAGCACCCCCGTGAAGCGCGTGTCCGGATCGCCGACGAGGAGGTCCGGCGTGCGCTCGAGGAACACGATCTGGTTCACCTGGAGGATCGGCTGAAACCCGTTCCACAGATAGTCGACGCCGAGCCCCCACTCGACCGAATCCAGCTCCGGGAAGACGTCGCCGATGTCGAACGGGACCTGCGGGCCGGTGAAGAGCGGGCACTTGCCGGCGCTCACGTCGCGCAGCATCGGGCACGGCTTGCCGCTGGCGACCCGGATCAGGCGGCGGCGGCCGAGCAGCGCGCGCGTGCTGGCGAGATACGGGCGGTCGATGAACCACGCCGCCTCGGCACGGACGGTCGCGTCGCCGAGCGGAGCGGCGAAGTCGGCGCCGGTCATGTGGATGCCGTCGTGCTCCTGCGTGAGCCGCGCGGTCGCGAGCGGGCGCGTGTCCGGGATGGCGGCCGCGAACGCCAGCAGGTCTTCCGCCGTCCCGAACCCGCCGGTGTACGGCCGGCGCGCCCGCACCCAAACCGGCAGGCTCGCGTCCGGGTTCGTCTCCGGCCCGGTGTAGTGGTACAGACTCCAGTCGACGCGCCGGACGCTGCCCGAGAGCCGCGCACCGATCGCGCCGTTCGCGAGCGTCCGCGCCGGCGTCTTGTTCTGCGTGCCGAAGTCGATCGCGACCTCCTTCGGCAGCATCACCTCCCGGACGCCGATCGGCGTCGCGACCGGCACCTTGCCTCCGAGCCGCACTCCACCCTCGTCGAACGAGATGCTCGACGGAAACCAGCGCTCCTCGGCGAGCGCGAGCCGCGGCGGCACCGCGATCGGCACGTAGAGCAGCTCGAGCTCGAGCCCCCGCAGCGACAGCACGGCCACGTCCGGCAGCGGCGACGACCCGAGCAGCATGGGGATGCCGAACTTCCGCTCCTCCATCTCGTCGACGAACGGATCGTGCCAGTCACGCGGGTTGACGACGTCGGTCGGCGGCGCACCGTCGAGCCGCCCCCAGGCGACGCGCTGGAGCCCCGCGCGCAGCTCCATGCGCCGTGCGCGCAGCTCGAGCCAGCCCTCGGTCACGTCGAAGGCCGGCGAGCGGTTCTGGAACGCCTGATCATACTCGTAGACGCCGATGCCCTGCCCGCCCTCGAACGGTCCGCCGATGCGACCCCGCACCTCGAGATGGCCCCGCAGCCAGCGCGCGGCGTTGCCGTCGACGCGCACGACGCCGACCGCCTGCGGCCGCTGGCGGGAGCCGGTGCCCGTATCGACGATCGCGAGGCCGTCGACGTAGCCGCCGACCGAGAGGTCCACCGCCCGCGCCGCACCGGCGACGAGCACGAGCGCGCACGCCAGCGCCGCGCGCGTTTTGTTGCCGGGGCGGGGGGCCCTCCCTATACTCCGCCCATGAGCCAGCCCCGCGAAGTCGACCGTCTGATCGCCGCCACGCACCGCCGCTTCGTGAAGGCGATGGACGCGCGGGTGCCCGCCATGAGCCCGGAGATGAAGGAGACCTACTTCTCCGTCCTCACCAAGCTGGTCGACAAGCTGGAGACGGAGGAGAAGCCGCTGCGCGAAGTCGCCCAGGAGATGATGACCGAGGCGATGCACGAGGTTCTCCAGATGGTGCAGGGCTGACGGCCGCCAGGCGCGCACGGCTTGCTCCATAGCAAGCGCTTCCCGCGACGACCAAGCACCCAGAGCTCCCGCCGTGAACAAGTCCACCCTGCGCGCGCGCCTGCTGAACGGGCAGACGGGCGACCCCGCCCTCCTCGTCGGCCTGCGCTGGCAGGGCCGCGCGCTCCTCGTCGACCTCGGCCGCATCGACCGCACCCCCGGCGCCGTCCTCTTGCCCATCGAAGCGGTCTTCGTCTCGCACGCCCACATGGACCACTTCATGGGGTTCGACCAGCTGCTGCGCATCTTCCTCGCGCGCGAGTCGCACCTGCGTCTCTACGGCCCCGAGGGCATCGCGGACTGCGTCCACGGCAAGCTGCACGGCTACACCTGGAACCTGACGGACGAGTACGCCTTCACCATCGACGTCACCGAGATCGGCGCCGACACGATGACGACGACGCGCTTCGCGGCGGCGCGCCGCTTCGCGCGCGAGCCGCTCGGCACGGCGCCGTTCGACGGCGTCTGCTTCCGGGACGCGATCGTCACCGTCGAGGCCGCCCCGCTCGACCACAAGATCGTCTCCATGGGGTATGCGGTCACCGAGCGCACGCACCTGAACGTCCGTCCCGAGGCGCTCGAGGCGGAGGGGCTCCGCCCCGGGCCGTGGCTGAACGTCCTCAAGAGCGCCGTGCGCGGCGACGCCCCGGACGACATGCCGATCGAGGTGGCCCCCGGCGACCGCCGCACGGTCGCCGACCTGCGCGCGACCCTGCTGACGGTCACGCCGGGCCAGAAGATCGCCTACGTCGTCGACACCCTCTTCTCGCCGCCCAACGCCGCCCGGATCGTCCGCCTGGCCCGCGGCGCCGACGTGTTCTTCTGCGAGTCGCCCTTCCTCGACGCCGACATCGACCAAGCCAGCAAGCGCTACCATCTGACCGCACGCCAGGCAGGGGCGCTCGCCCGCGCCGCCGGCGCGAAGCGGCTCCAGGTGTTCCACTTCTCGCCCCGCTACGAGGGCCGCTACGGCGAGCTGGTGGCCGAGGCGCAGGCGGAGTACGCCGGGCGGCAGATGCGCTATGCCCAGCTGGACGGACGAGACGCGCCGCTTCCTTGAGGCGCACCGGATCGGGCACCTCGCGACCGCCGGTGCGGACGGCGCACCGCACGTCGTCCCCGTCTGCTATGCGCTCGACGACGCCGCCGTCTACTTCGTCGCCGACCTGAAGCCGAAGCGCGGCCCCGCCCGCACGCTCGCGCGGCTGCGCAATCTCCGGGAGAACCCGCGCGCCGCGCTCGTCGTCGACGACTACGACGACGCCTGGGCGCGGCTCGCCTGGGTGATGGTGCGCGGCCCGGCGGCGACGCTGCACGACGCGGCGGCGCATGGCGACGCCCTCGCACGCCTGCGCGCGCGCTATCCCCAGTACCGCGCGATGGCGCTCGACGACCCGGATGCGCACCCGATCGTGCGCATCGTCGCAGCGCACGTGACGTCGTGGAGTGTGGACGGCGCTTTGCGGTCATACTAGCTCGCATTGCGTCCGTGCCCGAGCGTCGTGACGACGGGCGCGATTGCACGACCCGGCCACCCGATGGGACGACGTGCCGGCCTGGACACGGCGCGTGTCGCAGCTGGCCCGCAGCTGCGCATTTGCCCCCAAGCTCTCGATATCCAACGCGAAGCCTTCTCGCGCCGAAATGCCTTGCGTGTCCTGGGCGCCCGCGCCCGGTGGGCCCGGAGAACACCCGAATGGCACCGGATTCGCTATTCGTGGAACTCCCAAGGGGGCTCACACCAGCCATGATCATCGACCGCGAGACCTTCACCGAACTGGCCGTCCACCTCAAGCTCGCTTCCGACGCCGTCCTCACGACCGCACGCCACCTCGCGGTGCTCTCGAACGGCAACAACGGTCCCGAGGAACACTGGGCCGGCACCCTCGACAGCCTCATGAGCATGAACACCGAGATCACCGTCATGGAGCGCATCCTGCGCGCCCTGATGGATGCGAATCGCGAGGAGGAAGGCCCCAACGCCGCCGCTCCCGCGAAGAAGTCCGAACCGCTTCCCTCCTGAACACACCCCGCCCGCGGCGACGGGGCGGCCGTCCCGTCGCCGCTCCCCTCCCTCCGACGCAGGTCGGAGGCGCCGCCGCGGCGCGCCGCCGCACGCGACCGGACGCGTCCCTTGCAGGACGCCCCACCCCCGCTCCATGTGGACGGCGTGGGACTCGATCTCGAGCGCGTGCTCCTGTGGTACGGCGCCTTCCTCGCCTCGACCGTGCTGCACGAGGCGGCGCACGCCTGGGTCGCCTTCCGCCTCGGCGATCCCACCGCCTACCACGGCGGTCAGGTGAGCCTCGATCCGCGAGCGCACGTGCGTCGCGAGCCGATCGGCACGGTCGTGGTGCCGCTGCTCTCCCTCGCCGGCGGCGGCATGATGCTCGGCTGGGCGAGTGCGCCCTACGATCCCGTCTGGGCCATGCGCTCGCCGCGGCGTGCGGCCGCCATGGCGCTCGCGGGGCCGCTCGCGAACCTGCTCCTCGTGCTGCTCGCCGCCATCGCGATCCGCGCCGGCGTCGCCGCCGGCGTCTTCGGCCCGCCCGCGGCACTGGCGCCGGCCGGGCTCGCCGTCGGCCACGGCGCCTGGGCCGCGGCGGCGACGCTGCTGAGCGTCCTCTTCACCCTCAACCTGACGCTCGCGGTGCTGAACCTGCTGCCGGTGCCGCCGCTCGACGGCGGCGGCGCCGTGCCGCTGCTGCTGCCCGAGGAGGCCGGCCGCACCTGGCGGCGGCTCACTCTCGGCAGCCCGGTGTTCGCCGCGCTCGGCCTGCTCCTCGCCTTCCAGGTGGTCGGCCCGGCGATGCGACGGCTGTTCCTCGCCGCCGCCAACCTGCTCTGGAGCGGGACCGCCGCCTACGGCTGACGCCTCACGGCTCGCGCGGCGGCGCCGGGTTCACGAGGTCGAGCCCCATCGTGCGCGAGAACAGCGTCGCGACGGCCTCGGGCGTCCAGCGCCCCTCGGTCTGGATCGTGCGCACGGGCGCGGGATCGTTCATCAGGGCGACGATGCCGCCCATGACGACGAAGACCTGCCCGTTCACGTCGCGGGCCGCATCGGTGGCGAGCCAGGCGACCCAGGGCGCAACGTTCTCGGGGCCCGTGTGGCCGAGCTGGAACGTGCGCTGTCCGCCGGGCGACTGCACGCCGGACTTGACGCGCGCGGCGCGGGCGGCGGCGGACACCGACTGCGTCATGCGCGTCGACGCCGCCGGGCACACCGCGTTCACGGTGACGCCGTAGCGCCCCATCTCCCGCGCGACCACGCGCGTCAGCCCCGCGATGCCGTCCTTGGCCGCACCGTAGTTCGACTGCCCCGAATTGCCGATCGTGCCCGAGGTCGACGCCATCGAGATGATGCGGCCGCGCTTCTGCTGCCGCATCCGGGCGGCGGCGTGGCGCGTACAGTTGAACGTGCCCTTCAGATGCACGCCGATCACCGCGTCCCAGTCCTCTTCGGTGAGGTTCCACAGCATGCGGTCGCGCAGGATGCCGGCGTTGTTCACGAGCACGTCGACGGCGCCGAACTCACGCGCGCACTGCGCGATCATGCGCTCGGCGGCGGCGAAGTCGGTGACGCTGTCGTGGTTCGCGATGGCCGTGCCGCCGGCGGCGCGGATCGCCGCGACGACTTCGTCGGCGACGCTCGTCTGCGCGCCGGAGCCGTCCATGCCGCCGCCGAGGTCGTTCACGACCACCGCCGCGCCCTCCTTCGCCAGCAGCTCGGCGATCGCGCGCCCGATGCCGCGCCCCGCGCCGGTGACGATGGCCGCCCGCCCCTCGAGTCGCTTTCCCATCGTCGTCACTCCTTCGCCGGGGCGGGGTTCTTCACGCCCGCCAGCACGGTGCTCGGCGCGAGCCGGTCGAGCTCGTCGAGCGTCCACACGCCGTCCTTGTAGAGGGTCTGCACGAGCCGCGGCTGCGACAGCAGCGCGATCGCGCTGCCCCAACACAGGAAGAACTGGCCGTTCACGGCCGAGGCGTACTCGCTCGCCAGGTAGACGACCATCGGCGCGACGTCGTCCGGATCGAGGTGCTCGATGTCGCCCGTGCCGCGATCCTCGCGCACGATCCCCTGCTGCTTCCGCAGCTCGCGGCCCTTCAGGTACGCCTCGGTGACCGTCATGCGCGTGCCGGCGACGGGCGACACCGCGTTCACGGTGACGCCGTAGCGCCCGAGGTCGCGCGCCGCGACCTTCGTGAGCCCCCCGATCGCCGACTTCGCCGCGCCGTAGTTCGTCTGCCCGGGGTTGCCGAAGAGCCCGGCGCCCGACGTGAACGTGACCACGCGGCCGTAGCGCTGCTCGCGCATGAACGGCGCCGCGTGGCGCAGGCAGTTGAACGTGCCCTTCAGGTGCACGGCGAGGACGGCGTCGAACTCCTCCTCGCTCATGTTGAAGACCATGCGATCGCGGATGATGCCGGCGCACGTGACCAGCACGTCGATGCGACCGAAGCGCGCGATCGCGGTCTCGATGATGCGCTTGGCGGCGTCCCACTCGGCGACCGACTCGGTGCTGGCCACGGCCTCGCCGCCCGCCGCCTCGATCTCGCGCACGACGTCGAAGGCCGGGCCGCTCGACGGCTGCGAGCCGTCCAGCCCCACCCCGTAGTCGTTCACCACGACCTTCGCCCCGGCGTCGGCCAGCGCGCGCGCGACGCCGCGGCCGATGCCGCGGCCCGCGCCCGTCACCACCGCGACGCGGCCGGCGAGCATGTCTCCCATGTCGAGCGTCCCTCCCGAGCCGCGGGTCATAGCCCGCACGCGCGGCGGCGCTCAACCCGCGGCGCGGTCAGGCGTGACGCAGGAGCACGACCGCGTGGGCGGGAACGTCGCAGGCGGCGGTCGGACGCCGATGCGACGCCGGATCGGCCGTGTCGACCTCGACCCGCCAGCCGCCGCGCCCGCCGAGCACCGGCAGCACGAACGTGCAGGTCTCGTCGCCGCCGTTGAGGAGCAGCATCACCGAGTCGCCGTCGACCGGCCGCCCGCGCGCGTCGCGCTCCTCGCTCGCCGCGCCGTGCACGAGGAGCCCGAGGCAGCGGCGGTCGGCGTCGTGCCAGTCGTCGCCGCGCATCTCGGCGCCGTCGGGCCGCAGCCAGGCGACGTCCTTGGTCCCGCCCTGCGTCGGCGCGCCGTGGAAGAACGAGCGGCGGCGCAGCACCGGATGCGCCGCGCGCAGCGCGAACACGCGGCGCGTGAACTCCGTCAGCGCGCGCCGCCGGCGGTCGAGCGTCCAGTCGACCCAGCCGATCGGCCCGTCCTGGCAGTACGCGTTGTTGTTGCCGCCCTGCGTGCGCCCGAGCTCGTCGCCGGCGCACAGCATCGGCACGCCCTGCGAGAAGGCCAGCGTCGCGAGGAAGCTGCGTACGACGCGGTCGCGCACCGCGAGCACCTCCGGATCGTCCGTGTCGCCCTCGGCGCCCCAGTTGCGGCTCCAGTTGTCGTCGGCGCCGTCGCGGTTGTCCTCGCCGTTGGCCTCGTTGTGCTTCCGCTCGTAGGCGACGACGTCGCTCAGCGTGAAGCCGTCGTGGCAGGTGACGAAGTTGATGCTGGCGAACGGGTTGCGGCCGGTGGGGCCGTAGAGGTCGCTCGATCCCGTCAGGCGATAGCCGAGGTCGCCGACCTGCCCGGGGTCGCCGCGCCAGAAGCGGCGCACGGTGTCGCGGTACTTGCCGTTCCACTCCGTCCAGCCGAGCGGGAAGTTGCCGACCTGATAGCCGCCCGGCCCGAGGTCCCACGGCTCGGCGATGAGCTTCACCTGCGAGAGCACCGGGTCCTGCGCGATGATGTCGAAGAACGTCCCGAGACGGTTCACCTCGTAGAGCTCGCGCGCGAGCGCCGGGGCGAGGTCGAAGCGAAAGCCGTCGACGTGCATGTCGAGCACCCAGTAGCGCAGGCTGTCCATGATCAGCTGGATGGTGCGCGGGTGCAGCATGTTGAGGCTGTTGCCGCAGCCGGTGAAGTCGACGTAGCGGCGCAGGTCCTTGGGCTCGAGGCGGTAGTAGGCGACGTTGTCGATGCCGCGCAGCGAGAGCGTCGGCCCGAGCTCGTTGCCCTCGCCGGTGTGGTTGTAGACGACGTCGAGGATCACCTCGATGCCGGCGCGATGGAGGCGCTTCACCATCGTCTTCCACTCGTCGACCTGCGCGCCGCGGCCGGCGCCGCTCGCGTAGCGGACGTCGGGCGCGAAGAAGCCGATGGAGTTGTAGCCCCAGTAGTTCGTGAGTCCGCGCTCGACGAGGCTCCGCTCCGACACCACGTGGTGCACCGGCATCAGCTCGACGGCCGTTATGCCGAGCGACAGCAGGTGGTCTAGGACGGCGTCTTGCGCGAGGCCGAGGTACGTCCCGCGCAGCGGCTCGGGGACGTCGGGGTGGAGCTGCGTCAGCCCCTTCACGTGGC
This sequence comes from bacterium, assembly GCA_026129405.1. Lineage (NCBI taxonomy): Bacteria > bacterium. The sequence goes on from JAHCID010000007.1 coordinate 71,441, forward strand.
ACTCGTAGATGACCGTGCGGTTCCACGGCGTGCGCAGCGGGCGGTCGTCGCCCCAGGTGAAGGCGGTCTCGACGACGACGCCCTTCGGCACGAACGGCGCGCTGTCGGCGGTCGAGGCGACGAGATCCGCCTGCGGATCGCCGACGGCGTAGCCGAAGAGCGCGTCGTTCCAGTGCACGCCGCCGGCGATGGCCTTCGCGTACGGATCGATGAGGAGCTTGGCGGGATTGAAGCGGTGCCCCGCCGCCGGATCGTACGGACCGTGCACGCGCCAGCCGTAGAGCTGCCCGGGGCGGGCGTCGGGCAGGTACGCGTGCCACACGAACTGGTCGCGCTCGGTGAGCGTGATGCGCGCGCTCTCGCGGGGATCGTCGGGCGCGTCGAAGAGACAGAGCTCGACGCCGGTCGCGTGCTCGGAGAAGAGCGCGAAGTTGACGCCCTCGCCGGTCCACGTGGCCCCGAGCGGATACGGCACCCCCGGCCACACGCGCATGACGGCCCGGATGCCAGAGGCCCCGGTCCGCGGCAAGGCGCGGCCGCGGTTTGACGCTGTCGGTGTCGCGTGGTGACCTGCGCCGGCCGTGCGCGGCGCCCTCGCCTCCCCCGACTATCGCCGCTTCTGGCTCGGCTCCCTGGTGGCCAACCTGGGGCTCTGGGTGCAGTCGATCGCGCTCGGCTGGCTCGTCTATGCGCTGACGAGCAAGGCGTCGTGGCTCGGCGCCGTCAGCTTCGTCGGCAACCTGCCGACGTTCGCGCTGGGTCTCCTCGGCGGAGCGATCGCCGACCGCATGAGCCGGCGTGCGATCATGATCGTGTCGCTGCTCGTCCTCGCCGGCAGCGCCCTGCTGCTCGCGACCCTCACCGCGACGGGCCACATCGCCGTCGGCTGGGTACTCGTGACCGCCGTGATCGGCGGCACGGCGACGGCACTCTACACGCCGGCGATGCACTCGGTCATGCCGCAGCTGGTGCCCGAGAAGGACCTCCTCAACGCGATCTCGCTCAACTCGGTCCAGTTCAATCTCGCGCGGGCCGTCGGCCCCGCCGTCGCCGGCGTGCTCTACGGCGCCGTCGGACCGGCGTGGTGCTTCGCGATCAACGCGGTCGGCTTCCTCGTCCTCGCAGGCGTCATCACCTCGATCCACCTGCCGCCGCGGCCGGCGGTCGCGCCGCCGCCGATCTGGCGCGCGGTGCGCGAGGGCGTGCGCTACGTGCGCGCGCATCCGGTCATCGGGCCGCACATCCTGCTCGCGGCGGCGATGAGCCTCTTCGGCTTCCCGTACATCATCCTGCTGCCGGCGATCGCAAGCGACGTGCTGCACCTCGACGCGCGCGGGCTCGGGCTGCTCATGGCGTCGGTCGGCAGCGGGGCCGTGATCGGCGGCTTGTTCGCGTCCTTCGGGCAGCGCGTCCCGCGCGGTCTCCTCACCGCCGCGGGCTCGGTCGGCTTCGGGATCGCCGTCATGAGCTTCGCCGTCGTGCGCACGCCGCCGGCCGTGGGCGCCCTCCTCTTCCTGCTCGGCGCGCTCCAGACGGTGACGATCGCGTCGCTGACGACGACGCTCCAGGTCGAGGTCGCCGAGGCGCTACGCGGCCGGGTGATGAGCATGCTGACGGTGATCTTCTTCGGCTTCTCGACGCTGGGCGGGCTCTGCCTCGGCATCGCCGGCGACCACGTCGGCGTGCCGGGCGCCCTCGCCGCCGGCGGCTGCGTGACGACGCTGGTCGCGACCGCCCTCGCCGCGCGCGATCGCCGCACGCGGTCGCCACGCACCGCCTGAGCGCGTGCCCGCCGTCCGACGCGGCGCGCGACGTGAAAGTCGTGGACACCCTCGGCGGCGGTCGCGTATGCCGCCCGCATGTCGCTCGTCGTCGGCCTGCTCGCGTCGCTGCTGCTCGCTCCGCCCGCGCTCGCCGGCGATCCGTCGCTCGCCTGCCTGCGCGCCTCGGGCGACGCCGGCCAGCGCTGCCTCGCCGCCTACACCGCGGCGCTGCGGCGCCGCCGCAGCCGCCGCGACGCCGCCTGCGAGACCGCGCTGCGCGCGCCGGGCGGCCGGCTGGCGACCATCCTCGCGACGGTCGAGACGCCGGCGGCCGCGAAGTGCGGCGACGCCGCGGCCGAGCCGCTCGGCTACACGTCGGCCGACGACGTGCCGCTGCGCACGCGCGAGTCGTGCGCCGACTTCGGCGACGAGATCACCGACCTCGTCTACGCCGACACGCTCGGCTCGCCCGGCGGCGCGCTGCTGCGCTGCCAGCGCGAGGTCGCGAACCGCACGGCCCGCCTCGGCGCCGCGACGCTGCGCCTGTGGGGCGACTGCAACCTGGCCGCGGCGCGTGGCGGCGGCTGCCGGCGGGCGAAGCGCGACGCCCGCATCGCGGAGCTGCGCGCCCGCATCGCGCGCCGCATCGGGCAGCGCTGCGGGGCGCGCTACGCGTCGCTGCGCCTGGGTCCCCTCGACGCGCTCCTCGAAACCGTCGTCGTCCGCGGGCGCCACTACGCGCAGCGCGTATACCCGCCGAACGATCTCGGCCCGACGGCCGACTTCGGCCCGTATGCGGTCGGCATCCGCACGCTCGCCCTCACCGATCCGGCGCGCACGAACGCGCGGGGCACGGGCCCACGCCCGGTGACGGTCGAGGTCTACTACCCCTCCACGGAGGCGGCGGTCGCGGGCGTGCCGCGCGACGTCGCCGAGGTGCTCGGCATCCCGGTCGTCGTGACCCCCGCCTACCGCGACGTGGCGCGGGCGTCCGGCCGCTTCCCGCTCGTGCTCTTCTCGCACGGCAACGGCGGCATCCGCATCCAGTCGTTCTTCTTCGCCGCGCACCTCGCCAGCCACGGCTACGTGGTCGTGAGCCCCGACCACCACGGCAACACCTTCACCGACGCGCTCGCCGGCATCGTCGACCCCGACGTCGCCAACAACCGCCCGCGCGACATGTCGTTCCTGATCGACCGCTTCCTCGCCTTCGACGCCGACCCGCAGAGCCCGTTCGCCGGCGCCATCGACGGCACGCGCATCGGTGCCTCGGGCCATTCGTTCGGCGGCTTCACGTCGCTGCGGCTCGCCGGCGCCGATCCGCTGCGCGACGTGCGCGTGAAGGCGATCTTCCCGCAGGCGCCGGCGGCACCGTTCCCGCCCGAGTTCTACGCCGGGATGACGGTACCCGTGATGATCGTCGGCGGCTCGATCGACGAGACGACGCCGTTCCCGAGCCAGCAGAAGGCGCCCTACGCGCTGATCCCGTCCGGGGCGGCCATCGTCGCGCTCGCCGAGCTGCGCAACGCCGGCCACTTCACGTTCTCGGACTTCTGCGAGCCGCCGCGCCAGATCGTCGCGTTCCTGGGCGGCTTCGACGAGGCGTGCCAGCCGCGGCACCTTCCCTGGCGCCACGCCCACGACATCGTGAACTACCTCGGCCTCAACTTCTTCGACGCCACCCTGCGCGGCGACGCCGCCGCGCGCGCCCGGCTCGCCCCCGCCGTGGTGGCGACGATCGAGGACGTGACCTACCGCACGAAGTAGCGGCCGCGCTCAGGCGCCTTCGCGCATCACCCGATCGAGCGCGGGCTGGAGACGCGCCAGCTCGCTCTGCAGCCGGACCCAGGCGGCGCCCGCGTCGACGAGGCTGCCGGTGCGTCCGATCGTCTCGAGCCGCAGCGCGGCCGCGTGCGCGGCCCGCGCCGCGAGCGTGCCGAGCGAGCCCTTCAGTCGGTGCGCCGCACGCTCGACGCGCTTCGCGTCGGCCGCGGCCATGCCCTCCTGGATGGCGTCGAGCGTCTCCGCCCGATCCTCCGCGAACAGCTCGATCAGACGCAGCACCAGCTCGGGGTCGCCCCCGGCCTGCTCGAGCAATGCATCGCGGTCCAGAACCTGTTCATCGCCGGAGACCATGGCGTGCCCCCGCAGCAAGCCGCATGCCGCCAGCCACCTGCCGATCCGTCAACGGCTCACCCCGCATCTGCCGCCGCGTAGCCGACGCCAGCGTCGAAATTGTCACGCTTCAGCGCGGGTTGCCGTAGAGACGCGCGAGCGTCCGGGGCGAAACGCCTAGGCGATAGAGCAGCGGCAGGAGGCGCATGGCGAGCACCGCGCGCACCGGATCGCGGAGAAACCGCCGCCCCGACACCCGCACCTCCGCCGCCACCGTCCGCAGGCGGCCGACGCGGCGCAGGCGGCGGGCCAGCTCGACGTCCTCCATGATGGGCTGATCGGGGAACCCGCCGACGCCGACGAAGACGTCGCGCCGCACGAAGATCGCCTGGTCGCCGTAGGGAAAGCGTGTGACGCGCGAGCGCACGTCGGCGAGGCGCAGCAGCGGCCCGAGCCAGTTGATGCCGTCGTCGCAGACGGTGTGGAGGCGGAAGGCGCCGCCCACGACGCCCGGCGCCGCCAGCGCCGCCGCGATGTGGGCCGCGGCATCGGCCGGCAGGACGGCGTCGGCATGCAGGAAGCACAGCACGTCGCCCGTCGCGGCGCGCGCGCCGACGTTCATCTGCGTCCCGCGCCCGCGCGGCGCACGCAGCACGCGCACGCCGTCGACGCGGGCCGCGATCGCCACCGTGCCGTCACGGCTGCCGCCGTCGACCACGACGATCTCGGCGACGCCCGCCGTCGCCCGCAGCGCGCCGAGGCGCGCCCCGATACGGGCCGCCTCGTCGAGGACGGGGACGACGACCGTCAGCCGCATCAGGCGAGCGCGCCGCCGCAGCTGGAGCCCGCGCCCGCGGTGCAGCCGACGCAGTGCGCGGCGGTGGCGATCGGGGCGCCCGCGAGCGCGGCGAGGTCGTCGACGTCCCAGATCGTGCGCGCCGCCGGCGCCCCGAGCGGCAACGACAGCATCTGGTTGAAGTCGCAGTCGTGGAGGCGCCCGTCCCACGCGACGCTCACCAGCGAGCGGCACATGAGCCCGCCGATCGCCTGCGGGTTGAAGTGGTTCACGAGCAGCCCGAGATAGGCCGCCGCCTCCCCGCGCCGGGCGAGGTCGGCGGCGAAACGCGCGATCGGCATGTTGGTGAGCGTCAGCAGCCGATCGAAGACGATGCCGAAGCGCGTCCCGAGCTCGCGCCGGTAGTCGGCCTCGAGCGCGGCCTGCGGCGGCGGCAGGCGTGGACCGAGCGGGTTGTAGACGAGGTCGAGCCGCAGCCCCGTGCCGGGACGTCCGTAGCCGAGCGCGTTCAGCCGCCGGAGCGCGGCGATGCTGCGCGCGAAGACGCCGCGGCCGCGCTGGGCGTCTACGTTGTCCGGGCCGTAGCACGGCAGGCTGGCGACGACGTCGACGCGTTCGGCGGCGAGGAAGGCGGCGAGGTCTTCCTGCCCCGGCTGCTCGAGGATGGTCAGGTTGCAGCGGTCGATCACGCGCCGCCCGAGCCGCCGCGCGCCGACCACCAGCCCGCGGAACTGGTCCGACAGCTCCGGCGCCCCGCCGGTGAGGTCCAGCACCGCGACCGCCGGGCTGCACTCGAGGACGTGCAGCACACGCGCGGCCACGTCGGCGGACATGCGCTCGGTGCGCGTCGGCCCGGCGTCGACGTGGCAGTGGTGGCAGGCCTGGTTGCAGACCTTGCCGACGTTCACCTGGAGCGTGCCGACCGCATCCCGGCGCAGCGGTCCGAGCCCGTGCGTCGCGAGGAGTGTGTCGAAATCCGGCGTCACCGGCCGCTCACGGAGGTCGCGCCCGTCAGAGCTCCCGACAGAGCAGGAAGTAGCTGTCGAGCGGCTTGCCCTTCTTCCACGCCGACCCGATGAGCACGTCGTGCGACACCCGCCGCAGATAGTCGACCATGTTCATGTACACGAGCCGCGACAGCCCCTGCTCGTTCGGCCGCACCGCCGGCCACGCCGCCGGGTGCTCCGGCGGCACGCACCGATAGTCGATCGCCGCCGGCGCCTGCCCTTCGGCGTGTACGACGAAGTACCCGGGCCCGATCAGCCACCCGAGCTGCTGATGGTTGTACCCCCACAGCACGTCCTCACCGTCGCCCCGTCCCACACTCGGCCGACAGAACCGCTTCTGGAACTCGGTGAACACCGGCAACGAGTTCTTGCCGTGGAAGACGACCTCACGCAGCGATCCGTAATCGGGCGGCACGAGGTCGGCGGTGGTGATCGCAGGCCCGCTCGCCGCACCCTCCCAGAGCTTGCGCTGCAACGCAGGCCCCTGGAGGCTCCGCGTCGCCTCGACCCGCCCGGCGTGCGAGAGCCCGTCGAGGAAGGCGGCGACCTCCGCCATGTCGGGGCGCTCGGGGGTGAGGAGCTGCTTCAGGCGCTCGCCGGGGGTGGACATGCGGGAGTTGTAGCGGCGCGGATTCGGCGGGCGCAACCGCGCACAGGGCTGCGGCGCGGCGCGCGACACCGCAGGCCGCGAGCCAGCGAGCCTGCCACGCGGACGCCAGGTGGCGCCGATCGCGTTCGGCGATGGGTGCGGCCCTCGAACCCGCCGCTGGCGCACGGAGCGCGGCGCGCCGCGGCCGCAGCATCTCGCCCATCGCCACTCGCAGACCATCTTGCGCGCCACCGGAGCCCGACCCGCCGGCCCATCGCGACTTGACACGCTTACCAGAATGCTATCAATATCTGACAATCACGCCATGACTAAGGGCGCGACCCAGCTGTGTTTCGACATTCGCCAGCACGGCGGCCGGCGGGCCGGAGCCGGCCGCAAGGCGGCGGGACGCCCCGGCGTTCCCCATCGGGCACGGGCGGCGCACGACGGCCGCATCCCCATGCATGTCACGCTCCGCGCGGCCGCACTGCCCTCGTCCCTCCGGACGCCGCGCGTGTTCGTCGCCGTGCGTGCGGCCATCGCCCGCGCCTCGCGTACCTCCTTGCGGGTGATCGCGTTCTCCGTCCGGCGCGACCACGCGCACCTCCTGGTCGAAGCCGACACGACGCCCGCCCTGGCGCGCGGCCTCCAGGGCTCGCGATCCGCGTCGCGAAGGCGGTGAACCGGGTGCTCGGTCGCCGCGGCGCGGTCTGGGGCGACCGCTATCATGCGCGGGAGCTCACGACGCCTCGCGAGGTGCGCAACGCTCTCGTCTACGTGCTCCAGAACCACCGCGAGCACGGCCACGATCGCGGTCCGCGTCTCGACCCGTGCTCGTCCGCGCCGTGGTTCGATGGGTGGAAGAGCGGGACGACGGCGACGCTCTCGTCACCCGTGGTCACGGCGCGGACCTGGCTGGCGCGGTGGGGGTGGCGACGGCACGGGCTGCTCGCTCCGGACGAGGCGCCACGCGGGCGCCGCGGGCCTCGAGGGATCGGGAAACGTGTCGCAGGCCGACACCTCGCCCACCTGAGCCCGCGCAGTTCCGCGTCCACCCCCTCCCACCTGTTGCGCCCGACATCCGCCTTGCCTATCCCTGCACCACCATGCCCTCCAACGACCGCGGCACGACGCGGATCCTCCGCGCCGCGGTGGCGGCGATTCGTCCTCGGGGACATGGGTTCGATCAGCGCATCGACGAGGACGTGCTGGCCGAGATGCAGCAGTTCTTCCTGCATCTGCCGGCGCCGATGCGACTGGCGTTTCCGATGGGGCTGCGGCTGCTCGAGTACGGTCCGCCGGTGTTCGCGCGACGGCTGACGCGGTTCAGCAGCATGCCGGCGGACGAGGCGCGGGCGTACCTCGAGGACTTCCTGCATGCGGGCGGGCCGCGCACCGCGCTCGTCATGGGGCTGCGGGCGCTGGTGCTGCTCGCGTTCTACCAGCACCCGCAGGTGCTGAACGACATGGGCGTCGACTGGGCCGGGCGGGCGAAGCTGCTGACGGCGCGGCGGGCGGAGCTGCTGGCGGGGAAGGCGTCATGACCGCGCTGCCGCCCGAGTACGCCATCACCTATCCCAACGTCACGAACGGGACGGCGCTGGGCGGCGATCGGACCTTCTCGACCGACGTCGTCGTCGTCGGCAGCGGCGCCGGCGGGGCCACGGCGGCAGCGCGCTTCCGCGATGCCGGCCGCGACGTGCTGATCCTCGAGGAGGGCGGCCTCCACCCGGTCGACAGCTTCAACACCGACCCGGGCACGATGGTCCGCCGGCTCTATCGCGACGCGGGCACCGCGATGATCCTCGGCAACCCGCCGATCATCTTCGCCGAGGGGCGCTGCGTCGGCGGCTCCACCGTCATCAACGGCGGCATGTCGTGGCGGACGCCGGACCGGGTGCTCGAGCACTGGGAGCGCGACCTCGGCCTCCAGGGGCTCGGGCCGAAGGGCATGGAGCCCTACTTCGTGCGCGCCGAGGATATCCTGCACGTCGAGCCGAACGACGAGGACACGTTCGGGGAGAACACGCACCTCTTCGTGAAGGGCGCGCAGGCGCTCGGCTGGCCGCTGGCGCGCGCGCCGCGCAACATGCGCCGCTGCGTCGGGCTCAACAACTGCGCGCTCGGCTGCATCACCGGCGCCAAGCAGGGCATGCACGTGACCGAGGTGCCGCGCGCGCTGCACGCCGGCGCGCAGCTCCTCACCGGCGCACGCGTCGACAAGGTGCTGTGGCGCGGGTCGACCGCCGTCGGCGTCAGGGGCGCATTCGTCGACGACCGCGGGCGGCGCACCGGACGCTTCAGCGTGAAGGCCCGGCTCGTCGTCCTCGCCGCGGGGGCGCGCCATACGCCGGGCATCCTGAAGCGCAGCCGCATGCGCGCGCGCACCATCGGCCGCGGGCTGCACACGCACCCGAACGCGAAGTGCGTCGGCATCTTCGCGCAGCGCATCGAGCCCTGGAAGGGCACGCACCAGGCGTTCCACGTCCACCACTTCCGCGACGAGGGCATCCTCATCGGCTACGCCGCGATCCCGCCCGGGCTGCTGGCGGCGGCGATGCCCGGGCTCGGACCCGACAACGCCGAGAAGATGGCGCTCTACAACCACATGCTGACGGCGGCGACGCTGGTCGAGGACGACACCGAGGGCCGCATCGTCATGGGCCCCGACCGCCAGCCGTACATGGTGCAGACGCTGAACGACGCCGACATCGAGCGCCTGCACCGCGGCGTCACGCTGACCGCGCAGCTCTTGTTCGCCGCCGGCGCGCACACGGTGCTCCTCCCCTTCGCCGACCTGCCGTCGCTGGCCGGCCCGCACGAGCTCGGGAAGATCGCCCAGCGCAAGCGCATCCGCGAGACCATCGAGCTCATGACGGTGCACATCATGACGACGGCGCGCATGTCGCCCGACCCGAGCCGCGGCGCCACCGACGCCACCGGCGCCGTGCACGGGGTGCGCGGGCTCGTCGTCGCCGACGGCAGCGTCCTGCCCTCGTCGATCGGCGTGAACCCGCAGGAGACCATCATCGCACTCACCCTGCGCAACGTGGAACGCTGGCTCGATGCGTCCTGACGGCACCCTCGTCGCGAACGTCCATCCGGTCCGGCGCATCGTCCCGTTCCTGATGCCGGTCCGCAACGGCGCCTGGGTGCTGTTCGAGCAGAACGTCCCCACCGCGCCGCTCCGTCCCCTCCTCGACGCCGTCAACGCCACCCGCCCGGCGGACCGCAAGGTCACGCTCTTCCACTGCGTGCTGCGCGCGATCGGCCTCGGCCTGCACGCCTACCCGCGCCTCAACCGCTTCGTCGCCGGCAGCCGGTTCTACGATCGCAACGCCATCCTGCTGTCGTTCAGCGGCAAGCAGCGCATGGAGCGCGACGCGCCGATCTACACCAGCAAGCTCGTCTTCGACCCGAAGGAGCCGCTGGTCGCGATGGTCGACCGCATCCTCGACCGCGTGCGCGAGGGCCGCTCCGGGCGCGAGACCGCGACCGACCGCGAGATCAAGGGCTTCCTGCGGCTCCCGGCTCCCGTCCTGCGCCTGGCGATCAAGCTCCAGCGCACGTTCGACGGCTGGAATCTGCTGCCGAAGGCGCTCACCCAGGACGACCCGCTCTACGCGTCGGCGTTCGTCGCCAACCTGGGCAGCGTCGGCCTCGACGCCGCCTTCCACCACCTCTACGACTACGGCTCGATCCCGATCTTCGCGACCATGGGCCGCGTGCACCGCGCAGTAGTCGTGCACGACGACGGCAGCGTCGGCAGCCACGAGGTCTTCCAGATGCGCTACACCTACGACGAGCGCGTCGAGGACGGCTTCTACGCCGCGCGGGCGCTCGAGCACGTGGCGGCGACGCTGGCCGACCCCGACCGGCTGCTCGGCACCGCGCCTACTTCCGCGGAATGAGCGTCGTGCCCGAGCGCACGCGCATCGTCTCGGCGTGCTCGCGCGCCTCGGCCACCGTGCCGTGGACCAGCGCGGCGGCGAAGCGCTCGGCCATCGCGCGCAGCATCGGCCCCTCGGCCGCGTCGCTGCGCGACGCGAGCTCCGCCAGCATCCGCATCGCCTCGACGATGCGCGCCACCGCGCCCAGGACGTCGCCGCGCTCGCGCGCCGCCAGCCCCTCGCGGATGCGCGCGCCCAGCGCGTCCACCCCGGCCGCGGCCTGCGACCCCAGGACGACCTTCAGCTCGTCGGTGCGTCCGAGAAACGCCTCGAGCGCCTCGGGAAACGCGACGCGGTGGTCGTGGTCCGCCATCCAGCGTGCACGCTACGCGAGCGCCCGCGGCGCCCGCAAGGAGACCCTCGCATGCTCTTCGTGATCATCGGCCACGACGCCCCCGACGGCCAGGCGAAGCGCCCGGCGGTACGCCCCGCGCACCTGGAGCACCTGCGCCCGCTCTCCGCGGCCGGCCGCGTGAAGCTCGCGGGCCCGTTCCTCGACAAGACCGGCAGCCTGATCGTCGTCGAGGCCGACTCGGCCGCCGAGGTCTGGGCGCTGGTCGCCAAGGACCCCTACGTCACCGAGGGCGTCTTCGCGCGCGTCGAGGTGAAGCCGTTCACGCAGGTGTTCCCCTGAGCGCGGCGCCCCGTCGCGAGACGGGGCGCCGGTGGGCTCAGCGGAAGTTCTCGGTGAAGAGTATCTGCTCGACCGACACGACGGTCGGCGTAGCCGGCGGCAGCAGGGCTGCGTTCAGGAAATCCCGATCGAAGTCCCAATTACGACCCGGCGCATTGTAGATGTTGCAGGTGGCGCCGGTCCCACACCACTTGCCATTGGCGCGCTGCGGCACGCCGAGGCTCACGAAGCTACCACGATAGTTTAGCGGCTGCCGCCAGTCCTCGTGGAACCGCGGATAGTTCTCCAAGCCGCCGTTATATCCGTTCGACTCCGACGTGGTCGTATCAACCGACGAGAGGAACGCGGCATTGATGTACGTCGCGAGCCCCGGGCGCTGCGTGACGGTTCGCCGGCTCTGGCAATCGTTGCGGCACCCACTCACGCCGCCAAGGCTGGTCCATCGCGTCGTGTCGGTGGGATTGCCGGTCCAGTTCGACGACAGCACGTTGATGGTATCGCCCATGAACGCGGACGGGTTCTTCGGGAAGTTCGGATCGTACAGCCCGGCCACGGCCGCATCCGTGTTCACGTTGTAGTGACCCTCGACGTAGATCGCCTGATCCGAGATCACGGTGACTCCGTTGGGGTCTGCGGGCAGCGGCCCGGGGAAGGCGAGATTACGTGAGCCGAACACCCGGACCCCGTATCGGCGATCGTTCGGAAGCGTACCGGTCGAGTTCGGACCGCGAACCGTCATGAAGATGACGTTGCCGCCGCTCGTGCCCGTCTCGTCCGGATCGAAGAGGGCCTCGGCGCCGGGCCCACGGTTCCACTCGAGCAGGTCGTGCAGGTTCAGGTTGAGCATCCAGACCCAGGCCTGCTCGCGGTTGTTGTAGAACCCGCCCCGCCGGTAGACGCGCTCGCCGGTGGAGTTCGTCCGGTACGGCATGATCGTACAGCCCGGGTAGAGGTTCAGGCTGCTCCACGGGCAGGCGTACATCCGCATGTGGTTCGGCGCCGAGTCGAACACCGGCAGATAGCTGTTCGGGTGACAGTACGTGCCGGAATCCGGCGACGAGGTCGTGCAGCGATTGTTCGTGTCCGCGTTGCCTCCGAGCACCGGCACGTCGTTGTACGAGAGCCCACCCGGAACGGCGACGACGAAGTTTCGAAGGGCGGTCGTTTGATCCTCGTCGATCGCCAGGTTCTTGTCGAGGGCGACGATGCGATGGAGCTGACTGCCCGGATCGACGTAGTTCAGATCGAGGGCGATGCGCAGATCGGCTTCATCCCAGTATCTGCCGCCGACACTGAGCGCGCTCGGCTCCGGAACCGCCACCACCGACTGCCGCGCGCGAATGGCACCAAGCCAGGGCGCGAGCATGGCGTCCGTCTGGTTCGTCGCGGCGCTCGAGGAGTCGCAGTCGAGAGGGCGCGCCTCGAGGTCGGTCCCCCCGGTCTGGTCTGTGAGCATGTCGATGTTCACGATACCGCCGCATTTTGGGCTGTTCTGATTGTCCTTGCGCCCCCGATAGACGTTGCCCGCCGCGGTGACCGACACGGTGTTCATGCCGGTGGCGGGATCGTCCTCGATGGTCAGCGTGTTGTTCGAGTTGAAGTACAGCGAGCCGTTCGTGTGAATCGGCCCGTGCAACGTCATCACCGGGCCCGGGTTGATCTCCAAGTCGTTGTTGTAGAAGGCGAGGAACTGGAAGAGGGGCACGTTGTTCACGTCGAACTGCGTGCCGAGGCTCACCTCCACGTCGCCGGGGTGGACCTCGGAGGTCGCCACCGCGACGTAGCGATAGAGCGACGAGCGCAGCCCCGCGAACGTCCGGCCCGCCGGGATCGGCTGGACGACCGGCCAGTTCCCAGCCGCCGGCGTCAACCGATAGCGCACGGTGCGCGGGCCGATCGTGAGAACGTTTTCGTCGAAGTCGCCGGCGTTCTGGCTCGGGATGCCGAACCCCATGAAGAGGTTGCGGTAGTCACCCATCCCACGGTTGATGCCGGCTTCGGCAGCGTAGAATCCGGCCGTCGCGTGGGCGTGCGCCCCTCGCAAGCTGGTCTCGGAGAGCACACCCACGTGCATGGCGCCTGCGATCGCCATCAGCAGCATCATGACGATGAGCGCCCCGATGAGCGCGAATCCGCCTTCGGCCTTCCGGATGGGGCTCACCCGCATGGCATCATCCTCCCCTACAACAGGTTGCGCGGCTTCGTGCGCGCGGTCTGCGTGAGCTCGGTCGAGTCGGCCTCCACGACACCGCCGACCGTCTGGACGGTCATCGTCACCAGGACCTCGTTCACCAGCCACCAGGTCGCGGCCGGTAGCGGCGAGGAGAGGTCGACCACGGTGCACGTGGGGCAGTTCTGGTTGAGCACGTAGCGGAAATCGAGGCGCGTGACGCCTGCCGCGAACGGCTGCGGCGGCTCTTGGTCGATCTGGAACATGAGCAGCGGCGGCTCGACGTCGGCACGCAGGGAATACGTGCGCTGATCGACCGCATAGAGCGAGCTTCCGGGAAACCCGTAGGGCTGCGTGACCCCTGCACTGAGGGTCACCGTGTTGCCCCCCGTGTTCACCGCGGTCACGCGCCGGAGCTCGCCGCTCCCATCGCTGCGACGGACGAACGCCATCTTGCCGACGATGAAGCCGTCGGCGTTGCTGACCGACACCTGCGTTCCGCCCGAAGCCAGCGGTGCGGCGAGCGGCGAGGTCACGCAGGTGAGATCGCTGCGCACGAGGCCGGTCCGCACCGTGATGCTGTCGCCGCTCGGGTCATTCGTGCCGTCGAGCGCGACGTAGGCGCCGTCCGTCGGCAGGCAGGCACCCGCGAGCCGAACGTCGCGCGTGATCGCGTCGAGCGCGCCGCGCAGCGCCTGCTGCGCCTCCACGCGGAACCCGTGCTCGCGCATCTCGTGCGCATGCATTCCGAAGAACTGCACCATGCCCGTCATGACGACGCCGACGACGCCGAGCGACACCAGGAGCTCGATGAACGAGAACCCGGCGGTGCCGGGTCTACAGCTGGCTGCCACCGACCAACGAGGTGAAGATCGTCTCGACCCCATAGCTGCGCTCCCCCAGCGGTCCGTCCCACGTGACCGTCGTGACGATACGACTCATGCCCGGCGCCGGATCGCCCGCCGTGACTTGCGACGCGACCTGATAGGGCACGCCGTTCACGGTGCGCACGGCCTGGCGCGACGTGACCTGGGCGAAGGGCAGCCCTCGCAGGTTCTCGAGCTCCTCCTGCGCGAGAAGCTGCGCCGCGCTCGACTGGCGGTTGTTCGTCGTGTGTCGCATCGAGGTGCCCGCCATCGTTGCGACGCCAGCGGCAACGATCGCGAACAGCGTCGTCGCCGCCAGGGTCTCCACCAAGGACACCCCGGACTCGCCGCCGCACCCCGTGCACATGCGCTGCATCCGCATGACGTCGACCTCCTCAGCTCTCCAGATCGGGTATCTCGGCTGGGGCGACCTGACCCGAGGGCCACACGGTCACCACACGCTCCCGACCGGTCCTGTCGTCCCGCAGCCGCAGCGAATCCGCAGCCTCGGGCGTCACCATGAGACCACGCGTGTTGAACTCGAAAGCCCCGCCGACACCCTGGATGAAGTGCACTCCGTCGGGAAGCTGCCGGGCACGCAGCGGCTCGGGATCTGCCCCCCACTGTCCGTCGCCGTCCGGATCACGCAGACGCCACACGCGGTAGCTGCTCTCGGTGTCGATGACGACGAGGAAATGGTCACCTTTCACGATGGCATCGGCGCGCGCCTGCCGGATGTCGGCGATCACCTGGCTGTGACCGTTCCACAATCCGAAATTGCGATCGGGCAGGTGCGGGACGGCGATGCCCATGACGATCGCGGCGAGCGCGAACGCCACGATCACCTCGATGAGGGTGAAGCCGCGTTCGCGAACGTGCCGCTCCGCCATCGCCGCGTCGCGCGGGTGCCATGCGTCCCGCCCGCCTCGCATTCGAATCGCTCGCATCTACCGTAGCTCCATTCCCCACCCCGGTCGGAGACTTCATCGGAAAGCGAGCGACGTGCCATGCGGCAGCCCGCATGGTAGGGGTCACCGTCGATGCCCCTCTCGGCCGACGCCCGCCGGCTCCTCGCCGATCGCCGCCGCCGCATCGCGGACGCCATGCCCGGCGGCGTCATGCTGCTCGCGTCGGCGAGCGAGCAGATCCGCACCGCCGACACGCACTTCCCGTTCCGCCAGGACAGCGACTTCGACTACGTCACCGGGTTCTCCGAGCCCGACGCCATCGCCGTGCTCGCGCCGGGTCATGCGGAGCCGTATGCGCTCTTCGTCCGGCCGAAGGATGCGGAGCGGGAGCAGTGGGTCGGCCGGCGCGCGGGCGTCGAGGGGGCCGTCGCCGACTTCGACGCCGCGGTCGCGCATCCCATCGCCGACTTCGAGAAGGAGATCGGGCGCTGGCTGGCGAAGGCCGACGAGGTGTGGCTGCCCCTCGGGCGCCAGGACGTCCTCGGCGAGCGCCTGATGGCCGTCGTGCGCGCCGCGCAGGCACAGCGGCCGCGCAGCGGGGCCGGCCCGCACGTCCTCCACGAGGCGGGCGAGGTGCTGCACGAGATGCGGCTCTTCAAAGACCCGACCGAGCTGCGGCTGCTGCGCGAGACCATCGCCATCGCCGCCGAGGCGCACCGCGAAGCGATGCGCACGGCGCGGCCGGGCATGCGCGAGTACGAGATCGAAGCCCTCGTCGACTATACGTTCCGCCGCCGCGGCGCGGTCGGACCGGCCTATCCGTCCATCGTCGCGGGCGGCGCCAACGCCGTCGTGCTGCACTACACCGACAACGCCGCCGAGCTCGCCGCCGACGCGCTCCTCCTCATCGACGCCGGCTCCGAGCGCGCCGGCTACTGCGCCGACATCACCCGCACGTTTCCGATCGGCCCGCGCTTCTCGCCGGCGCACCGCGACCTGTACGACGCCGTGCTGGCCTCCCAGCTGGCCGCCATCGGCGCCGTGAAGCCCGGGGCGACGCTCGACGGCCTCCACGCGCTCACGCTGCGCGTCCTCGTCGAAGCGCTCGTCCACCTCGGGCTGCTCGCGGGCGGCGTCGACGAGATCGTCGAGAAGGAGACGTACAAGCGTCTCTACATGCACCGCACGAGCCACTGGCTCGGCCGCGACGTGCACGACGTCGGCCGCTACAAGGTCGCCGACGCGCCCCGCCCGCTCGCCCCGGGCATGGTCTTCACGATCGAGCCCGGCTGCTACGTGCCGGCCGACGCGGACGATCTGCCCGCCGGCTTGCGCGGCACCGGCATCCGCATCGAGGACGACGTCCTCGTCACCGACACCGGCTGCGAGGTGCTGTCGAAGGACGCGCCGAAGCTGGCTCCCGAGATCGAAGAGCTGCGCCGCGCCGCGTTCGCCTGATCCCGCTCCCCGGAGGACCGCCCATGGATCTCGCCGTCGTCGACAAGCTCCTCACCACCACCCGCTCCGTCCGCAAGCGCCTCGACCTGTCGCGCCCGGTCGACCCCGCCGTGATCCGCACCTGTCTCGAGATCGCGATGCAGGCGCCGACCGGCTCGAACGTCCAGGGCTGGCACTTCCTCGTCGTCACCGACGCGGGCAAGCGCAAGGCGATCGCCGCCCTCTACCAGCAGGCGTTCGAGCTCTACCGGGCGAATCCCGATCTCCGCCCCACCTTCCCCGCCGACGACCCGCGCACGCAGCAGCTGCCGCGGGTGATCGACTCCGCCGACTACCTCGCGCACCACCTCGCCGAGGTGCCGGTGCACGTCGTCCCGTGCATCGAGGGGCGCGTCGAGAACGGCGGCGTGCTCGGGCAGGCGTCGGTGTACGGCTCCATCCTGCCGGCCGCATGGTCGTTCATGCTGGCGCTGCGCTCGCGCGGCCTCGGCGCGGCCTGGACGACGCTGCACCTCATGTTCGAGCAGGACGCGGCGAAGATCCTCGGCGTGCCCGACGGCGTCACGCAGGCCGCGCTGCTGCCCGTCGCCTACTACACCGGCGCCGACTTCAAGCCCGCGAAGCGGGCGAACCCCGGCGACGCCATCCACTGGGACGACTGGGGCAACCATCGCGGATGAGCGTCCGCTACGAACGGCCGGACGGCCATCCCCACGTCGCCGTCGTCACCATCGACCGGACGGCGCAGGCGAACGCGCTCGACCCGCCGGCGCTGCACGCGCTGGCCGAGGCCTGGCGGCGCGCCGCCGGCGACGACGACGTCCGCTGCGTCGTCCTCACCGGCGCCGGCGAGCGCAGCTTCTGCGCCGGCATGGACCTCACGTCGACGATCCCCGCCGCGCAGGCGCTCGCCCGCGGCGAGCGCCTCGACGACGCGACCTTCGCCGGCCTGCGCGACGCCGGCACGGCGACGCTCGCCGCCTTCGATCTCGGCAAGCCCCTCGTCGCGGCCGTGAACGGCCACGCGCGCGGCGGCGGCTTCGACCTGATGCTCGCCGCGGAGATCCGCTTCGCGGTGCCGCAGGCGACCTTCGCGCTCAAGGAGGTCGCGCTCGGCCTCTACCCCACCGGCCACGCCACGGTGCTGCTGCCGCGCCAGATCCCGTGGGTACACGCGCAGTGGCTGCTGCTCACCGGGCGCCCGATCGACGCCGAGCAGGCGCGTGCGTGGGGCCTCGTCAACGAGATCGTCCTGCCCGACGATCTCCTCGAGGTCGCCCTCGACGCCGCCGAGGCCATCGCCCGCAACGCGCCGCTCGCCGTCGCCGCCACGCGCGCCGGCGTGCGCGAGCTGCTGACGCTGCCGCTCCCCGAAGCCTACCGGCGGCAGGAGGAGCTGGGCCGCCCGCTGCGCCGCACCGAGGATGCACGCGAGGCCCAGCGCGCCTTCGTGGAGAAGCGGCGGCCCGTCTTCCGGGGACGCTGAGCCGCGTGCGCGTCTGGTGGATCCCCCCCTTCCTCGGGCGCGTGCCCGAGATGGAGCCCCGCCTCGTCTCGCTGCTCGGGCTGGTGTCGCTGGCGCTGTTCTTCGAGTCGTACGACGTCTCGATGCTGACGGCGGCGCTGAAGCACATCGCCCACGACCTCGACATCGCCGAGACCGAGCTGGGCGGCGCCATGGCGGCGATCCGGCTCGGCGCCCTGCCCGCGTTCGCGATCGCGCCGCTCGCCGACCGCTGGGGGCGGCGGCGCGTCTTTCTCGGCACCATCGTCGGCAGCAGCGTCGGCACCGTGCTGACCGCGTTCGCGCAGACGGAGGGGCAGTTCGTCGTCGTGCAGATGGTGACGCGGACGTTCCTCATCGCCAGCGCCGTCGTCGCCGTCGTCATCGTCACCGAGGAGTTCCCGGCCGAGCACCGCGGCTGGGCGATCGGCATGGTCGGCGCGCTCTCCGCCTGCGGCCACGGGCTCGGCGCCGTCCTCTTCGCGATGATCGAGCACATCCCCTTCGGGTGGCGCGGGCTCTACGCGGTGGGCGTCGTACCCCTGCTGCTCATGCCGGCGTTCCGGCGCGGCGTCCCCGAGACGCGGCGCTTCGCCCGCATGCGCGCCGCGGGCGCGACCGGGCGCACGCCGGTGTGGGCGCCGCTCGTGGCACTGGCGCGGGCGCATCCCGGGCGTGCGCTCGGCGTCGCGGCGGCGGCGGGGCTCCTCGGCATCGGCGAGGTGTCGGTGTTCCAGTTCACCGGCTGGTTCGCGCAGAGCGTGCACGGCTGGGAGCCGCGCCAGTACTCGCTCATGGTCGTCGCCGCGGGCGGCTTCGGCATCGTCGGCAACATCGTCGCGGGACGCCTCGCCGACCGCATCGGCCGGCGGGTCGTCGGCGCCGCGTTCTTCGCGCTGTTCCCGGTCGGCGCGATCGTCTTCTACAACGGCCCGAGCTGGTCGATGCCGGTCGCGTTCGCCTGCCTCGTCTTCTGCCAGACGGCCGGCGCCGTCATGGTGCGCGCGTTCTCGACCGAGCTGTTCCCCACCGCACAGCGCGGCACGTCGTCGGGCTGGGCGACGCTGGCGCAGACGCTCGGCTGGGCGCTCGGGCTGTGGGTCGTCGGGCTCGGCACCGAGGCGGGCAGCCACATCGCCTACATGACGAGCATCCTCTCGGTGTCGGTGCTGCTGAGCGGCCTCACCCTGCTCTTCCTTCCCGAAACCAGCCGGCGCGAGCTCGAGACCATCAGCGACAAGGACGGGCGCGGCTGATGCGGCTCGTGCGTCCCGTCACCCACGTCCTCTTCGACATGGACGGCGTCCTCCTCGACACCGAGAAGCTCTACACCGAGGCGACGCAACGGATCGTGGGCCGCTTCGGCAAGGTCTTCGACTGGTCGGTGAAGGGCAACATGATCGGCCGGCCGGCGATGGACTCGGCACGCTACCTGGTCCGCGCGCTCGCGCTGCCGATCGGCCCCGAGCAGTACCTCGCCGAGCGCGAGATCCTCTTCCGGACGCTCATGCCGACGGCCGACGCCATGCCCGGCGCGCGCGAGCTGGTCGAGGGGCTCGACGCGCGCGGCGTGCCGGTCGCCGTAGCCACCAGCTCCGCACGTCCGCTGTACGACTTGAAGACGACGCGCCACCGCGACTGGTTCGCGCGCTTCGGCGCGGTCGTCACCGCCGACGACCCCCGCGTCGTGCACGGCAAGCCGGCGCCCGACATCTTCCTCGTCGCGGCGCGGGACCTCGGGGCGACGCCCGCGTCGTGCGTGGTGATCGAGGACGCGCCGTCCGGCGTCGCCGCCGGCCGCGCCGCCGGCATGCAGGTGATCGCGGTGCCCGACCCGGCCATGGATCGCGCCCGCTACGCCGACGCCGACCTCGTCCTCGACTCCCTGCACGACCTGACGCCGGCCGACCTCGGCTTCTGACCCGCGTCGCGGCTTGTCACGCCGCGGGGCGCGGGCCATACCGTCGCCCGTGCCTACACCCGACGGCGCGGAGGTGCGCTTCACCGAGGACGGCGGCTGCTTCGGCTGCTCGCAGACGAATCCATCCGGGCTGCGCATGCGCTTCCGGCGGCGCGGCGAGGGCGTGCACGCGGCGTACACCGTCGCGGACCAGTTCCACGGCGCGCCGGGGGTGGTGCACGGCGGCATCGTGGCGACGCTGCTCGACGAGGTGTCGTGCGTCGCCATCTTCGCGCTGAGCGACCACTGGGTCGTCACCGGCGAGATCACCGTGCGCTACGAGCGCGCCTGTCCGGTCGACGCGGCGCTCGAGATGAGCGCGCGCGTCGCCGACCGCTCGCACCCGCGGTACTGGGTGGTCGAAGGCGCGATCCACGCCGGCGGCGAGCGCGTCGCCCGCTCCACCGGCAAGTTCTTCCTGCGCGACCATTCGCCGATCGCGCCCTGATCGGAGGAGGACCGACACATGGCAGGACCGCTCGAAGGGTTCCGCGTCGTCGAGCTGGGCGTCTGGGTGGCGGGTCCGTCTGCCGGCGGCATCCTCGCCGACTGGGGCGCCGAGGTCGTCAAGATCGAGCCGCCCGACGGCGGCGACCCGTTCCGCGGCATGTACCTCGCCGTCGCCGGCGCCGAGCTGCCGGCGAATCCGCCGTTCGAGCTCGACAACCGCGGCAAGCGCAGCGTCGCGCTGAATCTCCAGACGCCCGAGGGCCGCGCGCTCGCGCTGGCGCTGATCGACCGCGCCGACGTCTTCCTCACCAACATCCGCCCCGCCGCGCTGCGCCGCCTCGGCCTCGACTGGCCCGACCTGCAGGCGCGCAACCCGCGCCTCGTCTACGGCCGCGTCACCGGCTACGGCGAGGACGGCCCCGACGCCGATCGGCCGTCGTACGACATCGGCGCCTTCTGGTCGCGCTCGGGCATCGCCGCCGCGCTCGCCCCGCCCGACGGCGACCCGCCCTTCCAGCGCGGCGCCATGGGCGATCACACCGCCGGCATGACGCTCGCCGGCGGCATCAGCGCCGCGCTGCTCGCGCGCGAGCGCAACGGCCAGGGCCAGCTCGTCACCACCTCGCTCCTGCGCGTCGGCGTCTACGTGCTCGGCTGGGACACGAACGCCGCCCTGCGCCTCGGCATCCAGGCGACGCCGATGACGCGCGACTACACCCCGAACCCGGTGATCAGCGCCTACAAGGCCGGCTGCGGCCGCTGGTTCTGGCTGCTCGGCCTCCAGGGCCAGCGCCACTGGCCCGACCTCGTGCGCGCCATCGACAAGCCCGAGTGGCTCACCGACCCGCGCTTCGCGACCATGCGCGCCCGGCGCGAGCACGTCCGCGAGCTGGTGCCGCTGCTCGACGCCCTCTTCGCCGAAAGGGCGCGCGACGAGTGGGGCGCCGCGTTCGACCGCGCCGGCATGTGGTGGGCACCGGTGCAGACCGTGAACGAGGTGGTCGACGACCCGCAGGCCGCCGCGGCGGGCGCGTGGGTCGACGTCCCCGTCGCCGAGGGCGGCACGGCGCGCATGGTGGCGTCGCCGGTCGACTTCTCCGCCACGCGCTGGGCGCCGGCGGGGGCGTCACCGGAATGCGGGCAGCACACCGAGGAGGTGCTGCTCGAGCTGGGCTGCGACTGGGAGCGGATCGGGGCGCTGAAGGAGGCCGGGATCATCCCGTAGGGGCGCCGCCGCGGCGCCGGGCCACGGCGTCGCGGCGGACGAGCAACGCCTCCGGACGCCGTTCCGCCCGTCGACGCCGGCGCCGATGGGACCATCACCTGCGGCGACGGCGTCCCAGAGCTCAGCGAGCCGTGCGATGACGGCAACCTCGTCTCCGGCGACGGCTGCGACGCCAACGCACGCCGAACGGCCGCGTCGAGCCGAGGCGTCGGACCTCATTACACTCATTGACTCGCAGAGGCATTGGTCGGTAATGTCCCCCCGTGGATCGTCCGGCTGCCAAGCACATCATCCTCGACCTGCTGTCGACGATGCCGGGACGCGCGATGCCGGTGCGCGCGCTGGTGGCGACGGGCGGCCTCTTCGACCTCGCCGAGAACCCCATGCGGGTCGCGCTCGCGCGGCTGCTCGCGGGGGGCCAGGTGGAGCGCGACGAGCGCGGCCTCTATCGCCTGGCGCCGCGCACCCAGGCCGTCGCCGAGCAGGTCGGCGGCTGGCGCCGCCTCGACGCGCGGTGCCGGACCTGGAGCGGCGGTTGGCTCGGCGTCCACACGGCCGGGCTGCCCGGCGGCCGCAGCCGGCGGGCGCGCGGGCGCCAGCGCGCGCTGCGCCTCCTCGGCTTTCGCGAGCTGACGCCGGGCCTCGAGGTGCGTCCCGACAACCTCGCCGGCGGCATCGAGCAGGTCCGCCGCGAGCTGCACGGCCTCGGGCTCGAGGCCGCCGCGCCCGTCTTCGTGCTGCGCGAGCTCGACGCCGCGACCGAAGCCCGCGCCCGGGCGCTCTGGCCGGTGACGGCGCTCGGCACCGACTACCGCCGCATGCGCGCCGCCATCGAGGACAGCCTCGGACGGCTCGCGCGCCTGGCACCGCCGCAGGCCATGACCGAGTCGTTCCTGCTCGGCGGGCGCGCCATCCGTCTCCTCGCCACCGATCCGCTCTTGCCCGACGCCATCGTGCCCGACGGCGAGCGCGACCAGCTGGTCGACGCCATGCGCCGCTACGACCGTGCCGGGCGCGCCGCCTGGGGCGAGTTCCTGCGCGGCTTCGGCGTCACGCGTGGCCAGGCGCCCGCCGATCTCCGTCTCGACCCCGACGTTCCCCGTGCCGCCGGAGGCTCCCGCTGATGCCCGACACCGCCGCTCCCGAAGCGGTCGCCGACCAGGCGGCCGACCGCCTCCCGCCCGCCTGGCGCCGCGCGCTCACGCGCGAGGAGATCCGCGACCTGCTGCGCATGCGCGACTGGCGCAGCTGGACGTCGCTCGCCGTCGACTGGGGTCTCGTCTTCGCGGCCATGGCGATGGTGGCGCGCTGGCCGAACCCGCTGACGATCGTGCTCGCGCTATTCGTGATCGGCGCCCGGCAGCTCGGCTTCGCGATCCTCATGCACGAAGCCGCGCACCGCAGCCTCTTCGCCGACCGCAGGGTCAACGACTGGGTCGGCAACTGGCTGTGCGCCTATCCGATCTGGAGCGACACGCGGCCCTACCGCCCCTACCACCTCCAGCACCACGCCAAGAACTGGACGGCCGAGGATCCCGACATCGGCCTCGCCATGCCCTTCCCGATCACGCCCGCGAGCCTGCGCCGCAAGGTCTGGCGCGACCTCTCCGGGCAGACCGGGTGGAAGCGCCTCAAGGCCACCGTGCGTCGCGACCTCGGCATGTCGGAGGGTCGCGTGAAGCGCAATTTCGACGCCGGCATGGAGGCGTTCAAGGGCGTCGCGATCACCAACGCCGTGCTGCTCGCGATCCTCTGGCTCGCCGGCCATCCGTGGCTCTACCTCTTGTGGGTGGTGTCGTGGATGACGACCTACAGCCTCGTCATGCGCATCCGCTCGATCGCCGAACACGCGATGATCCCCGAGCCCGCCGACGAGCTGCGCAACACGCGCACCACGATCGCGCGCTGGTGGGAGCGGCTCTTCCTGGCGCCGAACCGCGTCAACTACCACCTCGAGCATCACCTGCTGATGACGGTGCCGCACTACCACCTGCCCCGCCTGCACCGCCTGCTGCGCGACCGCGGGGTGCTGGGCGGCGCGTGCGTCGTGCGCGGCTACCCGGCGGTGCTGGCGCTGGCGGCGTCGCGGACGACGTAGCGGCCCGGCTCCGCCTGCACGACGCGGCCCGCCGCCTCGAGCCGATCGAGGTGCTGGCCCATGCTGCGCCGCTCGACCGGCTCGGCGAACGCGACCGGATCGCCCGGGCGATAGACGAAGCGGTGGCCGGCGATCTCACCCAGCGTGCGCGGCACCTTCAGGTACTCGAGCAGCGCCGCTTCGCGGCGCGCGATCACCGCCGCGAACCGCGCGAGCTTCTCGCGGAAGGCGTCGCGGCCCTCGAGCACGCCGACGTGGTGAAAGGTCGCGTACCAGCGTGCGTCGAGGTCCCGCACCGTCGCCAGCGTGCGCTCGAAATCGGCGAGCGACGACCACGCGTCGCCGTAGTACGGGCCGAAGCTCGAGAGGTCGATGTCGCCGAGATAGACGACGTCGTCGGGCTCGACGTGGAAGCAGGTGTGCCCGCGGGTGTGGCCCGGCGCGGCGATGGCCCGCACCGTCACGCCGCCGCCCAGGTCGAAGACCGCGTCCGGCGCGAAGCCCCGAGCAGTCGCGCGCGGCATGAAGTGGAAGCGCTCGACGACGACGCGGCGGAAGTCCGCGTCGATCTCGCCGTCGAAGCCGTAGATCGCCATCAGGCCGTCGAGCGAGCGGATGCCCGCCAGATCGGCCTCGGGCAGGTGCCACGACGCGTCCGGGTAGCGGCCGTTCCCGGCGACGTGGTCCTCGTGGCAGTGGCTGTTCAGCACGCGGTCGGCGGGCGGCACGCCCGGCGCCTCGGCCAGCGTGAGCGAGGGATCGATGACGACCGTCTCCTCGCCGCCGCGGACGAGGAGGCTGTTGCCGTGCGGGTACTTGCCGCGGTCGATGCCGCCCAGCACCGCCGTGTGGGCGCCCAGCTCGCGGCGCGCGATCGCCGTCATCGCGGTGCGGCGGTGAGCTCGATCACGTGGCCGTCGGGATCCTGCACCCACATCTGTCCCGCCTCGGGGCTGGTGGAGAGGACGGCGAGGCCCGCGTCGCCAAGGCGCGCGAGCGTGGTGGCGTAGTCGTCGACGAGGAAGGCGACGTGCTGCGCCGTCGGGTTGAGGGCCGGCGGCGCCGTCCCCACGTCGACGCCGGGGAAGCGCTGGATCAGGTGCACCTGCCCGTCGCCGACGCCGAGCCAGGCGCCGGGGAACCCGAGGTCGGGGCGCGGTATCTCCGCGAGGCCGAGAACGTCGCGATAGAAATGCAGCGAGCGCTCCAGGTCGGCGACCGGAAACGACACGTGGCCGAGGCCGCGGGCGAGCATGGCGTCGGTCTAGCCCAGCCGCAGCCACGGTGCTAGACGGCGATTCGTGCTCCGACGCGTGCTGTCCCCGCTGTTCTGGGCGTTCATCATCGTGTCGTCGATCGCGCTGTTCCCGATCGCGCTCCTTTTCTGGGCGGCGACGGTCGCGTTCGACCGCCGGCTGGTCGCGCTGCATCGCTTCACCTGCTTCTGGGCGTCGCTCTATACGTGGCTGAACCCGGTGTGGCGTGTCACCGTCAGCGGGCGCGAGCACATCCGGCCCGAGGTCACCTACATGATGGTGGCGAACCATCAGTCGCTGCTCGACATCCTCGTGCTGTTCCGGTTGTTCGTGCACTTCAAGTGGGTGTCGAAGGCCGAGCTGTTCCGCATCTGGTGCGTCGGCTGGAACATGTCGCTGAACCGCTACGTCCCGCTCGTGCGCGGCGACGCCGAGAGCATCGCCCGCATGCTCGTCCAGTGCGAAGACACCATGGCCGAAGGCAATTCGATCATGATGTTCCCCGAGGGCACGCGCTCCGAGGACGGGCACCTGAAGCCGTTCAAGCACGGCGCGTTCACGCTGGCGCTACGGGCGCGCGTGCCGATCCTGCCGATCGTCATCGAGGGCACCTCGGACGCGCTGCCGAAGAAGGGGCTCGTGCTGAAGGGCAACCATCGCATCCGCGTGCGCGTCCTCGAGCCGATCCCCTACGAGCGCTTCGCGGGCTGGGACGTCGCCGCGCTGAGCGACCACGTCCACGCGCTCTTCGCACGCGAGCTCGGCGAGCCCGGGCTGCCGATCGCCGCCCGGGCCTGAACGGGCGCATTCGCGCTGGACTCGGCGCTCCGGCGCGGCGTAGGGTTCCCCGATGCCCGACGCCCTCGCCCGCCTGGACGCCACCGCGCAGGCCGAGATCGTGCGCCGCGGGGAAGCCTCCCCGCGCGACCTGGTCGACGCCGCCATTGCCCGCATCGAGCGCCTGAATCCGCAGCTGAACGCGGTGATCCATCCGCGCTTCGAGGCCGCCCGCGCCGAGGCCGACCGCCTCGCGCACGGCAGCGACGCCCCGTTCCACGGCGTGCCGCTGCTGGTGAAGGACTTCCTCTGCCACCTGGAGGGCGAGCCGATCCACCTCGGCACGCGCTTCCTCCGCGACGCGGGCTTCGTCGCTCCGCACGACGCGTATCTCACCCGCAAGCTGAAGGCCGCCGGCTTCGTCGTCCTCGGCCGCACCAACACGCCCGAGCTGGGCACGCTGCCGACGACCGAGCCCGACGCCTACGGCGCCACGCACAACCCCTGGAAGCTCGGGCACTCGACCGGCGGCTCCAGCGGCGGCTCGGCGGCGAGCGTCGCCGCCGGCTTCACGCCGGTCGCGCACGCGAACGACGGCGGCGGCTCGATCCGCATCCCGGCCAGCGCCTGCGGCGTCGTCGGGTTGAAGCCCTCGCGCGGGCGCACGTCGCTCGGGCCGGACGTCGGCGACGGCATGGGTGGGCTCGTCGCCGAGGGCGTCGTCTCGCGCTCGGTGCGTGACACCGCGTCCGTGCTCGACGCGATCGCCGGTGCCATGCCCGGCGACCCCTACACCGCGCCGCCGCCGCTGCGTCCGTATCGGCTCGAGCCCGGGGCGTGGCCGGGACGGCTGCGCGTCGGCATGCTCACGCGGCCGCCGTGCAACATCGGCACGGTGCATCCCGAGGCCCGGCGCGCCGTCGCGCAGGCGGCGCGTCTCCTCGCCGACGCCGGCCACACCGTCGAGGAGAGCCACCCCGACGCGCTCGACGAGATGCCGATGCCGCAGCACTTCAGCGTGATGTACTGCACCAGCACGGCGCGCCTGCTCGACGCCTTCGGCGAGCTGCTCGGGCGCACGCTCGGCCCGGACGACGTCGATCCGCTCAACTGGGCCATGGCCGAGACCGGCCGCGCGATGTCGGCGCCGATGTACCTCGCCACCGTCGACTGGCTCCAGGGCTGGACGCGGCGCATGGCCACGTGGTGGACGTCGGGCTTCGACCTCCTGCTCACGCCCACGCTGCCCGAGCCGCCGCCGGCGCACGGCACCTTCGCGCCCGCCGCCGACAACCCGCTCGTCGCCGGCGCGCGGGCGCAGATGTACGCGGCGTTCACCTCGCCCTTCAATCTGTCCGGCCAGCCGGCGATCTCGCTGCCGCTGCACTGGACCGACGACGGCCTCCCGCTCGGCGTGCAGCTGGTCGGTGCCTACGGCCGCGAAGACCTGCTGCTGCGCGTGGCCGGCCAGCTCGAGGCGGCCGCGCCGTGGGCCGACCGCTGGCCGGCGCTCGTCGCGTGAGCGCCGGCGGCAGCGCATGAGCGACGCGGCGTCCTCGTCGTACCAGCGCCCGCTCGATCGGCTGCGTGTCCTCGCCAAGCAGGACGTGCTGGTGACCCCGCGCCTGCGCCACGTCGAGGCCTATACGCTCGAAGGCCTGCTGACGTTCCTGTGGCACGGCGACCCGGGCGCCGAGCGCGTGATCCTCGCGTGCGGCGGCGCGATGGGCGGGCTCCTCGGCCCGGCGACGGGGCTGTACCACGAGCTGGGCGAGCACTTCGCCGACCAGGGCGTCGGCACGGTGCGGGTCGGCTACCGCCGCCCGAACGACCTCGTGGCCTGCGTCGACGACGTCTGCGCCGCCGCCGATCTCGCGCACCGCAACGGCGGGCGCCGCTTCGTCGTCATGGGCCACTCGTTCGGCGGCGCGGTGGCGATCAACGCCGGCATCCGCCTGCGCCCGATGCTCTCGGGCATCGTGACCTTCGCGACCCAGTCCGCCGGCTGCGAGCGCGCCGCCGCGCTCGGCGACCGCCCGCTCCTCCTCTTCCACGGCGACCGCGACGAGCTGCTGCCGCCGATGGCGAGCGAGGCGGTGCGCGCGCTCGCGGGCAGCGGGGAGATCGTCCTCCTCCCCGGCGCCGGCCATCTCCTCACCGAGGCCGGGGAGGCGATGCGCGCGCGCCTCCGGACCTGGATCCCCGAGCAGTTCGCGCGCCCGCTCCCGGAGCCGAAGCCCGATGCCTGAGCCTCGCCCCGTCACCTTCGACACCGGTCCCGTCGTCCTCACCGGCGACGCCTACGGGAACCCCGCGCATCGGCCGGTCCTGCTGCTGCACGGCGGCGGCCAGACCCGTCACGCCTGGGGCGGCACCGCCGCGACGCTCGCCGACGCGGGCTTCCACGCCGTCTCGCTCGACCTGCGCGGCCACGGCGACTCCGGCTGGGCACCCGACGCCGACTACCGCGTCGACGCCTTCGCCGACGATCTCTGCGCCGTCGCGGCGCAGCTCGGCCGCAAGCCGGCGGTCGTCGGCGCGTCGCTCGGCGGCCTCGCGCTGCTGGTCGCGATGGGCGAGCGTCCCGACCCGCCCGCGGCCGCGGTCGTCCTCGTCGACATCGCCGCGCGCGCCGATCAGGTCGGCATCGGGCGCATCATCGCGTTCATGACGGGCGCGCCCGACGGCTTCGCCACGCTCGAGGACGCGGCCGACGCGGTCGCGGCCTACACGCCGCACCGCCCGCGGCCGTCGCAGCTCGACGGCCTGCGCAAGAACCTGCGCCAGGGCGCCGACGGCCGCTGGCGCTGGCACTGGGACCCGCAGTTCATCCGCGGCGACCGCCCGCCGAACGCGACCCAGAACCCCGAGCGGCTCGAAGCCTGCGCGCGGACGCTGCGCGTCCCCACCCTGCTGGTGCGCGGGCGCATGAGCGACGTCGTCAGCGAGGACGGTGCGGCGCACTTCCTCGAGGTCGTGCCGCATGCGCGCTACGCCGACGTCGCCGGCGCCGGGCACATGGTCGCGGGCGACCGCAACGACGCCTTCACCCGTGCGGTCGTCGGGTTCCTGCGCGCGCTGCCATGAGCGAGGACGAGCCGGAGCCGGTCGACGACCCCGTCGTCGTGCCGATCGAAGACGCGCTCGACCTGCACCCCTTCGCGCCGCGCGACGTTCCGGAC
This sequence comes from bacterium, assembly GCA_026129405.1. Classification (NCBI taxonomy): domain Bacteria; species bacterium. Next base: position 100,149 of record JAHCID010000007.1, read on the forward strand.
GTCGTCGCCGACTACCTCGACGCCGCGCACGCCGCCGGCTTCGCCGAGGTGCGCCTCATCCACGGCAAGGGCATCGGGGTCCAGCGCCGTCGTGTGCAGGCGGTGCTCGCGTCGCACCCGCTCGTCGTCCGCTTCGCCGACGCGCCGCCCGAGCGCGGCGGCCTCGGCGCGACGCAGGTATGGCTGCGTCGGGAGGCCACGTAGTTTGTACGGGCGCGCGTCCCTGGCTACTCCGGACCCCGGAGGTGCGCATGGAGATCAGCGCGCGCAATCAGCTGAAGGGCCGCATCACGGGGATCACGCCCGGAGCGGTCATGAGCGAGGTCGTCGTCGACGTCGGCGGACAGGAGGTCGTCGCGATGATCTCCAAGAAATCCGTCGAACGGATGCGGCTCCAGGTCGGCGACAGCGTCGTCGCCATCGTGAAGGCCACCGAGGTCATGATCGGGAAGTAGGAGCACCGATGAGCATTCCGGTTCCGCTCGACGACCTGCGCGCCGCCATCGCCGAGCGCGGCGCGACGGCCTACCTCCTCACCGTCTCCGACGACGGCTCGCCGCACGCCGTGCACACCGCGCTCGCCTGGGAGGGCGACCGACTCGTCGCCGAGGTCGGGAAGCGCACGGCGGCGAACGCCGCCGCGCGGCCGCAGGTATCGCTCCTCTACCCGGTGCGGCGCGGGGGAGACTACAGCCTCATCGTCGACGGCACGGCGAGCGTCGACGCGAGGCGCGTCTTCGTGGTTGCGCGGCACGCCGTCCTGCACCGCGCCGCACCGGCGGCATCACCCGCGGCGCCGGCGTGCGGCGCGGACTGCGTGTCGCTCCTCGACGCCGAGAAGCGGGAACGCTAGAGCGCGGTGCGGGTCAGTACTGGATCTGAAACTGGAACAGCAGCACGTCCTCGTGGTCGCGGAGGTCGCCCCCGAAGTCGATCGCGTTCGCGAACGTGGTGTGCTCCCAGTCGGCCTGGAGCTTGAAGTTCTTGTTGAAGTACCAGTTCGCGCCGAGCCCGAGCTCGGTGGCGCGCGTCGTCGACTGCGAGCGCTTCGCGAAGCCGCGGCGGAAGAGGCCCGGGTCGACGTCGACGATGCTGCCGCGGCCGGCGAGCTCGAACGCGCCCCACGCGCCGTTCAGCGGATCGAACGGGCTCTTCGGAACGACGCCCTTGTACGACGCCGCCTCGCCCGTCAGCACCCACGACGCCTGGGCGAACCAGCCCTGGTTCGCGAACGAGCCGTCCTCGATCGTGGTGCCGGCGTCGCCGGTCGTCGTCTTCCGCACCGCCTGCCTCGAGTAGATGTACTCGCCCATCAGACCGAACTGTCCCCAGTACCAGTAGCCCTGGGGGTCGAGCCGGTAGTTCACGCCGTTCGCCGCGAACGACGTGTCGCTCGAGGCCGCGTAGCGGAAGAACGTCGAGCGCCCCGGCGTGCGGTAGCGCACGGCCGAGAGGTCGTCGCCCTCCTTCTGGCTGCCGTACGTCGCCGCGAAGCCGGCCATCGCGCCCTCGAGCGGCGTCACGCCGGAGCCGCGGAACGGCGCCACCAGGGCGCGGAAGACGCCCTCGTTGTCGGAGGTGCTGTTGCCGTTGGTCGAGAGCCCGTCGGGAACGCCGTCGTAGACGCCCGCCTGCCACACGAAGATGCCGTCGCCGACGTCGCCCGCGAGGCGGAAGCCGACGTCGCGGTTGGGCGAGAGGTTGTTGGCGATCGAGCGGTCGGGGAAGAGCAGATCGGCGCCCGACTGGAGGCGCTCGAGGCTCATCGGCACCTTGTCCTTGCCGCCCCGCAGGCTGACCCAGGGCTTCAGGTACGTGATCTCGAAGTACGCGTCCTGGAGCGACGGGTCGCCCGAGTCGAACGACGGCATCAGCTTGAAGTCGAACCAGCGGTAGACGGTGCCCTCGATGACGGGGCGGACGCGCCGCATGAAGACGCTGTCGGTGCCGGTGTCGCCGTTCTCGAGCACGAAGTTGCGCGCCTGGGTCTGCATGTAGCCGCGCAGCTTCATCCTGAAGTCGCCGTTCGGGGACTGGAGGTAGAAGCCGTCGCTCCACCCGGCGAGCGGCTTCTGCTTCGCCAGCTTGTCGTCGACGATCGCTTCGACCGCAGGCTGGTCGAGCGGCCGGGCCGTCGCCGCGGGCGGAGCGACCGCAGGGGCAGCGGGCGGGGGTGCGGCGGCAGGCCCGGCGGACGGCGGCGCCGGGGGCAGGCGATCGAGGCCGTGGGCGCGGATGATCTCCTCGAGCCGCCGGATGCGCTCCTCCAGCTCGGCGCGGGTGGGCTCACGCGCGGACGCCGTGCGCGCGGCACCCACGAGCGCCGCCACGAGCAGCAGCATCGAGCTCGCGACGCGCCGGCGAACGTGCCCAGACCGAGCGTCCCTCCGGTCCTTCCGGTCGGTTCGCGACGTCCCCATCTCCGCCTTCTCCTCTCGCTCGGGCGTCGGTGCTCGAGCGCCAGTATCACTCCCGGATACGGCGTTCCAGGAGTTCGCGGAGCTCGCGGTCGCGGGCACGAGACTCGCGGGCGGTATGCGCGCCTTCGTGCCGGGCCGCTGCTCGGACACGCGCGCGGAGCGCATGCCCGAGCGGCCCGATCGAAATCGACGCCGACCGCGTCAGCGGCGATGATAGCCGCCGCCCCGGTAGTAGCCGCCGCGGTAGTAGCGGGGACCGCCGTAGTAGCGCGGCCCCCAGTAGGGTCGGCCGTAGTAGCCCCCGACGTAGCCGCCGTAGCCGTAGACCACCGGGGGCGCATAGTAGGCCGGCGGGCCGTAGTAGACCGGCGGCGGGGCGACGATGACGGGGGGCGCGACCACGACCGGCGGGAGGATCGGGAAGCCGAACCCGAACGAGAAATTCACACCCGCGCTGGCGCTCCGCGGTACGAGCGCGGCGGCGAGCACCAGCGCGGCACCGAGCAGCATGACCTTCCGCAACATGATCGAACCCTCCTCGTCCACCAGCAACACGCGGAGGTGCGGATGGTTGCGTGCGCTCACACGAGCAGGCGCAGCAGCCCCGACATGTCGCGCTCGACCTCGCGCGTCTGCCCGCCCAGCTCGAGGAAGCGGGCCATGCGACGGCGGGCCTCGGGCGTCGCCAGCGTGTGATTGAAGGCGTCGGCCTCCTCGAGCAGGCCCTCGCGCGTCGGCAGCTCGGCGGCATTCACGGCCGCCTTGGCGAGCGCGATGGCGTCCGCCGGGAACGACGCGATACGCAGCGCGAGATCCTCGACGAAGCCGTCCAGCTCCTCGGGGGGCAGCGCGCGGTTGAGCCAGCCCCAGCGCTCGGCCAGGTCGGCGGGCACGTCGGCGCAGCCGAGGATCGCCTCGAGCGCCCGCGCGCACCCGACGAGCCGCGGCAGGCGCTGCGTACCGCTGCCGCCCGGGATGATGCCGAGCGCGACCTCGGGCTGCGCGAGGATCGTCTTCCCGAGCGCGCCGAAGCGCATGTCGAGCGACAGCAGCAGCTCGCTGCCGCCGCCGCGGGCGATGCCGGCGACCTTGCCGATGGTCGCTTTCGGCATGGTGCGAAAGCGGTCGACCAGGGTGTGGAAGAAGCCCAGCTCGGTGGGCTTCGGCGGCGGCTCCTGCGGCAGCGTCTGGATCAGCGCGACGTCGGCGTGGGCGATGAAGAACTCGGGGTCGGCGCTCTCGAGGACGATCACGCGCACCGCGGGGTCCGCTTCGAGCGCCGCACCGGCCTCCATGAGGTCGCGCATCAGCACGGCGTCGAACAGGTTGATCGGCGGATGGTCGATCGTCACCCACGCGACGCCGCGATCGACGCGCAGGCGCAGCGCCTGGTAGTCGCTCACCGCCGCGGCCTCCACACCTGCGGCTGCACGCCGCGCATCATGTCGGCGAGCGACCACAGCTCGAGACGCCAGGGATCGAGGCGGGCGACGCCGCACTGCGGATCGGCCGGCCCCTCCTTGAAGAACATGCCGGGATCGTAGCCGTGCGGCGGCGGCGCGTCCTTGAAGACGTTCCACACGCGCTGCTTCTCGGCGAGGTCGTCGACCCAGGAGACGGCGCACTCGACGTGCACCTGCTCGTTGGTCTGGTCCCAGTACGTGAACGACGCGAACGGCACGCCGTCGAGGTCGCGGCCCTTCGCCGAGTGCCGGAACGTGATCACCCAGCCGACGCTGCCCTCCCAGTAGGGATGGATCATGCGGCTGCGCGGACGACCCCGCGCGTCGACCGTCGTCATCGGCGCCCAGACGGTGCGCTTCCAGCGACGCGCGAACTCGTCGGCAATCTCGGCGAAGTCGGCGACCTTCCTCATATGCGCATCCAGACGGCCTTGGTCTGCGTGTAGAGCTCGAGCGCCTGCTTGCCGAGCTCGCGGCCGTAGCCGCTCTGCTTGTAGCCGCCGAACGGCGAGACCGCGTCGAAGACGTTGTAGCAGTTGACCCACACCGTGCCCGCGCGGATCGCGCGCGCCACCCGGTGCGCCTTCGAGACGTCGCGCGTCCACACGCCGGCGGCGAGCCCATAGAACGTGTCGTTGCCCTGGAGGACGGCGTCGTTCTCGTCCGTGAACGGGATCACCGAGACCACCGGCCCGAAGATCTCCTCGCGGGCGATGCGCATGTCGTTGCGGACGCCGGTGAACACGGTCGGCTTCACGAAGTAGCCGCCCTCCAGGCCCGGCCCCGTGTTGCGCTCGCCGCCGGTGAGCGCCGTCGCGCCCTCCCGCTTGCCGACGTCGAGGTAGCCGGTGACGCGCTCGAGCTGCTCCTGGCTGACGAGGGGTCCGACCTGCGTGCCGGGCGCCAGGCCCGGGCCCTGCTTCATGCCGCCGGCGGCCTTCGCGAGCGCGTCGGCGAAGTCGTCGTGCACCTTCGCCTCGACGAAGAGCCGCGTGCCGGCGCAGCAGACCTGGCCCTGGTTGAAGAAGACGCCGGTGATGGCGCCCTTCACCGCCGCCTCCACGTCGGCGTCGGCGAAGACGATGTTCGGCGACTTGCCGCCGAGCTCGAGCGACACGCGCTTCAGCGTGCCGGCGGTCTCGCGGTGGATCTCCTTGCCGACCTCCGTCGAGCCGGTGAAGGCGATCTTGTCGACGAGCGGATGGCGGACCAGCGCCGCGCCCGCCGTCTCGCCGAAGCCGGGCACGATGTTGACGACCCCCTCGGGGATGCCGGCCTCGAGCAGCAGCTCGCCGAGGCGCAGCGCCGTGAGCGGCGTCTGCTCGGCGGGCTTCAAGACCACGGTGTTGCCGCAGGCGAGCGCCGGGCCGAGCTTCCACGCCGCCATCAGCAGCGGGAAGTTCCAGGGGATGATCTGCCCGCAGACGCCGACCGGCTCGCGCAGCGTGAAGTTGAAGAAGTCGAGGTCGGAGGGATTCGTGTCGCCGGTGATCTTGTTCACCCAGCCAGCGTAGTAGCGGAACACGGTCGCTGCCTGCGGCACGTCGACGTTCGTCGTCTCGAAGAGGCTCTTGCCGTTGTCGAGCGTCTCGAGCTGCGCCAGCTCGCCCGCGTGCTGCTCGATCAGGTCGGCCACACGCAGCAGCAGCCGCTCGCGCTCGTGCGGACCGAGCCGCGTCCAGGTGCCGGCGTCGAAGGCGCGGCGCGCCGCCTTCACGGCACGGTCGATGTCTTCCGCGTCGCCCTCGGCGACGCGGGCGAGCGTCTTGCCGGTGGCGGGGTCGGGGGTCTCGAAGGTCTTGCCCGACGCGGCGTCGACCCACCTCCCGTCGATCAGCATCTTGCGGGCGGTCGCGCCGACGAAGCGGGCGACCTCGGGCTCCAGCTGCGCTGCGGCTCCCATGACGACACCTCCTGCGAGCGATGGGCGTGCTCGCGCCGACCTAACACCGGTCGCGAAGAACGGTCAACGCAGCAGGGACGCGCACGCCGACGTGGCGCGCGCGACCAACGCGCGCACCGCGTCGCGCGTCGCGGGCACGGCGTCGACGTCGCCCACCCAGCGGCGCTCGACGCAGATCGCGCGCTCGCCCGGTGCGAGCGTCGCGAGCGGCCCGTGCACCTCGAGCTCGAAGTAGGGATGCGTCACCGCACAGAACACCTCGGCCGCGCACCCGTGTCCCCAGCGGCGCGCCGGATCCGGGACGACGGCCTTCACGTGCGCTATGTGGACGTCGCCCAGCCGCTGCACGCCGAGCACCCAGCCCTCGTCGGCGTCGGCGCCGTACTTGCACCAGCGCGGCGTCGCGCAGTCGATCGCGACGACGTCGCCGAGCGGGCGCAGCACCGTCGCGCGCAGGCCCTCCGAGTCGCCCTCGGCCGCATACGCCTTGACGCCGTCGGCGAACGCCGAGCCCGCCGTGCGCCGCGGCAGGAACGCGACGCCGGGAGCGGCGAGCTGCTGCACGTCCCAGGCGCCCCAGGTCGCGGGGGCGCGCCCGGCGTTCTCGAGCACGTGGGTCACGGTGAAGACGCCATCGGCATCGCCGAGCGCGACGACGCGCGTGATCCGCATCCCGGTCTCGCGGCAGACCGGACTCGTCATCGCCACCGCGCCCGCGCCCGACGGCGTCGCGGTCCAGACGCCGGCGTCGAGGTCGAGGAACGCGACCGCATCGGGCCAGCGCTCCTGCGGCGCCAGCCACGTCTTGTCGCCGCCCCAGTGGACGAAGCCGACCCGGCGGCGCAGCGCCGAGAGATCGGCAGCCGCGCCGACGTCGAGCCGCGCGCCGCGGTGCGCCGGATGGACCCAGGCGAGCTCGCGCTCGCGCCAGCGTAGGCTCATGATCCGCCCGCCGACCTGCGGCACGAGGCCGAGCGCGAGCGGGCCGCGCCGGAGCCACAGGCCGCCCCAGCCGTGGACGTCGCCGCGGGCGCCCACTCAGTACGCCAGGCGCAGGCCGGGGCGCGGCCACTCGAGCGCGATCAGCCGACCCGTACCGGAGCAGGTGACGTACGCGGTGCGCAGATCGGGCCCGCCGAAGCAGACGTTCGTCGTCAGCGGATCGCCGGTCGGCACGTGCTCCAGGATCGTGCCGTCGGGTGCGATCACGGTGATGCCGCCGTTCACGAGCGTGGCGACGCAGACGTTGCCGGCGCCGTCGACCGCCAGCGAGTCGAGCAGCTGGAACCCCGGCAGGCCCGCGAGCAGCGCGGCGCCGCCGGGCGCGAACGGCATGGCGGCCGCGAGCTCGCCCGGCCCGACCACCTCCCACTGCCAGACGCGTCCCGTGAACGTCTCGGCGACGTAGAGCGTCTTCCCGTCGGGCGACAGACCGACGCCGTTCGGAGCCTCGAGCGGGAACACCACCTCGCGGATGCTGCTGCCGTCGGGCAGCGCGTAGAAGAGCCCGGTGCGGTCGCGCTCGCGCTCGCGCCCCTTGCCGTGGTCGGTGAACCAGAAGCCGCCCCGATCGTCGAACACGATGTCGTTCGGCCCGCGCAGCGGCCGGCCGTCGCAGGCGACGTAGAGATCGGTGACGCGTCCCGTCGCCGGCTCGACGCGCTGGATGCGTCCGCCGATGTAGTCGGGCGGCTGGTTGCCGGGGACGACGATGCCGGCGATGTCGTGCCACTCGAAGCCGCCGTTGTTGCAGACGTACACCGCACCGTCGGGACCGATGGCCGCCCCGTTCGGGCCGCCGCCGCACTCCGCGACGACGTGTACCGTTCCGTCCGTCGCGACCCGCGACAGCGTGCCGCGGCGGATCTCCACCACGAGGACGCTGCCGTCCGCCATGGCGATGGGGCCTTCGGGAAACTGGAGCCCGGACGCGATCTGGCGCATGGCGCCGGCTAGCACGGGGCGCGCGCGGCGCACCAGCAGGCGCCGCCGCCGGCTGGCAACGCGATTGCAACGGAAGCGATGGCCGCGCCGCGCGGACGTCCGCCCGGCGTGCCTTCCCCCGCGTGCGGACGACACGTTCGCGCCGTCGCGGCATCCGATCGACGACAAGGAGGTTCCCCATGACCCGCGCGATTCTGCTCTTTGCCGCGGCGCTCGCCGCAGCACCGCTCAGCGCTGCCGTCGCCTGCGAGCGCGTGGGCAGCCAGCTGAAGTGCGACTGGAGCGGCCTGCCGGTGACGCTCGGCACGCAGACCGACGCCAACGCCAACGTCGAGACCCGCGCCCAGGGATTCGCCGGCGCCATCCCGCGCAAGCAAATCGACCAGTCCGGCCTCTTCGTCCAGCGCTGGACGAACGACCCGTCGACCTGCAAGCGCTGGGGCAACGAGACCTACTGCTACTGAGCCCGGACGCCGCGCGGCTTGCACCGCGGCGCGGCACCGGGCACTGCGGGCGCACGCACGATGGCGGCGCCCGCGCCCTTCTGGTCCGAGGCCGGCCGACGCGCTCCTGGCGCGCCTCGGCACGCGCGCGACCGGGCTCGCGGCCGCCGAGGCCGCGGAGCGTCTCGCGGCGGCGGCGGCGCGGCGCCCGCCACGCGACGAGCGCGGCATCGGCGCCCTCTTCGCCGAGCAGCTGCGCAGCCCGATCGTCCTGCTCCTCCTCGGCGCCGCCGTGCTCTCGTTCGGCCTCGGCGACGCGCAGGACGGCACCATCATCCTGGTGATCGTCTTCGCGAGCGCGGGGCTCGGCGTGTGGCAGGAGCACGACGCGGCCGACGCCGTCCGCAGCCTCATGGCCACCGTACGCACGACCGCGAGCGTGCTGCGCGACGGCAGGGCCGAGGAGATCCCGATCGGCGATCTCGTCGTGGGCGACGTCGTGACCCTCTCGGCGGGCGACGCCGTCCCCGGCGACGCACGCCTGCTGGCGGCGCGCGACCTCCACGTCGTCGAGGCGGCGCTCACGGGCGAGACGTTTCCGGTCGAGAAGGAGCCCGCCGTGCTCGCGCCGGACCTGCCGCTCGCGCGGCGCACGAACGCGCTCTTCCTCGGCACCCACGTCGCCAGCGGCACGGGCACCGCGGTCGTCGTCGCCACCGGGCCCGACACGGAGTTCGGCGCCATCTCCGATCGGCTGCGCCTGCGCCCGCCGGAGACCGAGTTCGAGCGCGGCCTCCGCCGCTTCGGCGCGCTGCTCGCCCAGGTGACGCTGCTCCTGGTGGGCGGGATCTTCGCGGTCAACGTCGGCCTCCAGCGACCCTGGCTGGAATCGCTGCTCTTCGCGCTCGCGCTCGCCGTGGGCCTGACGCCGCAGCTCCTGCCCGCGATCGTGAGCGTCAACCTGGCGGCAGGCGCCAAGCGCCTCGCGCGCAAGAAGGTCATCACCAAGCGGCTCACCGCGATCGAGAACCTCGGCAGCGTCGACGTCCTGTGCAGCGACAAGACCGGCACGCTCACCGAAGGCTGCGTCCGCCTCGACGCCGCGATCGCCCCCGACGGCACGCCGAGCGCCCGGACGCTGCGCTACGCGGCGCTGAACGCGCTCCACCAGACCGGCTTCCGCAACCCGATCGACGAGGCCGTGCGCGCCGCCGCGCCGCCCGACCTCGAGGACTGGCGCAAGCTCGACGACCTCCCCTACGACTTCGTGCGCAAGCGCCTCAGCGTGCTGCTCGACGGCCCCGAGGGCCGCCTCCTTCTGACCAAGGGCGCCGTGCGCGCCGTCCTCGACGTCTGCACGCAGTGCGAGGACGCCGCCGGCCGCGCCTGCACCCTGGACGTCTTGCGCGACGACATCGACGCGCGCGTCGCCGCGCTCGCCGCCGAGGGCCTGCGCACGCTCGCGGTGGCGGTGCGCGCCATGCCCGGCGACGCCCGCGTGGGGCGCGACGACGAGGCGGCCATGACGTTCGTCGGCCTCCTCACCTTTGCCGACCCGCCGCGCGAGGGCGTCGCCGCCACCCTCGCCGAGCTCGGCACCCTGGGCGTGCGCCTGTGCGTCATCACCGGCGACGACCGCCGCATCGCCACCACCGTCGCCCGCCAGGTCGGCCTGCCGGTGCCGCGCCTGCTGACGGGCCCCGAGCTGCGCGACACCAGCGAGGACGCCCTCGTGCGCCGGGTCGACGAGGTCGACGTCTTCGCGGAGATCGAGCCCAACCAGAAGGAGCGCGTGATCCGCGCCTTCCAGAAGGCGGGCCACGTCGTCGGCTACCTCGGCGACGGCATCAACGACGCCCCCGCGCTGCACGCCGCCGACGTCGGCATGTCCGTCGAGGGCGCCGTCGACGTGGCGCGCGACGCCGCCGACCTCGTGCTCCTCGACCGCGACCCCGCCGTGCTGCTCGACGGCGTCCGCGAGGGCCGGCGCACCTTCGCCAACACGCTCAAGTACGTCTTCATGGCGACGAGCGCGAACTTCGGCAACATGTTCAGCATGGCGGGCGCGTCGCTCTTCCTGCCGTTCCTGCCGCTCCTGCCGAAGCAGATCCTGCTGACCAACCTGCTCACCGACCTGCCCGAGATGGCGATCGCCACCGACCGCGTCGACGACGAGTGGGTGGCGCACCCCCGGCGCTTCGACGTGACCTTCATCCGCGACTTCATGATCGTCTTCGGCGTGCTGAGCTCGGTGTTCGACTATCTCACCTTCGCGGTTCTCCTGTTCGTCCTCGACGCCGGACCCGAGGAGTTCCGCACCGGCTGGTTCGTCGAGTCGGTGCTCTCGGCGACGCTGATCGTGCTGGTCATCCGGACGCGGCGCGCCGCCTGGCGCAGCCCGCCCGGCCGCGCGCTCACGGTCGCGACCGTCGGCGTGGGCATGGTCACCGTCGCGATCCCGTGGACGCCGCTCGCTGCCCCGCTCGGGCTCGTGCCTCTGCCCGCGAGCTTCTTCCCGGCCCTGGCGGTGGTGGTCGCGCTCTACGTCGGCTCGGCGGAGATCGCGAAGCGACGCTTCTGGGCCCGCCCGGCCCGGCGCACGCCGGGCGCGGCCGTGGCGCCGGCGCCGCCCGGGCGGGCATGACCCGCCCGTGACGATCACCGGCACGACCCGCGTCCTCGCCATCCTCGGCGATCCCATCGCCCATGCACGCGCTCCCCGCCTGGTGAACGACGCGCTGGCCGCACGCGGCGACGACGCCGTGATGGTCCCGATCCAGGTCGCGGCGGACGGGCTCGCCCGGGTCGTCGACGGGCTGCGCGCGATGCAGAGCTTCGCGGGCGGCGTCGTCACGATGCCGCACAAGGAGGCGATCGTCGCCCTGCTGGACGACGTCTCCGCCGAGGCGCGTCAGGTCGGCGCCTGCAACACGATCCGCCGCACCGCCGACGGCCGCCTCGTGGGCACGATGTTCGACGGCGAGGGCTTCGTCGCAGGGCTCGCCGCGTCGGGCCACGCCGTACGCGGCCGGCGCGTATTCCTATGCGGCGCCGGCGGCGCGGCGGCGGCGATCGCGTTCGCGATGGGGCGCCACGGCGCCACGCGGCTGACCCTCTACAACCGGACCACGGCGCGCGCCGCGGCGTTGGCCGACCACGTCCGCGCCGCGTGGCCCGCGCTCGCCGTCGCCCTCGGCGGGCCCGACCCGTCCGGCCACGACCTCGTCGTCAACGCCACCGCGCTCGGCATGCGCCCCGGCGACGCCGCCCTGCCCTGTGACGTCTCCGGGATGACGCCGGGTACGCTCGCCGCCGACGTCGTCATCCGCCAGCCCACGGCGTTTCTCGCCGCCGCGGCCGCGCGCGGCGCCGTGGTCGTCGGCGGCGAGCCGATGCTGGTCGCACAGATCGGGCTGATCGTCGACTTCGTGCTGGCAGGCTAGCCGTGCGTCCGCCGGGCGATCGCTCAGCGCTGCCGGAGCGCGCCGGCGAGGGCATAGATCGCCATGAAGATCACCAGCAGCGATCCGATCGAGAACAGCGTCGCCCGCAGCTCGTGGCGCTGCCTGGTCGCATAGGCGAGGGTGTGGCCCAGGCGCGCGATCACGAACCCGTACATCGCGACCTGCGCGAGCCACAGCGGCGGCTCGACCGCCACGAAGAGCAGCCCGCACGCCAGGAAGGCCGGGATGCTCTCCAGATCGTTGCGATGGATGCGCCGCGCGCGCTCCACCTCGGCGTTCGGCTCCAGCTGCTCCGGCCGCGGGTTGCGATTCGCCGGGCCGGCGCGAAGGTCCTCGGGGTTGAGCAGCCCGCCGTCGCTGCCGATCATCCGGGCGACCGTCATCCAGCCCTGGCCCATGAGCTTCAGGATCATGAGCGCGGACGCGATGACGTAGGTGACGAACACCGGGTTCTGCATGCTGTAGAGCGACACGGCCCCTCCTTGCGTCACCGCGTCACTCGTCGTCGAGCCCGAAGACCGCTCGCGGCGCCGCGAATCCCGGGAGGGCGAAGTCCCCCACGCGCACGAGGCGCGACGCCGGGAGATGGCGGGCGAACTCCTCGGAGGCAACGATCGTGCGGCCGAGCCCTCCGGACAGCTTCTCGAGGCGCGCGGCGAGATTCACGGCAGGCCCGATGCACGTGAAGTCGAGACGATTCCCGCTCCCGATGTTGCCGTACAGGACCTGGCCCAGGTGCAGCGCCAGCCCGAACCGCGGCCCCTCCTCGACGAGCGCCGGTGCGTCGCCGAAGGCGGCGAGAACCGCCCTGCGAGCCTCGTGCGCGGCGTCGAGCGCGGCCCCGCAGACCTCCCGCACGTCGTCGCCGCCGGGCGCGATGGCGAAGATCGCGAGCAGGCCGTCGCCGACGAACTTCAGCACCTCACCGCCCCGCCCCACGATCCCCGGGACCTGGCAGTCGAAGTAGCGATTGAGGAGATCGATGAGCGCCTGGGGCGGCAGCCGATCGGCGAAGCGCGTGAAATGCCGCATGTCCGACAGCCAGATCGCCGCATCGATGGTGGTCGTCTGGCCTCGCCTGATCTGCCCTGCGAAGACACGCTGCCCAGCGTGGGCGCCGACGTAGGTGTCGAGCAGCGTGCTCGCCGTGTAGCGGAGCGTCTGGTTCTCCACCACCCGCGCCAGCGGGGCGACGATCGCCTGGAGGCCGGCGACCTGCGCGTCGCGGAAGCCTCCCGGCGCCTCGGTCGTGAAGGTCGCGCAGCGCACGGTGCCGTCGGCGAACCGCAGCGGCACGGCGAGATAGTCCGTGGCGCCGGCGGCGCGCAGATCACGCACCACGGCGGAATCGAGCCGACAGCTCGCATCCGCGAGCCGGCGGCGGAGCGCGACGCCGGTATCGATGACGTGCCGGACCGGGCTGTGCCGGAAGTCCTCGGCTTCGAACGCCTCGAACGGCGCGCGATCCACCTCGACGGCCTCGCCGGGCTTCCACAGGAAGCGGATGCCCATGACCTGCGGATGCAGCGTGTGCACGAACAGCGCCGCGCGCGACAACGGCATGCCACAGCCGGCGAGCCGCTCGCACAGCTCGGCCAGCACGCCTTCGGTGTCGGCCGCCGACCGCGCCCCATCGACCAGCCAGTCGACGATCGGCCTCGTGTCACACGGCGTCATGCCGGACTCGCCCGTGAGGGTCCGCGCGGACGTACGCAGAACCGAGGCTCGAGCATGGCCTCGATCTGCCTACCGCGCCGCGCGAGACGGAGGCAAACTCCCGACGCCGGTCGTGGCGAGCGGCCCTACGCCGCCGCCAGCCGCACGCACACGGCCACGACCCGCATCGCCTGATCGATCTCCTCGACGCTCGGGAACGAGGGCGCGAGACGCAGCACCGCGTCGTCGGGGTCCTTGCCGTACGGATGCGTCGCGCCGGCGGGGGTGAGCGCGACGCCCGCGTCCTTCGCCAGATTCACGACCTTCGACGCCGTCCCCTTCGGCACCCACATCGTGACGAAGTAGCCGCCCTCGGGCTTCGTCCAGCGCGCGAGCCCCGAGCCGCCGAGCTCCTCCTCGAGCACCGACAGCACGCGCGCGAACTTGGGCCGCAGGATGGCCGCGTGCTTCTGCATGTGCGCGCGGATGCCGGTCTGGTCGCCGAGGAAGCGGACGTGACGCAGCTGGTTCAGCTTGTCGGGGCCGATGGTCTGGATGGCGAGATGCTTCTTCGCCCACGCCACGTTGGCGTCGCTGGCGGCCATGAAGGCGACGCCGGCGCCGGCGAAGGTGATCTTCGACGTCGAGCCGAAGAGAACGACGCGGTCGGCATTGCCGGCCTCCCGGCACGCCTCGAGGATGCTCGGGATCTCGACCGGCGCGTCGCCGAGGACGTGGACCGCGTAGGCGTCGTCCCAGAAGATGCGGAAGTCCGGCGCCGCGGTCTTCATGCCGGCGAGACGGCGCACCACCTCGGGGGACACCACGGCGCCGGTCGGATTGCTGAAGCGCGGCACGAGCCACATACCGCGTACCGCCGCGTCGGCGGCGACGAGCGCCTCGAGCGCGTCCATGTCGGGGCCGTCGTCGCGCATCGGCACCGTCGTCATCTCGATGCCGAGGCTCTCGCAGACGGCGAAGTGCCGGTCGTATCCCGGCACCGGGCACGCCCAGCGGACCTTCGGCAGCGCGCGCCACGGCGTCTCACCGCCCGGCGGCGCGTGCAGCAGGCACCGCACGACGCCGTCGTACATGAGGTTCAAGCTGGAGCTGCCCCCGACGATGACCTCCGACGGCGCCACGCCGATCATGCCGGCGAAGAGCGCCTTCGCCTCCGGCAGGCCGTCGACGCCGCCGTAGTTGCGGCAGTCGGTGCCGTCGGCGGCGCGGACGTCGCCGGTGACCGTGGTGAGGAGCGCCTGTGCGAGGTCGAGCTGCGCGGCACAGGGCTTGCCGCGGGTCATGTCGAGCTTCAGGCCGAGGGCTTTGAGTTCGTCGTAGCGACGCTGGGGATCGGGCATCGCGGCGCACGATAGCCGACACCGCTCGGCGGAGCGAAGCGTCCGGGGCCCCGCCTGCATGCCTCGCCGCTCGTACGGCATTGCCGGATCCCGGGCCTGCCCATACAAGCCGCCCCGTGCCTCCGGTCCGTCGGCTCGCCTGGCCCGCCCTCCTCTGCCTGCTTGCCGCCACCGGGGCCGCGGCCATGCCGGCGGTGCCCTACCGCTTCGAGCCGCCGCGCACCGCGCTCGCGAAGCGCAGCGCCGCCGAGCTCGCGCTGCTGGAGAAGCTGAACCGCGCCGATCGCGCGCACCTGCCGCGTCTCGACGTCGTCGTCGTGCCGGACGACTTTGCCGACGACGGCCTCACGCACTCGCCGATGCCCGCCGTCTGGCCCGCCGCGCTGCCGTATCCGACCGCGATCGCGGTCGACGTGCCGGGCCAGGTGTTCGGGGCCTACGCCCATGGTGTGCTCGTGCGCTGGGGACCCGTCAGCACCGGACGGCGCGGCAGCCAGACCCCGGCGGGCGACTACCATCTCAACTGGAAGTCGAAGGGCCGCCACAGCACGGTCGACGCGGAGTGGTTCATGCCCTGGTACTTCAACTTCGCGAGCCACGACGGCCTCGCCTTCCACCAGTTCGCACTGCCCGGGCGCCCGGCGAGCCACTCGTGCGTGCGCATGCTCGAGCGCGACGCCCGCTGGCTCTTCGCCTGGGGACACGGGTGGATCCTCGGCCCAGACCGCAAGGTCCTGGCGCACGGCACGCCGGTGGCGATCCTCGGCGCGTACGACTTCGCCGCCCCGCCGCCGTGGCGCTCGGCCGCGTGGCTGTCGCGGCCGGTGACGCTGCCGCTGGCGCTGCCGGCGACGGACTGAACGCCGCGCGCGCCCTGCCACCGGGTCGGCGCCGCCGCCCGGCGGACCGGGACCCGGACCGCCGTGAATTCGCTGCGTCGACACCCTCGATGTCGCATGGCATGGCAGACGGCATGCTTGTAAGCATCCGTGAGACGCAGCCGGCGCCGGCGCGCGAGCGGCTGCTCTACCTCGACAACCTGCGCACGTTCCTCACCGCGCTCGTGATCTGCCACCACGCGGCCATCGCCGCGGGCGCGACCGGCGGCTGGTACTGGGCGCTGCCCGCCCCGCCGGACAGCGAGTCCGCCCTGCTCCTCACCGTCTTCACCGCCGTGAACCAGGCCTTCTTCATGAGCCTCTTCTTCGCGATCTCGGCGTACGTGACGCCCGCCTCGTACGACGCCAAGGGTGCGGCGGCGTTCCTGCGCGACCGCTTCGCGCGGCTCGGCATCCCCCTCGTCGTCTACTTCTTCGTGCTGAATCCGATTCTCTCGTGGCTCATCGTCCGGCTGCGCGACGGCGATGCGGCCGGCCTCGTCGCGTTCGTGAGCCGCGACTACGGCCACCTCGTCGGTCCCGGGCCGCTCTGGTTCGTGCTGGCACTGCTCGTCTTCGGCTCGGCCTACGCGGCCGCACGCGTCGCCTCCGGCCACCCCCGGGAGGTCACGGGGACACACCCGTTCCCGTCGGACCGCACGATCCTCGGCTTCGTCGTCGGCATCGGCCTCACCGCCTTCCTCGTCCGCTTCGTCTTCCCGACCGGCTGGGACGTCCTCGGGCTCCAGCTGGGCTACTTCCCGCTCTACGTCGCCTTCTTCACCTTCGGACTCCGGGCGCACGCGAACCGCTGGCTCGACGGGCTGGACCGCCCGTTCGTCGCGTGCTGGGGACGGCGCGCGCGCTGGGCGATGCCGCTCTTGCTCGCGACGCCGTTCGTCGGCGGCATCGGTCAGGTGAACGGCGGCCCGCACCTGGCGGCGCTGCTCTACGCGATGTGGGAGCCGTGGATCTGCGTCGGCATGAGCGCCTGGCTGCTGGTCCTCTTCCGCGAGCGCTGGGCGACGCAGGGGCGGCTGGCGCGCCGCCTGTCGCGCGGCGCGTACACCGCGTACATCGTCCACCCGTTCTTCGTCGTCGCCGGCACCGCGCTCGTCGCGCTGCTGCCGCCCCAGCCCCTGCTCCGCTTCGTCGTGCTGTGCGCCCTGGCGGTGCCCGCGACCTTCGCGGTCGCCGACGGCATCCGCCGGCTGCCGGGGCTGTCGCGCATCCTGTGACGTCGCACCGGGCGGTGCCGGATACCATCGGCGGCGAAGTAGGCCGCTGGAGCGCGTCGGCGAGGCGGCCAACGCGGTGTGACACCGCGAGCCGAAGCGACTATGCTGACGTGATGTCGAGCGACCGCTCGCGCTGGCCGGTCCGTCGCTACCGCCTCGGGGCAGAGCCCGAGGACGTGCTCGAGACCACGACGCCAGCGCAGCGCATCGCCATGATGTGGCCACTCGCGCGCGAGGCTTGGCTGCTGTCGGGGCGGCCGCTTCCCATCTACGATCGCAGCTCGATCCCGACGCGACTCTACCGTCGTGGCGAGCGCCCACCTGAGGAATGACCTCGCTCGCCGATCTGAACGACGACTTCCGCGACCTGCTGCTCGCGCTGGTCGCCGAGGGCGTCGAGTTCGTGATCGTCGGCGCCTATGCGCTCGCGCTGCACGGCGTGCCGCGATTCACCGGCGATCTGGACGTCTTCGTGCGACCGGGCGAGCAGAATTCCGCCCGGCTGTGGTCGGCGTTGACGCGGTTCGGTGCTCCGCTGCAGGCGGCCGGCATTTCGCCGCGCGACTTCGCGACGCCCGGTCTCGTCTACCAGATCGGTCTTCCGCCCCGTCGCATCGACCTGCTGACCGAGATCAGCGGCGTGACGTTCGACGACGCCTGGGCTACGCGCGAGCCGGCGACGATCGATGGGCATCGCGTCGACTTCATCGGTCGGGATGCCTTGGTGCGGAACAAGCTCGCCGCAGGAAGGCCGAAGGACCTGGCCGACGCCGGACGCTTGAAGCGCTGACCGCCGGCGCGCTGCCGTCGCCCGTGCCGTGGCCGGCGGCGGCGCGCGGCGCGCCGGGTCGGTGCCCGCGACGGAGCTCAGCGCGTCAGCACGAGCGTGCCCGTGATGGGCGTGCCGCCGGCGGGCGTCAGGCGCACGCCGACCTGGAGGCTGCCGTTCTTCTTCACGAGCCGCTTCGCCTTGCGCTTCAGCTTCACGCGCAGCGTGGCGGTGGCGCCCGGGGCGAGGTCGTACTTCACCTTGCCGTAGCGCGGCGTGCCGCCCGCGCGCGCCGGCGCGCTCGCGATGGCGGCGAGCCCGAGCAGCTCGAGCCGCCCGCGGCACGCGGCGTCGCCGTTGCAGACGAGGTCGACCAGCGCGCGCGGGCCGCTCACCGGCGCGTTGGTCGCGCGCAGCGCAGGGCCGGCCGCACCGCCACCGCCACCGCCACCACCGCCGCCGGCGGTGCAGGCGCCCGGCCCGCCGCCGAAGCCGGCGGGGCACCAGGTCCACTGCATGAGCAGCTCGACGCCGGGGATGCCCTCCTCGCGACGGCCGCCGCCGACGTCGTTCGGGATCGCCCCGAGGCGCGGGTAGAAGATGCCGGCGTTCACCGAGCCGGGGGTGGTCAGATCGAACGCGTTGACGCGGCCGGGGACGAACAACGGCAGGGTGCCGGTGCCGGCGGCGGCGCTGATGCCGACGAGGTCGACGGCGAAGATGCCGTCGATGGTGTTGCGCTGCACGGGCAGGTCGACGGCGAAGGTCTCGACCGAGTTCGGCGTCGGCTGCACCGGCGCCGTCTCGCCGACGAAGAAGCAGCACTGCGACTCGGCGCCGAAGCCCGGCGTCGAGAGCTGGCGGAAGATCGCGAAGCGGATCGGCGCCACCGGCGCCGGGCCGGAGCGGATCGTGACGCTGGTGATGCGCCCGTCGCCGGGCACCGAGCTGAAGCGCGGGTCGTTCGCGACGCCGAACACGCCCGCCTGCCGCCAGGTGCAGTCCGCCACCCCGGAGGACACCAGCGCGTACGCGCCCGACGGATCGGCGATGGTCGGGTAGAGGGCGCAGTCGATGGAGACGTTCGGCGCCGTGGCGAGCGAGCTGCCGAAGGTCTGGCTCTGGGCGGCGGCGAGACCGGCGGACGCGAGGACGACGAGGAGCGCGCGGACGAACATCGCCGCCCATGTCGCCGCACGTCCGCGTGGGTTGCAATGGACGCGGCCTACGTCGGAATGCGTATCCCGCATGCTCCGGCATCTGCGGATGCGCATGCGAGGGCGATCGAGATCGGCGACTACCGTGGCGCCGGCGGGACGGCCGCCAGGACGACCTCCTCGCCGGTCCGCGCCGCCTCGTACACGCGCTCCGCGAGGTGCTGCGCGGCGAGCCCCTCGTGCAGCGTCGGCGCCACCGGGCGGCCGGCGAGGAGCGCGTCGACGAAGGCGAGATCCTGGACGAGATACGAGACCCCGTAGATCGGCCGCAGCGCCTCGGGGGCGTCGGGGTGATGGGCGAGGAAGCGCCGCAGGACCTCGTCGGCGGCGAGGCGCGTCTCCGCGTCGTCGCCGCGCTGCATGACGACGTCGCCGTGCATGTCGGCCTCGCTGGCGACGAACGCCCGGCGGCAGAAGACCTCGAGCCGGCGGTTCGACGGGCGCTGGAGCATGTCGTGCCAGATCGACACCAGCTGGGCGCGCAGGCCGCTCGTGAAGGTCACGTCGACCGCGACGTAGTCCTCGATGCCGGGGACGCCGGCGCGGTTCTGCTCCCAGGCGCGCAGGCGCGCGATCGGGCCGAACATCCAGGTGAGGAGATCGAGGTCGTGGACGCCGTGCTCGATCAGCGTGCCGCCGGCCGACTGCGTGCGATCGCCGCGCCAGCCCGTGGCGTGGAGGCCGCGGACCGGGAACACCTGGTCGTCGCGGAAGACGACCGCCACGGGCTCTCCGGCCTCGGGCTCGCACAGGAGATCGCGCATCACGGTGTAGACGGCGGAGAAGCGCAGCACGAGCCCGATCTGGGCCTGCACGCCCGCGCGGTCGATCGCCGCGACCATGCCGTCGCCCTCGGCGGCGCTCATGCCGAGCGGCTTCTCGCAGAAGAGGTGCAGACCCCGCGCCGCCGCGGCGTGGACGATCGCAGCGTGCGACACCGTCGGCGTGCAGACGAAGACCGCGTCGAGATCGGTCTCCTTCACGAGCGTCAGGCCGTCGTCGAACTGGCGCGCGAACCCGTAGGTCGCCGCGAGCAGCCGGCGGCGCTCGGGAACCCGATCGGCGACGGCCACCAGCTCGACCGGACGGCCGGCCGCCGCGATCTGCACGAGCATCGCCGAATGGACGGTGCCCATGACCCCGCCTCCGACGATGCCGACGCGCAAGCGGGCCAATGGAGCGGAGGGAGCAGGCACGGGCGTCTTGTAGCGGGGGCGCGTCCCCGGCGCCACGCGGGAGCCCTCTTCCGCCGGCGGCGCGCCCCGGCTACGGTCCGCGCCCGAGGTGCCGCATGCGCACGCGTGATCTGCTGACCCTCCCCATCACGGGCCATCCCGGCGTGGCCGCGCTCTTCGCCAAGGCGCACTCGGCCGACTGGGACTTCGAGCACGACGTCGACTGGACGCTCGCGATCGCGCCCGACGACCCGCTGGTCGGAACCGGCTGGGCGGCGTTCGGCAGGACGCCGACCTTCCAGGCCCTCCCCGACGGCGCCAAGAGCCGCGCCACGCGGCGCGCGCTCGGGCGCATGCTGAACATCCTCCAGGTCGGCGAGAGCGTCGCCCAGAACGTCTGCGCCGCGCTGGTGCTCGGGCTGCGGGAGGAGGACTACCGCAACCACGCCGCCGCGCAGGCGATGGACGAGGCCCGGCACCACCTCGCCTATCGCCGCTTCATCGAGAAGATGGGCGAGGAGCTGGAGCCCATCGACGCCGGCACCGAGGCGATGTTCGACGCCCTGCTCGCCGCGCACGATCCGCTCGAGCTGATCGCCACCGAGCAGTTCTTCCTCGAGAGCTTCGCCATGAACATCTTCGAGGGCATCGCGCGCGACGCGACGCACCCGCTGCTGCGCCGCATCCTCGAGCTGATCACCCGCGACGAGAGCCGCCACATGGGCTTCGGCGTCCTCTACGTCGCCGAGTGGATGCGCACGCATCCGCTCGAGGCGCACGTCGCCTTCGCGCGCACCTGGCTCGGGCAGATCCTGGGCACGCTGCTCGACCGCCCCGGCCCGATCATGCTCGCCCGCGTCGTGCGTCGGCTGCAGGAGGCGGGCGTCGCCGACGCCGAGCGGCTGGCACCGGACATGCTGCACGAGCAGGAGGCGATCAACGCGGCCGACGTCGAGGACATCGCCTCGGGTCGTCGCGTGCCGCACGTCCTGAAGAGCGCGCGGCGGGCGGGGCTGCTGGAAGCCGACGTGCTCGAGGCGCTGGAGCTGACGGCACACCCGCTGCTCCAGGGCGTGCTGCGTGGCGCCCACGACGTCGCCGACGTCTGAGACCGCCCCCCTGGACGCAGGAAGGCCGCCGCCGCCGACCGGGCAGGTCGACGACGGCGGCCTCCGCCGCGCCAGGAGACGAGGACCGTGTCAGCTCGCCGTCGTGTGCACCGGCTTGGCGGTGGGCGCCGAATGGAACCCCGCCCCGCCGAGCTCCGGCACGACGACCGAGCCGCCGGCGAAGCCGTAGGCGCTCTCGCTGTGCTGCGACAGGTCGAGCCCCTCGACCTCGTCCTCTTCGGCCGCCCTCAGCGTGCCGAACACCGCCGTCAGCGCGAGCAGGATGATGGCGGTGACCGCCGGCGCGAACACCGCCGCGAAGGCGACGCCCTTCAGCTGGACCATGACCTGCTGCGCGTTGGTCTCGATCCCCGAGCCCAAGCTCACCGCGAAGATGCCGGAGCCGATCGCGCCCCAGGCTCCGCCGAGCCCGTGGACGCCGAAGACGTCGAGCGAGTCGTCGTAGCCGAGGGCCGGCTTGAGGATGCCGCAGGCGACGTAGGAGATCACCGCCACGCCGAAGCCGAGCAGCATGGCGCCACCGGGGGCGACGTTGCCGCAGGCGGGGGTGATCGCCACCAGGCCGGCGACCGCCGCGGTCGCGGCGCCGAGGGCGGTCGGCTTGCCGTGATGCAGATACTCGATGACCGCCCAGGCGAGCACCGCCGCCGACGCGCATGTGCTGGTGTTGACGAACGCCATTGCGGCGAGCGGGGTCGCGCCCAGGGCGCTGCCAGCGTTGAAGCCGAACCAGCCCATCCACAGGAGGCCGGCGCCCACGAGACAGAGCACCAGGCTGTGCGGCGGCATCGGCTCCTTGCCGAAGCCCCGGCGCTTGCCGAGCCAGACCGCGCAGACGAGCGCCGAGAAGCCGCTCGACATGTGGACGACCAGGCCGCCCGCGAAGTCGATCGCGCCCGACTGGAGGATCCAGCCCTCACCGCCCCAGACCATGTGGGCCAGCGGGCAGTACACGGCGACCAGCCACACGACGATGAAGGCGATCCAGGCGCTGAACTTCATGCGCTCGGCCACCGCGCCGAGGATCAGCGCCGGCGTGATGATCGCGAACATTCCCTGGAACATCAGGAACGCCAGCTCGGGGATGTTCCGGCCCGCGCCGTTCTCGACCGCCGAGTCCATCGTGACGCCGGCGAGCATCACCTTCGAGAAATCGCCGAAGAACGCGTTGCCGTCGCCGAAGGCGAAGCTGTAGCCGAACGCGATCCACACCACGCCGACGAGACCCGCGGAAATGAAGCACTGCATGAAGACGTTGAGGACGTTCTTCGCCCGCACCAGGCCGCCGTAGAACAGCGCCAGGCCTGGGAGCGTCATCATGAGGACCAGCGCCGCCGAGCAGAGAACCCAGGCGGTGTCGCCCGAGTCGAAGACCGGCGCCGCCTCCTCGGCGCCCGCGGACACGGCTCCGAGCGCCAGTAGCGCTGCGGCTACCGACGCGACCTTGGACCACTTCGGATGATGCGGATGGATTCGCTCGAGCATGGACAGCCCTCCCGTATTGCCGCCAATCCTGGCGTTTGGCTTCGCGCCGTTGGCCCCCAGCAGCAACGGCGGTGCCAGCGATGCGGGAGCGCCGCCCGTTCGGGCTAAGCACTCATTTCCGCTGCCAGAAGGTTGCGCGGCGGTGACGGGCGCCCGGCCGGACCGGGGTCTGGCTGCACGCGATGTGGGCGCGGGCCTGCCTACGGAAGCAGCGCCCCGGTGCGCATCGGCCGAGGCGTCGGCGAGGACGCCCCCTCAGCGCACGCCCGGCGCTTCGTAGCCGGTCTCGGCGACGTACTCGGCGTACCCGCCGCCGTACTGCCGCGGCCCGCCCTCGCCGCCCAGCTCGAGCACGCGGTTCGACAGCGCGCGCAGCACGGCACGGTCGTGCGAGACGAAGATCATCGTGCCCTCGAAGTCGGCGAGCGCCTCGACCAGCATCTCCTGGGTGGCGAGGTCGAGATGGTTCGTAGGCTCGTCGAGGACGAGGAAGTTCGGCGGGTCGAAGAGCATGCGCGCCATCACCAGACGGGCACGCTCGCCGCCCGAGAGCACCCGGCCCGGCTTGTCGACGTCGTCGCCCGAGAAGCCGAACGCCCCCGCGAGGCCGCGCAGCGCGCCGAGCGACGCCTTCGGGTGCGCGTCCTGCAGGGCGTCCAGCACCGTGCGGCGCGGATCCAGGATCTCCATCGCGTGCTGCGCGAAGTAGCCGACCTTGACGCTGGCGCCGAGCGCCACGCGCCCGCCGTCGGGCTCGGCCTCGCCGGCGATCATGCGCAGCAGCGTGCTCTTCCCCGCTCCGTTGACGCCCATGACGCACCAGCGCTCGCGGCGGCGGACGAGGAAGTCGAAGCCGTCGTAGATGCGCCGCGCCCCGAAGCCCTTCACTACGCCGTCGAGCTTCACGACGTCGTCGCCCGAGCGCGGCGGGGTCGGAAAGTCGAAGCGCACCACCTGGCGGCGGCGGGGCGGCTCGACCTTCTCGATCTTCTCGAGCTTCTTCGCGCGCGACTGCACCTGGGCGGCGTGGCTAGCGCGGGCCTTGAAGCGGGCGATGAACGCCTCTTCCTTCGCCAGCATGGCCTGCTGGCGCTCGTACTGCGCCTGGGCCTGCGCCTCGGCGACCTGGCGCTGGCGCTCGTAGAAGTCGTAGTCGCCCGTGTAGGTGGTCAGCTCGCCGCCGTCGATCTCGACGATCTTGCCGACGATGCGGTTCATGAACTCGCGGTCGTGCGAGGTCATGACCACGGCGCCCTCGAAGTCCTGGAGGAAGCGCTCGAGCCAGAGGATCGACTCGATGTCGAGGTGGTTCGTGGGCTCGTCGAGCAGGAGCGCGTCCGGCTTCATGAGCAGGAGCCGCGCCAGCGCCGCGCGCATCTTCCAGCCCCCGGACAGCTCGCCGACGTCACGCGCGATCACCTCGGGCGCGAAGCCGAGGCCGGTCAGGATCTCCTGCGCGCGCGCCTCGAGGCCGTAGCCGTCGAGCTCGTCGAAGCGCGCCTGGACGTCGCCGAAGCGGGCGACGAGCCGCTCGAGGTCGTCGGCCCGCGCCGGGTCGGCCATGGCGTTCTCGAGCTCGTGCAGCTCGTGCGCGACCTGCGAGACCTCCCCCGCCCCGGCCATGGACTCCTCGAGCACGCTGCGGCCGCCCATCTCGCCGACCGTCTGCGAGAAGTAGCCGACGACGACCCGCTTCTCCGTGAGGACGCTCCCCGAATCGGGCTCCTCCTCGCCGACGATCATGCGGAAGATCGTCGACTTGCCGGCCCCGTTCGGACCGACGAGGCCGATCTTCTCGCCGCGGAAGACGGCCATCTGCGCGTCGAGGAAGAGGATGCGGCCGCCGTGCTGCTTCGAGATCGCTTCGAGACGGATCATGGGGGCGCGGACCCTAGCAGATCGCCGTGGCCGCCGCGCCGCCGCGGGCCGCGAGGAAGGCCTCGCTGCGCGCCCACAGCTCGGCGGCGAGCGCGGCGTCGTTCGCGAGCGGCAGCGGCGCCTTCGGCGCGCAGCGGTCGTAGTAGAGGCCGCTTTCGCGCCCCGCCTCCTCGGAGGTGGCGCAGTGGAGCGTCGTCCGTGCGCCCTCCTGGTTGGAGATCATGCGGCGGGTGACGAGCGGCCGGATCGGCCAGGGGATGCGGCGCCAGGCGTCCGAGGCGACCACGCCGGGGTGCAGCGCGTAGACCGTCACCCCGGTGCCGGCGAGCCGGCGCGCCAGCTCCTGCGTGAAGAGGACGTTGCAGAGCTTCGAGACCGCGTACTCCTGGAGGCCCGTGAAGCTCGGCGTCGAGCGCTCGAGCACCGTCCAGTCGATGCCGCGCGCGTCGAAGTGCGCCTTGCTCGCGACGTTGACGATGCGCGCCGGCGCCGAGGCCACGAGCCGCGGCAGCAGCCGCTGCGTCAGCAGGAAGTGCCCGAGATGGTTGGTGCCGAAGTGCAGCTCGAAGCCGTCGGCGGTGAGGCCGCGCTGGCCGGCGACCCCGGCGTTGTTGACGAGGAGATGCAGCGGCAGCCCGGTCGCGAGGAAGGCGTCGGCAGCGCGGCGCACCGAGGCGAGCGACCCCAGGTCGAGTTCCAGCAGCTCGACCTGGGCCGAGCCCGTGGCCTCTCGGATGGCGGCCACGGCCTCGCGACCCTTCTCCCGGCTGCGGCTGGCGACGAAGACCAGCAGGCCCCGCCGGGCCAGGTCCAGCGCCGTCGCGCGGCCGATGCCCGTGTTCGCCCCCGTGACGAGGGCCACCGTCGTCCCGTCGCGCATGCCGCGGGACTACACCGCGACGCGGGGGATCGCCACGACGCATCCGGCGTGGCACTCACCGGACATGCCAGACTTCTCCCTCTTCGGCGACGAGCACGTGCGCCAGTACGAGGCCACCGGCGGCAAGGTCGGCCACGACTGGAACGGCACCAGCATCCTCATCCTGCACACACGCGGCCGCAGGACCGGCGCGAGGCACAAGAACCCGCTCATCTACGGGCGCGACGGCGACGCCTTCGTCATCGTCGCCTCGAAGGGCGGCGCCCCCGAGCACCCGGGCTGGTACAAGAACCTCCTCGCCCACCCCGAGGTCGAGATCCAGGTTCGGGACCAGGTGATCCCGGTCACCGCCCGCACCGCGACGCCGGCGGAGAAGCAGCGCGTCTGGCCGACGATGACGAAAGAGTGGCCGGACTACGACGGCTACCAGCGCAGGACCGCGCGCGACATCCCGGTCGTCCTGCTGACGCGGCGCTGACGCGTCAGTCGCTGCGCACGCGGACGACGACCGCGTCGATCCGCTCGAGCCGCACGGCGGCGTCGAAGAAGTCCTTGCCGCCGAGGCGCTCCAGGTGGACGAGCTGACCTTGCCCGTACGGGCGGCGAGCACCTGGGCCACGGCGCGATCGGGTCGCGCAGGACGCGCCGACGAGAGCCACCCCGCGACGGTGTCACACCGCGCGTCCGAGCATCGCCGCGAGCCCGCCGCGGAGCGCCGCCGCGGGCTCGGACACGCCGCGGAGCGCGCGCCAGGCGACGTGCTGATCCGGGCGCACGAGGAGCGCGCCGTCGGGCGCCAGGCCGGCGACGCGCGTCCACCACGCGTTCGCATCCGCGACGTCGACGCCGATCCGCACGCACGCGGGCGCCGGATCGAGCCCGCGTGCGGCCGCGATCCAGGCGTCGCCCGCCGGGCCGACCAGCAGCGTCGGCCGGCCGACGGCGACGAGATCGAGCGTCGAGCGGCGGGTGCCGCCGCCGTCGTCGATCCAGCCG
The DNA here is from genome assembly GCA_026129405.1 of bacterium. Lineage (NCBI taxonomy): Bacteria > bacterium. The sequence goes on from JAHCID010000007.1 coordinate 126,449, forward strand.
TGCGCCAGGCGCGCGCCGGGCCGCGTCGACGGCACGAACGTGCGCACGGGATCGTCCGCCGCCGGCGGCGGTGTGCCGTCGGGTGCCAAGGCGCCGTCGGTATACGCGTAGCCCAGCTGCAGGCCGAGCATGTCGAAGTGCTCCGCCTGGTTCGCGATCGCCGCCGCGACCTCGGCCCGGCGCGCAGGATCGGCGAGCACGGCCGCGTAGGCGCGCTGCGCCTCGGCCGGGTCGGGGTCGAAGCCGAGCGCCTGCGGCACCTCCATCATCCGCATCGCGTTCCGCAGGCTCTGCTCCGCGTTGTACTGCGCGACCGGGCGGCGCTCCGTTTCGTACGTGGCCAGCAGCGCCGGCGACGCCGAGCCGGCCAGCACGGCGGCGAGCTTCCAGGCGAGGTTGTGCGCGTCCTGCACGCCGGTGTTGAGGCCGAGACCGCCCGTCGGCGGGAAGCGGTGCGCGGCGTCGCCGGCGAGGAAGATGCGGCCGTCGCCGTAGCGCTCGGCGACCTGGCAGCTCATCGTCCACGCGGACGTCGTGCGGACCCGGAGGCCGACGTCGGGCCGCAGCAGCGCCCGCCGCACGAGCGCCTCGCAGCGCGCGGCATCGTATCCCGCCGGCGACTCGTCCTCGGCCAGCGGGTGCATGAACACCCAGTCGCCGTCGATGTCGTGCGCGACGAAGGTGCCGGCGCAGGCCGGATCGCTCACCCAGTAGAGCACCGCCGGGCAGTCGGCGACGAGCGCGCGCAGGTTCGCCGCGAAGTGGATCATGAGGAAGCTCTGCAGGCGCTCGGGTCCGAGCGGCGTGATGCCGAGCGCCACCCGTACGCCGCTGCCCGCGCCGTCGGCCGCGATCACGTAGCGGCTGCGCACGGCGTAGGCGCCATCCGGGCCTGCGATGCGCGAGGTGACGCCGTCCGCGTCGGCCTCGGACGCGAGCCAGCGATGCCCGAAGCGCGGCGGCGCGGCGCCGGACGCGGTGACGGCGTCGAGCAGGATCGGCTCGAAGCGGTGCTGCGCGAGGTTGCGCAGCGGCGTCGGCGTGAGGCCCAGCACCTCGTCGTCCTGGCGCTCGAAGCGCAGCCGGCCGAGCACCTCACCGCCGAGGCGCGTCACCCACACGGTCGCGCCCGCGTCCGCCGGCGGCGCGGAGGCGGCGGCGACGGCCGCCATGTCGACGCCCGCCTGCCGGCAGATCTCGAACGTGCGCGCGTTGACGACGTGCGCCGCCGGCGCGCGCTGCGGGCCGCCGCGGCGCTCGACGACGAGCGCCGCGACCCCGAGCCGCCGCAGCAGGAGCGCCGCCATGAGGCCCGTCGGCCCGGCGCCGACGACGAGGACCGCCGCGTCCGTCGTCACAGCAGCCCCGGGTGGGCGCCGCCGTCGAGCTGCAGGTTCTGCCCGGTGACGAAGCCGGCGTGGACGCTGCACAGAAACGCGCAGGCGGCACCGACCTCCTCGGGACGCCCGAGCCGGCCGGCCGGGATGTGCGCCCGGATGCGCGCGTACGCCTCGTCCACGGTGATCCCCTGCACCATCGCCTGGAGCTGGGCCATCTGCACCTGGCGGTCGGTCTCGATGCGCTCGGGCAGGAGGTTGTTCACGGTGACGTTGGCCCACGCCACCTGCAGCGAGAGCGCCTTGCTCGCCGCCGTGAGCCCGGTGCGCACGCCGGCCGAGAGGCCCATCGGCGCCTGCGGCGCCTTCACCATCGCCGAGGTGATGTTGACGATGCGGCCGAAGCGGCGCTCGACCATACCGTCGACCACGGCGCGCATGAGCGCCATCGGGGCGAGCATGTTGGCACGGAACGCAGCCGTCCAGGCGTCGTCGTCCCAATCCTGGAAGCGGCCCGGCGCCGGGCCGCCGTTGTTGGTGACGAGGACGTCGGGCTCGGGGCAGGCGTCGAGGAGCGCGGCGCGCGTCGCGACGTCGCCGACGTCGCCGGCGACCGTCATGACGGTCACGCCGGTCTCGGCGCGCAGCGCCGCCGCCGTGGCCTCCAGCTCGTCGCGCCCGCGCGCGTTGACGACCAGGTTCACGCCTTCGTGCGCGAGCGCGGTGGCGCAGGCGCGGCCGAGCCCGCGGCTCGACGCGCACACGATGGCCGTCCGTCCGCCGATGCCGAGGTCCATGCTCAGAAGTCCAGATCCGGCGGCGGGGGCGGCCCCCACTGGTTGCCCGCGGCCATGAGGGAGTGGGTCCCCGGCGCCGCGGCGGCGTCGAGGAGGTCGCTGTCCGTCCAGTGCTCGACGGTGAAGCCGAAGGGGTCCTTCCAGTAGTCGAAGATCTGCCCGCCCAGGACGTGGCGACCGATGCCCCAGTAGTGGCGCATCCCGGCGGTCGCGAGGTGGTCGTGGCCGACCATGAGGTCGTCGAAATCGGCGACCTCCCAGGCGACGTGGCCGAGCTTCGCCTCGCCCATCTCGAGGAAGAGGAGCGTGTGATGGTCGGCCGGATCGACGCCGCGGTCGCAGCGCGCGAAGCGCCCGAGCGGCCGCGCCGGCTCCTCGACGAAGAGGTCGTCCGAGACGAGGAGGCCCAGGTGGCGGCGATACCACGGCCACAGCGCCGCGAGGTCCGCGGTCTTGATCGCCGCGTGGCCGCAGCGCTTCACCTGTGACGGCCCGGGGTCGACGCGCTGGAGCGTGCCGACGCGGGCTCGCGCCGCGCCGGTGTTGAGCGCCGGATGCGGCCGCACCGGCAGCGGCGCCGGCGTCGCGAGACCCCACACGACGTCGATGCGGCGGCCGTCGGGGTCGTGCAGCCGCACGACCTCGCCGCCGCCCGGCTCGCCCAGCGGCTGCACCGCCCCGCCCACCGCCGCCGCCAGCGTGACGAGGTCGCCCCGCGACGCCGCGAGGAACGCCAGGCCGAGGAACGCCGGCTCGCCCAGATGCGTCACGTGGACGTGGTGGCGGGCGTCGGTGCCACGCATGTAGAGCGCGTGCGGCGTACGCGCGGCGCGCTGCATGCCGAAGTCGAGGAGGAACGCCTCCATCCGGTCCAGGTCCGGCGCGCGGAAGCGCGGGAACGCCAGGTCGGCGACCTTGATGATCGGGTCCGTCATGCGGCCCACGGTAGCCGAGCGGCCGCGCGCCTTGCTTTGCAGGACGGGCCATTGTCTTTGCCGACCGAGCCAAACCGCCATGCCGACGAGCCCGCGCAGCCCGACGTCGACCTTCGGCCCCTGGTCCGCGACCATCCTGCGGGCGCTCGCGGCGCGCGGCCTCGACGCCGGGGCGCTCGCGGCCCGCGCGGGCATCGACCCCGCGGCCCTCGGCCCCGATGCCCGCGTCCCACGCACGGCGCTGAACCGGCTGTGGGCGGTGGCGGTGGAGACGACGGGCAACCCTGCCCTCGGGCTCGAGATGCCCCGCTACACGGCACAGACGACGTTCCATGCCCTCGGCTACGCCGTGCTCGCGAGCGTCACGCTGAGGGAGGCGTTCGAGCGCATCGTCCGCCACCGCCGTCTCGTCGGCGACGTGCTCGAGCTGTCGCTCGTCGACGCGGGCGATCGCTACCGCTTCCACATCGACGTCTCGCGCCAGCCCGACATCCCCTTCCAGGCCGTCGACGCCGTGGCCGCGCTCTGCGTGCGGCAGGCGCGCGCGCTGCGCGCCCCGGCGCCGTGCGATCCCCTGCGCGTCGCCTTCGCGCGCCCGGCACCGCGCGACCGCGCGCCCTACGATCGGGTGTTCCGCGCCCCGATCGAGTTCGACCAGCCGGCGAACGTCGTCGAGTGGACGCGCGCCGACCTGGACGATCCGCTGCCGACCGGCAACGCCGAGCTCGCGCGCGGCAACGACGAGGTGCTCGTGCGCTTCCTCACCCGCCTCGAGCGGAGCCGCGTCGCGACGCGCGTGCAGCAGGCATTGCTCGACGCGCTGCCCGGCGGCGCGCCGTCGAAGGCGACGATCGCGCGCACGCTCGGCATGAGCACCCGAAACCTCCAGCGTCACCTCGCCGCCGAGGGGACGTCGTTCAGCGCGCTGCTCGCCGACGCACGCGTCAGCGTCGCACGCACGTACGTCGAAGCCGGCCGGCTGTCGGTCACCGAGATCGCCTTCGTGCTCGGCTTCGCCGACACGAGCACGTTCTCGCGCGCGTTCAAGCGCTGGACCGGCATGTCGCCGCGCGCCTGGGCGACGCGCCGTCGCTGACTCCGACGCGCTGCGCTCGCGCGCTGCGTCAGTAATTTCCTTGCTAAATTCGTTGACGAGCGAAGCACCCTTTCGCTACGTCACCGAACGTCCGTTTGGCTCACACTCAACAGAGTCTCGCGAAGAGAGGGGAACGACAGCATGTGGACAGCACGTAGCGTGGGGATTCTCGCAGCCGGTGTGCTCGTGGCCTTCGCGGCCTCCGCCGGCGCGCAGGTGAAGGGAGCCGGCAAGTCGAGCGTCACGATCGTGAAGATGCCGGCCCCCGGGCCGTCGAGCCCGACGCCGAAGACGGCGGGGGCCGTGTCGTCGAAGCCGATGGCCGCGGTCGCCGGCAAGCCGCCGACGGGGGGCGGCTCGTTCGCGCTGAAGCTCGCGAAGGCCAGTGCCGATCCGGCCAAGCCCGGGTTCCCGGACGGCGAGTACGTGGTCGAAATCGAGGCGTCGGGCACCGCCGGCGGCGACCTCGTCGGCAGCCCGCTCGCCGCCGCATACTTCATCGAGTTCACGATGACGGGCGGGAAGTGCACCATCCACAGCCACCCGGACTTCTCCCCGGGCAGCCCGAGCTGCGGCGGCATGGCGCAGCCGCCCTGCGGCGCCCCCGAGGGCGTGGGCAAGTGCAGCGCGACCATCTGGCAGGTCGCCGGCAACATCCTCCAGGCCGCGGGCCTGGTCGCCAACCAGCCGTTCGATGCGCGCTTCCGCATCCGCACGAACCCCGACCCGGCGAACTGCGCCACCGGTCACCTGCTGCTCGCCGCGCTCGGCGTGCCGACCCCGCCGACCAGCTCGTGCCGCTCGGGCATCGTGGTCGGCGCCGCGGGCGTCGCGCTCGCCACGCAGCAGTAACCCGCGTCCCACGGAACGGGCGGGGTCCGGCGATGGACCCCGCCCGCCGCTCTTTTTTTCAGAACTCGGGCGGCGGCATCGGCCCGCGCGGCTGCGGCCCCGCGTAGCCCCCGAGCGCCGCCCCCGCCGGCGCCACGCCGCGGTCGCGCAGCTTGATCAGCGCGTCGCTCGCGTAGAGCCGCAGCGTCGAGTCGTGGCTCGCCAGCAGCGCGGCCATCGCCGGCACGGCGGTCGCGCCGGCGAACGCGCCGGGCGCCACACCAGCTGGCGCTGAAGCGGCGGCGACGCCTCCGGCAGGGCCGCGACCAGCGCCGGCACGCGGCCGCGGCATGCGAATCCGACGCCAGCAGCGCCGCGAGCGCGCGGCCGTCCGGCGTCGAGCCCTGGCGCGGTGCGAGCCGCGCCCGCTCGGCGACGGCGGCCACCTCGCCGCCCTGCGTGCGCAGCTGCGCGAGCGTCGTGCGCGCGGCCAACGCCACGGCCGGCTGTGTCGGATCGAGCGCGACGTCGGTGAGCCGTGCGACCGCCGCCTCCGACGTGCACAGCGTCGCGCAGCCCATGATCGCGCCCACGCGGACGGTCGGGTCCGGGTCGGCGAGCCGCTCCTCGAGCAGCGGCCGGGCACGCGGGTCGGCGAGCACGCCGAGCGCGCGCAGCGCATCGGCGCGGACGTCCGGGTCGGCGTCGTCGCGGGCGGCGGCGAGCAGCGGCGGCACGGACTCGGGCGCCTCGATCGCCGCCAGCACCTCGACGGCCTTCACGCGCACGTCGCGCGGCTCGCGCCCGAGCGCCGCCGCCAGCGCGGGGATCACGGGCACGCCGAGCTGCGCGAGCTGGTCGCCGGCCTCGTCGGCGCTGGCCGTGTCCTCGCCGAAGGCGCGGATCTGCGGGCCGACGTCGATGACGACGCGATACGGATCGGGCGGGGGCGAGGCGTCGCCGCCGCAGCCCGCGAGGGCCACGACGGCGGCGAGCACGGGGGCGGACGCGCGGCGCATCGGGCGTCGCTCATACACGGGACGCCCCGCGCCGGGCCACCGCTTCGCAGGCGACGCCGTCCGTCGTAGACCCGGGCGATGGACGCCCTCGACTCGCCGCTGTCGCTCGCCGAGACGTTCGGCCTCTCGCCCCTCTCCGTGCGCCTGCGCGAGGCGCTCGTCACCTTCCGCGGCGACGAGGGCGTGCCGCCGTCGCGCTTCGACCGCACGAGCCTCGGCATCCTCGATCCCGTCCTCGGCGTCGGCCTCTGGCTCGGCCGCCGGCGCGCCGACGGCCGCGTCGCCATCTACAACCTCTTCAACCACACGCAGACGCCGATCGCCGACGGCTGGTCGGTGCGCCGCACGCAGGTCCGCGACTTCCGCGGCGGCACCCTCACCTACGACAGCCACAACGGCACCGACTTCGCGGTCCCGCCCGGCACCGTGGTGGTCGCCGCCGCCCCGGCCCGCGTGCTGCGCGTCTCGAGCGAGTTCAACCGCGGCGGGCTCAAGATATTCCTCGACCACGGCGGCGGGCTCGTGACCACGTCCAACCACCTCGGCCGCGCGCTCGTGCGCCCCGGCGACCTCGTGCGACGCGGCCAGCCGATCGCCCGCTCGGGCGCGTCGGGCATCGACATGTTCCTCATGTTCCCCTGGAACGTCCCGCACGTGCACTTCAACGTCTGGCTCGGCACCGAGCCCGTCGATCCGTTCGCCCTGCCCGGCGAGCCGTCGCTCTGGCGGCGCCACAACGACCCCGTCCCCGACGACGGCAGCGCCGACGACGCCGACTTCACTCCGACGCCATGGGAGCCCGAGCGCATCGAGGCCGGCATCGCCGCCTGCACCGTCGCCGACGTGCGGGCGGCGCTGCGCGCGATCCCGGCGCTCGACGAGCGCGCGATGGCGCTGCTCTTCCAGTACAACTACTACCCGACGCGCTTCCCCGAGCGGCCGGGGCTCCATGCCGGGCCGTGCCCGCGCCGGCCGCGCCTCGACCTGCCGTTCCGCGCCACGGACGCGGTCGGCATCGCCTTCCCGAACGCGTGACCCGTACCCGCGTGACCTATGCCGCGGCGTCCGTGCGGGCACGCTGGTCGTCGTAGACGAGCACCGTCAACGCGGCGCTGAAGGGCACGGCGAGCGCGGCGGCGAGCCAGGCGGCGATCTGGAGCGCCATGCCCGTCGTCGTGTCCGGGCCGTCGCCGACGAGACCGCCGAGGCTGTCCGCCCACGGCAGGACCGTGGCGGGCATCCAGGCGAGCCAGCCGACCAGGCCGACGACGCCGAGCTTCCAGTAGGCGCCGCGCGCGAGCGCCGCCGAGCGTCGCAGCGGCGGCGTACCCGGCTCGAGCGCGGCCACGACCACCACGAAGAAGTAGCGCAGCATCATCCACGTCGCCGGCACGAGGACGACGAGCAGGAGCACCGACGCCTCCAGCGCGACGATCTGCGGATCGTCGCTGCGCGGCACGACGACCCACACGCCGCCGGCGAGCACCGCCATCGGCGCGGCGACCGCCATCACCCACACCGTCGACAGGCCGAGCGCCCCGAGGACCGACAGCAGACGCTGCGCGCCGGCGGTGACGCCACCCGCCAGCGTCGGCGCCGCGCCACGCCGCGCCGCCGCCACCTGTACGATGGCGACGACCGAGGCGAGCACCTCGACGACGCCGACCGCGAGCAGGGCGAGGATCTCGCCGCCCGACTCCGGCACCGGCGAGCCGCCGAGCCCCGCCAACGCACCCGGCAGGCCGAGCAGCGCCGCGGTGACGAAGAGGACGGTGAATTGCCGCCGGTAGACCTCGAGCGAGGCACGAACGATCGCGCCGCTCGACAGTGGATACGGGCTGCGCACGCTCAGCGCAGCCGCGGCGGGCGCTTCCCGCGGAACGCCGCCACCGCCACGGCGTGCGCCGGCGACGTCCAGCAGGTGAGCGGCGCGACCGGGCCGCGCGTGGCCCGGACGACGAGGGCGTGGGACATGGGGCCGCGGTAGCACCGCGGCGCGGGCGGGGGCAACGGGAGGCCACGGAGCTCGCCGGTGCGCCAGCCGAGGTCGCGCCGCTCCCAGGCGCCGGGCTCGCCGTCGTCGGCGCGGCTCCGCCCCGCGTCGTGCGCGCGCCGGCCGCCGTGTGCTACGCCCGCCGCATGCAGGTCGCCCTCCAGCTCATCTTCCAGAACTACCGGGGCGCGCTCTCCGACGCGGAGCACTTCGCGGTCGAGCGGCGCATCGCGGAGCTCACGGAGCCGCTCGGGTTCGACAAGGTGTTCGTGGTCGAGCACCACTTCTTCGACTATGCGGCCTGTCCCGACAACGCGCAGTTCCTGTCGTGGCTGGCGGCGCGGACGGAGCGCATCGGGCTCGGAACGGGGGCGTTCATCCTGCCCTGGAACGATCCGCTGCGGGTGGCGGAGAAGATCGTGCTGCTCGATCATCTCTCGAACGGCCGGGCGGTGCTCGGGCTCGGGCGTGGGCTCGCGCGCGGAGAGTATGCGGGCTTCGGCGTCGACATGGCCGAGTCGCGCGATCGCTTCGACGAGGCGGCGCGGCTCGTCCTCGAGGCGACCGATCGCGGCTGGATGGAGGGGAGCGGCACCTACTACCCGCAGCCGCGCACCGACATCCGGCCGCGGCCGCTGCGCGGGTTCCGCGATCGGCTGTACGCCATCGGCATGTCGCCGGACTCGGTCGAGCAGGCGGCGCGCCTCGGGGCGCGGCTCGCGATCTTCTCGCAGATCCCGTGGGAGACGTGGGCGGCGACGTCGCTCGCGACCTACCGGCGCGTGTGGGGCGAAACGCAGGCGGGGACGCCGCCCGGGCCGCTCACCTCCGATCTCATGCTCTGTGCCCCGACCGACGCCGAGGCCGCCGACGCGGCGCGGGTGCACATGGCCGAGTACTACCTCTCGGTGCTGGACCACTACGAGCTCACCGGCGCGCACTTCCGGGGTACGCGCGGCTACGAGATGTACGCGCAGGCGTCCGAGGTGCTGTCGGCGATCGGCAAGGAAGACCAGGCGCAGATGTACCTCCAGGTGCAGAGCTACGGCTCGCCGGCGACGATCCTCGAGAAGCTGCGCGCGCGCCGCGCCGCGATCGGCGACTTCGAGCTCGCCGTCATCGCGCGCTACGGCTCGCTGCCGATCGAGCGCGTCGAGGCCAGCCTGCGGCTCTTCGCAGCCGAGGTGCTCCCCGAGCTGCATCGCTGGTGATCGATCCGCCGGACGACGTCACGCTGGCGTGGCGCCTCGGCGCCGCGCTCGCGCTGGGCCTGCTCCTCGGCCTCGAGCGCGAGCGGGCGCGCGAGCCCGACGGCACCTTCGGCGGCGTCCGCACGTTCGCGCTGGTCACGCTCCTCGGCGCGCTCTGCGCCGTGGTGCAGACGCAGCTCGGGTTGCCGGCGATCGCGACCGTCGCCTTCGTCGGGCTGGCCGCGCTGCTCGTCACCTCCTACGTCGCCACCTCCGATCGCGGGCATCTCGGGCTCACCTCGGAGATCACGGCGCTGCTGGCGTTCCTCCTCGGCACGCTGTGCGGCAGCGGCTGGATCGGCGTCGCGGCGATGGCGGCGGTGGCGAGCGTGCTCCTCCTCACGTTGAAGGGCTGGCTGCACCGGCTCGCGCGGCACGTCGAGCCCGCCGACGTCGAGGCGACGCTCAAGTTCGCGATCATCACCGTCGTCGTCCTGCCGCTCCTGCCCGATCGCCCGCTCGGGCCGCCGCCGTTCGACGTCCTCAACCCGCAGCGGCTGTGGTGGATGGTGGTCCTCATCGCCGGCGTCGACTTCGTCGGCTACGTGCTCGTGAAGGTCCTCGGCAGCGAGCACGGGCTCGGCCTGACGGGTCTCCTCGGCGGGCTGGTGTCGAGCACCGCGTCGACGCTCGGGCTCGCCCGCCGCAGCCGCGACGTCCCGCAGCTCGCCCGCGACCTGGCGCTGGCGGTCCTCCTCGCCTGGAGCGTGATGCTGGTGCGCGTGTGGATCCTCGTGTGCGTGGCGCATCCGCCGCTCGCAGCGGCGCTCGTCGTCCCACTCGGGGCGATGGGCGTCGCGAGCGCCGCCATCTGCGCCGCGCTGTGGTGGCGCACGCGGCCGCAGGAGCGCGGCAACGTCGCCGTCGGCGCCAATCCGTTCGAGCTCACGACGGCGCTGCGTTTCGGAGCCGTGTACGCGCTCGTGCTGATCGCCGTCCGCGTCGCGGAGCAGCGGCTCGGCGACGGCGGGCTCTACCTCGCCGGCGCCCTCGCCGGTCTCACCGACACCGACGCCGTCGCGCTGTCGATGGCGAGCCTCACCGCGACGACGCCCGCCGCGCTGCCGGCGGCGGCGCGCACGGTGCTGATCGCGGTGCTGGCGAACACCGCGACCAAGACCGCGCTCTGCATCGCACTCGGTGCGCCCGGGCTGCGCCGCGCGATCGTCCCCGCGGCGCTGGTGCTGGCGCTCGCGGGCGCCGCCGCCGGCTGGCTCGGCCCGTGGCCCTGAGCCGATCGGCCGCCCTCACCCCTCCTCGATCGGCAGCCCGCCGATGTAGTCCATCTTGCCGAGCTCGACGCCGTTGTGGCGCAGGATCGCGTACGCCGTGGTCACGTGGAAGTAGAAGTTCGGGATCGCCACCTCGGTGAGGTAGCGATCGCCGCGCATCCACTTGCCCTGCAGCCACGGCGGCGCGACGCGCCGGGTCGCGAAGCCGGCGAGCTGCTCCGCGCCGACGCCGCGCAGGTAGGCGAGGCACGTGGCGACGCGCGCGCGCAGCTCGGTCACCGTGGTCTCGGTGTCCGGGTGCGACGGCGCGGCCTCGCCCGACAGGTACGCCGCGGCGAACTTCGCGGCGTCGCACGCCGACTGCACCTGGCGCGCCAGCTCGTACTGATCGGGCGCGAGGCGGGCCTGTGCGAGCACGTCGGGGGGGAACTTCCTCTGCTCGGCGAACGCGACGGCCTTCGCGAGCCAGGCGTCGAGGTTGCCGAGCATTTTCGCGAACTGCGGGATCGTGTCGGTGGCGCTCATGCCGCGCACCGTACGCGCCGGGCACGCCCACGCAAGGTTCGCATGCGCGTTGACACCGCATCGACCGCGGCCTACACGGCGCCGATGCCTCTCCCCCACGCACCGCGCGCGGTCGTCACCGGAGCCGGCGGCGGGCTCGGTCGCGCGCTGTGCGTCGAGCTCGCGCGACGCGGCGGGCGTCTCGTCGTGAGCGACGTCGACGCCGACGCCGCCGCGGCCACCGTCGCGGCGCTCGGCGGTGCCGAGGCGCACGCGGTCTCCTGCGACGTCACGCGGCTCGCCGAGGTGGAGCAGCTCGCCGACGAGACCGAGCGCCTCCTCGGCGGCGTCGACCTCGTGGTCAACAACGCCGGCGTCGCGGCCGGCGGCGCCGTCGGCGACGTCCCGACGGCCGACTGGGAGTGGACGCTCGGCGTCAACCTGTGGGGACCGATCCACGGCTGCCACGTCTTCGTACCCCGCCTGCGCCGCCAGGGGCGCGGCCACCTGCTCAACGTCGCCTCGGCGGCGGGCCTGCTCGCGGCGCCGCTGATGGGACCCTACAACGTCAGCAAGGCGGGCGTCGTGGCGCTCTCGGAGACGCTCTACGGCGAGCTCGTGCCGCTCGGCATCGGCGTCAGCGTGCTCTGCCCGACGTTCTTCCAGACCGGCATCGTCGCGGCGTCGCGCATCTCGGGCGACGCCGCCATGCGCGACATGGCCGCGGCGCTCATGCGCCGCGCCGGCGTCCAGGCCGACGCCGTCGCACGCATCGCCCTCGACGGCGTCGCGCGCGACGCCCTCTACATCCTGCCCCATGGCGACGGTCGCTGGCTGTGGCGTCTCAAGCGGCTCACGCCGGGGTTCTTCCACCGCCTGACGCCGAAGGCGCTCGCCTGGCGCAGCGGCCTCCCGGCGCACTAGTGTCCCGAGTCCGAAGTTCGTTGCCGAAGATCGGGTGGGATCGCGCCGCCCGGCGCGGCGCGACGACGAGGCATGGCCGTCGCGATGGTGAGGAGGAGCAACGCGGGCGGGCGGCGTGAGACCCGACCCTGCCCCCGACGCCTCAAGAACGGCGGCGAAGTGGCCGATAGTGCGCTCACCATGCCCGAGCGCATCCTCGCCCTCTCCCGTGAGGTATCGGACGTCGCCCGGCGCAACGTGCGCGATCTCCAGCGCATCACCGGGCGCACCAAGATCCTGGCCCTGAACTCGCTCATCGAGGCGGGCCGCGCCGGCCAGGCGGGCCGCGGCTTCGCGGTGGTGGCGAAGGAGATCGGCGAGTTCAGCGCCGAGGTGAACCGGGTGACCGACGGGCTCCAGGGCGCCCTCGCGGCCCGGCTCGCGGAGCTGGACCGGCTGGGCACGCAGCTGGTCACCAACGTCCGCGGCACGCGGCTCGCCGATCTGGCGCGCAACATGATCGAGATCATCGACCGCAACCTCTACGAGCGCTCGTGCGACGTACGCTGGTGGGCGACCGACTCCGCCGTCGTCGACTGCGCCGCCGGACCGACCGCCGAGCGGCGCGCGCACGCCAGCCGCCGCCTCGGCGTGATCCTCGACTCGTACACCGTCTATCTCGACCTCTGGGTCGTCGACGCCCGCGGCACCGTGCTCGCCAACGGGCGCCCCGAGCGCTACCCCGACGCCGCCGGCCGGCAGGTGGCGCACGAGCCGTGGTTCCGCCAGGCGCTCGCGACCCGCGACGGCAGCGCGTACGCGGTCGCCGACATCGCCTGCAACGCGGGCCTCGGCGGACGCTCGGTCGCGACCTACGCCGCCGCGATCCGTGCCGGCGGCGAGACGTACGGCGAGCCGACCGGCGTCCTCGGCATCTTCTTCGACTGGGAGGGCCAGGCGCAGACGGTGGTCGACGGCGTGCGTCTCCTCGACGAGGAGCGCCCGCGCACCCGCCAGCTGATCCTCGACGCGCACCACCGCGTCCTCGCCGCCTCGGACCGCCGCGGCATCCTCGCCGAGACCTTCCCGCTCGACACCCGCGGCCGCACGATGGGCAGCTACGGCGACGGCGCCGGCAGCGTCGTCGGCTTCGCGCTGACGCCCGGCTACGAGACCTACGCCGGGCTCGGCTGGTACGGCGTCCTCGTGCAGCGGCAGGGCTGACGGCCTGTCCCAAAGGACAGGTGTACTTCGTCGCGCGCCGGGTGCCTTCTGGCGCCATGGCTGATCCGAAGACGTTCTTCATCACCGGCGTGAGCACGGGCTTCGGCCGCGCGCTCGCCGAAGCCGCGCTGGCCGACGGCCACCGCGTCGCCGGCACGGTGCGCGCGGCGGCCGCGCGCGCCGCCTTCGACGCGCTCGCGCCGGGTCGTTCCTTCGGCTTCCTCCTCGACGTCACCGACCTGCCCGCGGTGCCGCGCGTCGTCACCGAGGTCGAGGCCGACGTCGGCGCGATCGACGTGCTCGTCAACAACGCGGGCTACGGCTTCGAGGGCCTCGTCGAGGAGGGATCGCTCGTCGACTTGCACCGCCAGCTGGAGGTCAACGTCGTCGGCGCGGTGGCGGTGATCCAGGCGGTCCTGCCCCACATGCGCACACGGCGGCGCGGCCACATCGTCAACGTCACCTCGATGGGCGGCCTCACGACGTTCCCGGGCCTCGGATTCTACCACGCGAGCAAGTTCGCGCTGGAGGGCATCACCGAGACGCTGCGCCAGGAGGTCGCGCCGTTCGGCATCGGCGTCACCGCGGTCGAGCCCGGACGCTTCCGCACCGATTGGGCCGGCCGCTCGATGCTGCGCGCGCCGCGCCGGATCGCCGACTACGACGCGTCCTACGAGCCGGTGCGCGCGAACCGCGCCCGGTCGAACGGCACGCAGCCGGGCGATCCGCAGAAGGCGGCACGCGCGATCCTGACGCTGGTCACGTCGCTCGATCCGCCCGGGCACCTGCTCCTCGGGCCCGACGCGGTGCGCTTCGTGCGCGCCAAGCTCGACGCCCTGTCGGCGGAGCTGGCGGCGTGGGAGGCGCTGTCGCTGTCGACGGACTTCGACGACGTCGCCAAGGCCGGCTGAGGCGGCGGCGCGGCGCGGCAGGCGCTCAGGCGGCGTCCGGATCGGGCTCCCACACCGGGAGCGTGACCTGGTCGGTGAGGCGCTTCCAGCACACCCGCACGGGCAGCCCGATGCGCATGGCGTCGGGCGGCGTGCGCACCATGTGCCCGACGATGCGCGGACCCTCGGCCAGCTCGACGACCACCATGATGTGCGGCAGCAGGTGCTCCATCGCCGGCAGGAACGGCGGCTGCGCGACGACGTAGGTGTAGACGGTCCCCCGGCCGCTCGCCTCGAACCACGCGAGGCGCGTGCCGTCCTGCCAGTAGAGCGGCTTCGGCGGCCAGTGGCAGGCGCCCGTCACGCGGTCGCGCTGCTGCATGAGCCGGCCCTCGCGGCAGCCGTCCCAGAACGGCCGCATGATCGGGTCGTCGAGATCCGGCAGCGGGTAGTCGGCATGCAGCGGCCGATCGTCCTCGAGGAAGCGGTCACTCGCCACGGAGCACCACCGCGCTGGTCGCGACGCCCGAGGCGCCGGTGACGAGCGTCGCCTTGCAGCCCGGGACCTGGTTCACGGACGTGCCGCGGATCTGCCGCACGCCCTCGAGGACGAGGTTGAAGCCGTGCACGTAGGCCTCGGAGAGCCCACCGCCGGAGGTGAGCACCGGCAGCGCGCCGCCGAGCTCGATGCGGCCGCCCTCGGTGAACGGCCCGCCCTCGCCGCGCTTGCAGAAGCCGTAGTCCTCGAGCCCCATGATCACCTGCGGCGTGAAGGCGTCGTAGATCTGCGCGCAGTCCATGTCCGCCGGCCGCAGCTGCGCGCGCGACCACAGGAGGTCGCCGCACCATTTCCCGGTCGTCTCCATCGTCGGCCAGTTGTTGTAGTTGGCGAGGTGCGTCGGGTTCGGGCCCGACGCCTGCGCCACCGCGTGCACGAGGACCGGCTTCTGGCGCAGATCGCGCGCGCGCTCGACGGTGGTGAGGACGCAGGCGAGCGCACCGTCGGTCTCGAGGCAGCAGTCGTAGAGCGTCAGCGGCCAGCCGATGACGCGGCCGGCGAGGTAGGTCTCCAGGTCGAGCGGGCGGCCGCGCATCATCGCGTAGGGGTTCTGCTGCGCGTGCTTGCGGGCGGCGATCGCGACGTTGCCGAGGTGCTCGCGGGTGGTGCCGAACTCGTACATGTGACGATGGGCCCACATGCCGATGACGTCGACCGGGCGGATCAGCCCCCACGGGGTGTGCAGCGCCTTGTCGTCCTTTACGAGCGTGCGCTCGTTGGCCCACGGACGCGACGTCTTGGCGCCGCGGTTGCGGGCACGGTGGCAGACGACGGTGGTGGCGAGGCCAGACGCGATCGCCGCCGCCGCATGCATGAGCGTGCCGCTCGACGCGCCGCCGCCGTAGGAGATCTTGGACCACCACGTCAGCTGGTCGACCCCCAGGCGGCGGGCGATGGAGACCTCGTGCGTGGCCTCCATCTCCAGCATGCACATGCCGTCCACGGCCTCGTTGGGGAGGCCGGCGTCGCGCAGGGCCAGCTGGATGGCCTCGACCGCGGTGTCGGCGATCGGCCTGCCGATGTCCTTGGCGAATGGCAGGTGGCCGATGCCGACCACGGCGACGCGGTCCTGGATGCGGCGGAAGAGGTCGGCGTCGAGCCCGTCGGACACGATCCCGTCCGCGTACCACGCACCGCGCCGGGCGCTCAAACCGGCACGGCCTGAATCCGGACCGCGCACCGGCGTCCAACGCGAGCCCGTCCGTCCGTGCATGCATGCATCGCGCTCGTCCTCATGCTCTAAGATTCGCCGTGGTGCCCGCCTTCCCCCGCGTCCACGCCGCCGTCGCCGTCCTGGTCCTCGTGCTGGCGGCCCTGGAGAGCGGGTGCGGACAGGGCGACGCCGACGCGACCGCGCGGCCGAAGGCCGCCGAGCCGAAGGCCGTCACGCTGGTACGGGCCGACGCCGGCACCCTGCCCCGCACGGTCACGGCCACCGGCACGCTCGCCGCCGAGGACCAGGTCGTGCTCAACACCAAGGTGGCCGGCCGCCTGACCGAGCTGCCGGTCGACCTGGGCTCGGTCGTGCGCGCCGGCGACGTCGTCGCCGTGCTCGATCCGACCGACTTCCGCCTGCGCGTCGAGCAGGCGCGGACGGCGCTGGCGCAGGCGCGGGCGCGGCTCGGCGTCCCCCTCGACGGTGACGCCGACGAGGTCGAGCCCGCGAAGGCCGCTCTCGTCCGCCAGGCGCGCGCGGTGCTCGAGCAGGCCCGCCTCCAGCGCGAGCGCTACGCCAGCCTGCAGAAGGACGGCATCCTCTCGCGCGCCGAGCTCGATCAGGCCGACGCCGACTGGCGCGTCGCCGAGGCGCGTTACCAGGAGGCGCTCGAGGAGGTGCGCAATCGGCAGGCGCTGCTGGCCGAGCGCCGCACGCAGCTCGCGCTCGCCGAGCAGCAGCTCGCCGACGCCACCCTGCGCGCCCCGTTCGACGGCGCCGTGCGCGAGCGCCACCTCTCGGTGGGCGGCTACCTCGACGTCGGCGCCGCGGTGGTGACGATC
The DNA here is from genome assembly GCA_026129405.1 of bacterium. Lineage (NCBI taxonomy): Bacteria > bacterium. Next base: position 143,017 of record JAHCID010000007.1, read on the forward strand.
GTGCGCCAGCACCCGTTGCGCCTGCGTCTGCCGATCCCCGAGCGCGAGGCCGCGAGCCTGCGTACCGGGCAGACGGTGCGCGTCGAGGTCGAGGGCCATCCGATCCCCGCCGAGGGCCGCGTCGTACGCATCAGCCCCGCGGTCGACGAGAGAACCCGCACGATCATGATCGAGGCGGAGGTGCCGAACGCCGACGGCGGGCTGCGCCCCGGCGCCTACGCGCGCGCCGACGTCGTCGTCGATCCCGAGCAGCCGGCGGTGCTCGTGCCGGCGTCCGCGGTGGTCTCGTTCGCCGGCGTGACGAAGGTGCTCGGCGTCGCCGACGGCAAGGTCACCGAGAAGCGCGTCCGGCTCGGCCGCAAGAGCGCCGATGTGGTCGAGGTGGTCGACGGGCTCGCCGCCGGCGAGGCGGTCATCGTCGCGCCGGGCAACCTGACCGGCGGCCAGGCCGTCGTGGCGGAGCCGTAGCGGGTGCAGAAGCTCGCCGAGGTCTGCATCCGGCGGCCCATCTTCGCCAGCATGCTGATCCTGGCGCTGGTGGTGGTGGGCGGCACCGCCTACCTGCAGCTCGGCGTCGACCGCTTCCCCACCGTCGACATCCCGCAGGTGCGCGTGCGCAGCCTGCTCCCCGGCGCGGCGCCGGAGGAGATGGAGACCGAGGTCGCGCAGCGGCTCGAGGAGGCGGTCAACACCGTCGAGGGCCTCGACGAGCTGCGCTCGGTGTCCGGCGCCGGCGCGACCTTCATCGCGGCGAGCTTCGCGCTGGAGCGCAACGGCGATCTCGCGGCGCAGGACGTGCGCGACCGCGTGCAGACCGCGCTCCAGGACCTGCCGCCGGAGCTCGAGCCGCCCCAGGTGGCGAAGTTCGACAACGAGTCGACGCCCGTCCTCACCATCGCCCTCTCCGCCGACCGGCCGCTGCGCGAGCTCACCGACATCGCCGACCGCATCGTGAAGCCGCAGCTCGAGCGCTCGAGCGGCGTCGGCGAGGTGCTGCTGGTCGGCCAGCTCGAACGGGCGATCAACGTCTGGGTCGACGCCGATCGCGTCGCCGCGTTCGGCCTGCCCATCACCGCCATCCGCGACGCCATCCTACGCCAGAACACGCAGGTGCCCGGCGGCAACGTCACCGGCGCCACGGTCGAGAACAGCCTGCGCACCATCGGGCGGCTCAGCGACCCCGCCGCCTTCGCCGACCTCGTCGTCGCCACCCGCGACGGCACGCCGATCCGCGTCCGCGACGTCGGCTGGGCCGAGGACGGCACCAAGGAGCAGCGCTCCATCGCCCGCCTCGACGACGTCCCCACGGTGATCCTCGAGGTGCGGCGGCAGACCGGCGCCAACACCGTCGCGGTCATCGAAGCCGTCAAGAAGAACCTCGCCGGCATCACCGCGCAGCTGCCGCCCGACGTGCGGCTCGAGATCATCCGCGACCAGTCGCGGTACATCCACGCCGCCCTGCACGAGATCACGGTGCACCTCGTGCTCGGCAGCATCCTCGCCTGCCTGGTGGTGCTGCTCTTCATGCGCAGCTGGCGCTCGACGCTGATCGCCGGCATCGCGATCCCGACCTCCGTCGTGGCCACCTTCGCCTTCATGTGGCCGCTCGGCTTCACGCTGAACAGCGTCACCATGCTGGCGCTCGTGCTGATGGTCGGCGTCGTCATCGACGACGCGATCGTCGTGCTCGAGAACATCTTCCGCTTCGTCGAGGAGAAGAAGATGGCGCCGATGGAGGCGGCGCGCGCGGCCACCGCCGAGATCGGCCTCGCCGTCCTGGCGACGACGCTGAGCCTCGTCGTGGTGTTCGTGCCGGTCTCGTTCATGTCGAGCATCTCGGGCCGCTTCCTCTACCAGTTCGGCCTGACCGCGGCGGTGGCGATCCTCGTGAGCCTCCTCGTCTCGTTCACGCTCACGCCGACCATGAGCGCGCGGCTGCTGCGGCCGGAGGAGACCTCGGCCGACGCCCACTCGCGCGAGGGCCTCTACGGCCGCCTCGACGCGCTCTACGAGCGTTGGCTGGCACGGGTGCTCGACCGCCCGCGGCTGGTCGCGATCCTGGCGCTGGTCGTCATCGCCTCGTCGATCCCGCTCTACGGCGCCATCCGCCAGGAGTACGTCCCGACCGACGTCGACGAGGCCGAGTTCGACGTCAGCATCGTCGCGCCGGAGGGCACCAGCGTCGCGGCGATGGACGACACCGTGCGGCGCGTCGTCGCGGACATCCGCGCGACGCCCGGCGTGGTGACGGCGCTCTCGACCGTCGCCGGCGGGTTCCTCGGCAGCACGAACCAGGCGCAGGTCTACGTCCGCATCGCGCCGCACGCGGAGCGCTACTTCTCGCTCACACGCTTCCTCTCGGGCCTGCTCCGCCTCGACCCGCTGGGCGCGTTCCGCGACAACTACACGCAGCGCGACGTGATGCAGGCGCTGCGCGCGAAGCTGCGGCAGTACACCGACCTCCGCATCTCGGTGCGCAACGCGCCCGCCTTCAACCTCGGTGGCGCACCGGTCGACATCGACTTCAACATCCGCGGCCCGGACCTCGACGTGCTCGCCAAGCTGTCCGAGGAGCTGCGCCATCGGATGCTCGCCATGGGCGGCATCGCGGACGCCGACACGACGCTCAAGCTCAACAAGCCGGAGCTCCAGGTCGTCGTCGACCGCGACCGCGCCGCCGACCTCGGCGTCGCCGTCGAGGACGTGGCCCTCGCGATGCGGCTCATGGTCGGCGGCGACGACCGCGTCTCACGCTTCATCGACCCGAGCGTCAACGAGGACTACGACGTCCAGATCCGGCTCGAGGAGGGCGACCGCAACGACCCGGACACGATCGCGCGCCTCTACGTGCCGCGCAGCGACGGCGGCCTCGTCCGACTCGACGGGGTGGCGTCGCTGCAGCCGTCGGAGACCGCGTCGCGCATCGACCGGCTCGACCGCCAGCGCGTCGCCGCCGTCCGCGCCACGGTCGCCCCGGGCTACGCGCTCGGCGACCGCCTCGACGCGATCAAGCTGGCCGTCGCCGAGATGGGCCTGCCGCCGGGCTACTCGACCTACGTCTCGGGACGCGGCCGCGAGCTGGAGCGCACGTTCGTCGAGTTCCTGTGGGCGTTCCTGCTCTCGATCGCGTTCATGTACATGATCCTCGCCGCGCAGTACGAGAGCCTGATCGACCCGGTGACGATCCTCCTGTCGCTGCCGCTGGCGATCCCGTTCGCGCTGCTGTCGCTGTGGCTCGCGGGCAACACGCTGAACCTCTACTCGGCGCTCGGCATCCTCGTGCTGTTCGGCGTCGTCAAGAAGAACTCGATCCTCCAGGTCGACCACATAAAGCAGCTGCGCGCGCTGGGCCTCGACCGGCGCAGCGCCATCCTGCGCGGCAGCCGCGATCGGCTGCGTCCGATCCTCATGACGACGCTGACGCTCGTCGCCGGCATGCTGCCGCTGGCCCTCGGCACGGGGCCGGGCGCCGAGGAGCGCCACACGATCGCCGTCGTCGTCATCGGCGGGCAGTCGCTCTCGCTGCTGCTGACGCTGCTCGTGACGCCGGTCGCATACGCCATCTTCGACGACCTCGGCGCCTCCGTGCCGGCGTGGGTGCGGGCACGGCTCGGCCGCCCGGCCGCGCTGCCGGCCCGCGACCGGCCCTGAGGCCGGCGTCACTCGAGGATGCGGATCGGCATGCTGCGCCGGCCGCCCGGCTCGAGGACGTAGCGCTTCACGCGCGGCATCACGCGCTCCGCGGTCTCGAGGTAGAGCCGCTTCTCGAGCAGCGCGGGATCGCGATCGTGCTCCGCGGCCAGCCGGGCGAAGCGGTCGGCGTCGGCGCGGGCGGCGTTCAGGCGGCGATCCTCGAACCCCTTCGCCTCGAGCAGCGTCTTCTGCGCCTCGCCGCGGGCGACGGGTACCGTGGTGTTGGCGTAGGCCTCGGCCTCGGAGACGAGGCGCTCGCGGTCGGCGCGCGCGTTCTGCACCTCCTGGAACGCCTTCACCACCGGCGCGGGGGCGTCGACGCCGTCGAGGTTCACCGACAGCACCTGGATGCCGACGCGCCAGCCGTCGAGCATTCCCTGGGCGCGGCGCTGCACCTGCTCGCGCAGCAGGAGGCGGCCGCTGGTCAGGATGTCGTCGACCGGCATCCCGCTCGTCGCCGCCGTGAACGCCGCGCCGACGGCCACGCGCAGCAGCCGCTCCGGATCCTGCGTCCGCAGGAGGAACGCGCCGGGATCGGCGATCCGCCAGCTCACCTTGCTGCGCAGGTGGATGATGTTCGTGTCGCCGGTCACCCAGCGACTCTCGATCGGATCGACGAGGTCGTGCCCGGTCGCGTCGGGCTTCGCCTGCGGCCGCACGCCGATGGGCATGGCGAACGTGCGCGTCACCTCCGCCCGATCGACGCAGCCGATCGGGCGCGGCCACCACCAGTGGACACCCGGCGGCACGGCCTGATCCTGCACGGCGCCGAAGAGGCGCGTCACCGCGACGCTGGTCGGCGGCACCATGTAGATGCCGCTCGCGACCCAGGCGACGAACGCGCCGAGCCCGAGGCCGACGCGTACCCCGCGCCGCGCGAGCAGCGTGCGCAGCCGTTCCGTCACGGCACCGCCGGTCCGCGGCCGGCCACCCGGCCGACCGGCGCGGCGGCGGTCGGCCCGGGCGGGGTGGCGGCGGTGACGCCCGAGCTCGGACGCCGGCCGCGGATCGCGGCCGGGCTGCGCACCGGCTGCGTGCGGCCGCGCGCGGCAGGGTCCGCTGCCTCGCCCGCGATCGGCGCGGCGAGCGGCGCGGCGTCGGCGGGCGGGCCGTTCAGGAGGCTCTTCATGAGCGGCGAGTCCGCCGGGAGGACGAGCGTCGTATCCTTGTCGATGATCTTGTCGTACGCCTCGAGCGTGCGGACGAAGCGGTAGAAGTCCGGGTTCCGGCCGAGCGCGTCGGCGTAGATGCGCGCCGCCTCCGCCTCGGCCTTGCCGCGCGTCTCGGCCGCCGTACGCTCGGCCTCGGAGATGATGCGCACGCGCTCGCGGTCGGCCTCGGCGCGGATGCGCAGGGCCTGCTCCTCGCCCTCCGAGCGGAACTGCTTGGCGATGCGCTGCCGCTCGGCGCGCATGCGCTGGTAGACGCTGTTCTCGTTCTGCTGCGGGAACGACAGCCGCTCGAGCCGGTAGGCGACGAGCTCGATGCCGAACTCCGTCGCCGCGGTCGTGCGCACGCGCTCCTCGACGTCCGCGACCAGCGCGTCGAGCCGCATCTTGGCGCGGTCGGTCGACACCAGCGCCTCGAACGGGACCGAGCCGAGCGCCGCGCCCACCTCGGAGCCGGCGACGGCGGCGAGACGCGACTCCGCCGTGTCGCGCAGGACGACCGTCTGCAGATAGCGCAGCGGATCCGCCACCCGCCAGGCGAGGAACGAGCGGGTGACGATGTTCTTCTTGTCGAGCGTCAGGTACTCGGTCGGCGGCGGCTCGGTGAGGAGCGTGCGGGCGTCGAGGCGGACCACCTGGTCGATCAGGGGAATGCGCACGTGCAGGCCGGGGTCGGTGTAGACCTTCACGGGCCGGCCGAAGCGGGTGACGATCGCGTACTCGGTCTCGTCCACCACGAACGGCGTCAGCACGAGCAGCAGGGCGAGCACGCCGCCGGCGGCGAGCAGCACGCGGCCACGCGTCATCATTCGTCGTCCTCCTCCATCAGCTCTTCCATCGACGGCGGCGTCCGGGGCTTCGCGGCCACCGCCGGGCCGATCGCCGGCGCCGGCTGGCCCATCCCCTCGCCGCGCAGCCACAGCTCGTAGCCCTGCGGCCCGTCGTCGGTCGCCCGGATCACCTTGCGTGCGCCGGGCAGCACGCGCTCCGCGGTCTCGACGTAGAGCCGCGCTTCGGTGAGCGCCGGCGCCTGCTGGTGCACCTCGGCGAGCGCCAGGAAGCGGTATGAGTCGCCGTGCGCCTGCACCAGGCGCTGCATGGCCCAGGCCTGCGACTCCGCGACCAGCTTCTCGGCCTCGCCGCGCGCCACCGCCACGACGCCGTTGGCATACTCGGTCGCCTGGTGGATCGTCGTCAGGCGGTCCTCGTGGGCGCTCGCCACGTCGCGGAACGCCTCGTGCACGGTGTCGGGCGCGTGCACGTCGAGCAGGCGCACCGACACGATCGAGAGGCCGAGCCCGAGCCTCTCGGCGTCGGCGCGCACGCGCCCCAGCAACCACGTCTCCACCTCGGCGCGATCGCGCGTGTAGGTGGCGTCGATCGGGTGCAGCGCCATGGCCTGGAGGAGCTGCGCCCGGGTGACGGCGCCGAGCACCGCGTCGGGGTCCTCGACCTCGAGCCGGAAGCGGACCGGATCCGCGGCCCGGTACTGCACCTCGGCGTGGATGTCGATCAGGTTCTCGTCGGCGGTGACGTAGAGCGTGGCCTCGGGATCGCGGTCGCGCTCGAGCGATCCGGGGCGGGCGAGGAAGTTGATCGGACGCTCGCGCACCGCGTCGGTCTTCACCAGCGACAGCTCGTCGATGAACGGCAGCGCGTACACCAGGCCGGGCTGGCGCGGCGCGCCCTCGAGGGCGCCGAAGCGGCGCACCAGCCCGAGCTGTCCCGGCGGCACGCGGTGGATGCCCTCCAGCAACGTCGCCGCGACCCACACCGCCAGCACCGCCTGCGTGATGCGGCTGCGCAGCAGCGGCATGAGGTCGATCTCGCGTCCCCACGCGGCGGCGTCGCGCACGTTGGCGAACATCTCGTGGAGACCGGCGCGCAGGCCGGTGCGGCGCAGCGAGCGCACGAGGTACCAGGTGAAGACGAGCATCCCGAGCGTCTTCAGCGGCGCGAGCACCTCGGGCTCGAGCGGCTCGCCGAGCCGCACCATGTCGCCGAGGTCCGGCAGCAGGAGATCGACGAGCAGCCCCGCGGCCATGGCCACGCCGATGATGGAGCCGAGATAGACCCGCACCATCTCGGGCCCGAGGAAGCGCCGCACGGTGGCCAGCGTGGCGCCGTTCATCGGCGGCCCGACGAGCAGGAAGACGAGCGCCGCGCCGGCCGACGCCCCCTTCGCGACGAACATCGCCGCGAGGGGCGTCGAGGCGCTGGCGCAGACGTACATCGGCGCGCCGAGGACGACCATCAGCGCCATCGCCGCGATCGAGGACGGGAAGTAGGTGTCGAAGAAGTCGGCCGGCAGGAGGGCCGAGAGGAAGCCGGTGAGGACCAGGGCGAAGGCCAGCCAGAAGCCGAGGTCGTCGAAGAGGTCGACGAAGGAGTAGCGCATGCCGCGCCGCAGCTTCTGGACGAACGTCTCGGGCGTCGCCGGGGCGTCCGCGGCCAGCGGGTCGCCGTGGTCGTGGCCGTGGTGCGCGTGCTCGTCGTGGTCGTGGTCGTGGTCGTGCGCGGCGTCCGGCGCAGGGGCGCCGTCCGGGTGCACCCGACACGGCGGCGCCGCGAGCGGCCGGCCGTCGTCCGGCATGCGCAGCGACAGCGCGCCCGCGACCACGCCGGTGACGATCGCGACCAGCGGCCGGATGACGCCCATCACCGGCCCGAAGTAGGCGGTGGTGAAGGCCACCGCGTCGACGCCCACCTCCGGCGTCGTGATCAAGAAGGAGAGCGTCGCCTCGCGGCTCGCGCCCTTCTTGCGCAGCTCGATCGCGGCGGGCAGCACCGCGCACGAGCAGAGCGGGATCGGCGCCCCGATCACCGCCCCGCGCAGCGCCGCCCCGAGGCTGCGATCGCCGAGGTGGCGCGCCAGCCGGGACGGGTCGACCCAGACGTGGAGGATGCCGGCGACGACGAAGCCGACGAGGATCCACAGCCCGCCCTCGTACAGGGCGACCATGACCTCGCGCCCGAAGGCGTAGAGAAACTCGAGTCCCGGCACCGACGCTCCCCCCCGGAGCCCGTTAGCAAGGATCGGGACCGCGACCGGGTACAGACGGGACCGTCGGCCCCCGGCATCCCGAGGCGCGCGCTGCCCGATGGCTGGGCATTGCGCCGCACGCGCGGCGGGCACCGGGCGACGCCGGCGGGCGATGCAGGTTCGCATGGCCGGCGACGGCGGGCGCTCCGCATGTCGACGGGGCGACGCGGAAGGCGCGACGGCGTCCGACCGGCGGCCGATCATCCACCGCTGCGTGCGGCCGCGCCGCGCAGCCGCGCGAGCGCGCCGAGCGCGCACGCGTTCAGCACCGCGAACACCACGAAGGCCGGCAGGTAGCGCCCCGTCCGATCCTGCACCCAGGCCGCGAAGACGGCGCCGAGGAAGCCCCCGGGCAGCAGCGCGAGCATGAGGGTGCCGTAGATGCGCGTCAGGTGTTGCGCCCCGAAGCACCACGCCACGAGCAGCGGCAGCATGACGTTCTCCGCCGCGACCGTGAGCCCGTGCACGGTGAGGAACAGCGGCAGGAGCCGCGGCACCTCGCCGACGGCGAGCAGCGCGAAGGAGCCGAGCGTCAGCAGACCGAAGGTCAGGAGCGCGGCCCGATGGACGGGGATGCGGTCGGCGACGAGGCCGACGCCGATCTTGCCCGCGATCCCGACCGCGATCGCCCACGCGAACCGGCGCGCCGCGGCGGCGTCGCTGAAGCCGACGTCGGTGAGGAACGCCACCAGGTGGTGGTTCACGCCGAGGTAGTAGAAGTAGAAGGTGAAGAGGACGCCCGCCAGGATCCAGAACGCGGGCGTCCGCACGGCCTCGGCGAGCGTCGCGCCGCCGAGCGTGTCGGGCGGGATCTCCGGCGCGGCCTGCGCGTCCGCGGGCCGCTCGCGCACCGCCCACAGCGCGAAGGGGATGATGAGGAGCCAGCCGCCGACGGCGAGCACGCGCAGCGCCACGCGCCAGCCCGCGCTCGCCGCGACCTCCGCCGCGACCAGCGGCACGAGCGCCCCGCCCAGGTTCGAGCCCACGAACACGAGCCCGAGCGCGAGCCCGCGCCGGCGCCCGAACCAGGCCGACACCACGCCGCCCGCCGGGATGTCGCCGAGCCCCGTGATCGCGACCCCGAGGAGGAACCCGAGCGCGTAGAACGACCACAGCGATTGCATGACCGACAGCCCGAGCAGGGCGGCCGCCACCAGCGTGATGGCGGAGGCGAAGACCGCCCGCGCGCCGACGCGCTCGACCAGCGCGCCGACGAGCGGGCTCGCCAGCGCCATGGCGAGCAGCAGCGGTCCACCCGCGGCCGCGAAGGCCGTCCGGCTCCAGCCCATCTCGGCGACCACGGGCTTCAGGAAGACGGCGAAGACGTACCCGCCGAGCCCGAGCCCCATCTGGCAGACGAGGCAGCCGAGCAGCACCCACCACCGCGCGCGATCGCCGGCTCGCACGCGGAGCTCTTAGCAAGCTTCCCGCCGGGCCCCCAAGCCGCTATCACGGCGCGCGATGGACGGGCCGGTGGCGGGCGGGCTCCTCGGGCGCATCGAGCGCCTCGGCAACCGCCTGCCGGATCCCGTGACCATCTTCGTGTTGCTCGGGGCCGCGACGCTGGCGGCGTCGTCGATCGCCGCGCACCTCGGCCTCGCGGTGACGCATCCCGTGACCGGCGCGCGCGTCGGTGTGGTCGACCTGCTGTCGTCGGCGGGCCTGCGCACCGTGTTGACGGGCGTGGTCCCGAACTTCACCGGCTTCGCGCCGCTCGGCGTCGTGCTGACGGTGATGCTCGGGATCGGCATCGCCGAGCGCAGCGGGCTCCTCGCCGCGGTGCTGCGGGCCTCGGTCACCGGCGTGCCGCCGCGGCTGGTGACGCCGGCCGTCGTGCTCGCGGGGCTCAACTCCCACGTCGCCGCCGACGCCGGCTACGTCGTGCTGACGCCGCTCGCGGCCCTGCTCTTCGCGACCCTCGGCCGCCACCCGCTCGCCGGCGTCGCCGCCGTGTTCGCCGGCGTCGCGGGCGGCTTCTCGGCCAACCTCTTCCTGTCGGCGCTCGACCCGATGCTGGCCGGGCTCACGCAGGAGGCGGCGCGGCTGTGGGATCCGTCGTACACCGTCTACGCGACGGCGAACTACTGGTTCCTCGCCGCCTCGGTGCCGCTGCTGACGCTGGTGGGCTGGTTCGTCTCCGACCGCATCGTCGAGCCGCGGCTCGGCGCCTGGACGCCGCCCGCCGACGTGCCGGCGCTGACCCCGCTCGACGCGCTCGAGCGCCGCGGGCTGCGCTGGGCGGGCGTCGCCGTCGTGGTCGCGCTCGCCGGCGTGGTCGCGCTCGCCCTGCCCGGCGCGCCGCTGCGCGCGCCCGAGACGGGCGACCTGGAGCCGTTCTTCGCGAGCCTCGTGACGCTGCTGACGGTGGTGTTCGCCGTCCCCGGCATCGCCTACGGCGTCGCCACCGGCTCGCTGCGCTCGGACCGCGACGCCGCCGGCATGATGGCGCGGGCGATGGCCGACATGGGGCCCTACGTCGTGCTCGCGTTCTTCGCCGGACAGTTCGTCGCCTGGTTCCGCCAGTCGGAGCTGGGGCTCGTGGTCGCGATCTCGGGTGCGAATGCGCTCCGCGCCGCCGACCTGAACGGCGTGCCCCTCCTCCTCGGATTCGTGGGCCTCACCGCGTTCATCGATCTCATCATGGCGAGCGCCTCGGCCAAATGGGCCGCGATGGCACCCGTCTTCGTGCCCATGTTCATGGCGCTCGGCTGGTCGCCCGAGGTGACGCAGGCGCTCTACCGGGTCGGCGATTCCTTCGCCAACTGCGTCACGCCCCTGAACCCCTACTTCCCGATCGTCATCGTGGCCGTGCGCCGCTGGGCCCCCGAGGTGCGGCTCGGCACGCTGCTCGCGGCGATGGTGCCGTACGCCGTCGCCTTCGGCGTCGCCTGGAGCGCCCTGGCCGTCGCCTGGGTGCTCCTCGGTCTCCCGCTGGGGCCCGGCGCCCCCATCCGCTTCCCGCCCGGGTGAGACCCGGTGCGCGCCGGGCCAATCGCCTGACACCTCCAGCCGCTGGCGCCAACGCCCGATACTGTTACAAGGACGAGCTCACCCCGGGCATGGGCGAGGGCGCACATATCGAGTTCGAAGCGGTGGAGATGGGCTTCGGCGGGCGAACGGTCTTCCGGAACCTGTCGTGCGTCATGCCCCGCGGGCGCATCACCGTGATCCTGGGCGGCAGCGGCTCGGGCAAGAGCACGATGCTGCGCCTGATCGGCGGCCTCGTGCAGCCGCGGGCCGGCCACATCCGCGTCGACGGCCGCGACGTCACCCGGCTCTCCGAGCGCGAGCTCTACGAGGTGCGCCGCGGGGTCGGCATGCTGTTCCAGAGCGGGGCGCTGCTCGACTCGATGTCGGTCTTCGACAACCTCGCCTTCCCGCTGCGCGAGCACACCGATCTCGACGAGACCGCCATCGCGACCGAGGTGCACGACCGGCTCGCCGCCGTCGGGCTGCGCGACGTCGACGACCTCCTGCCGAGCCAGCTCTCGGGCGGCATGGTGAAGCGCGTGGGACTCGCGCGCGCGATCATCCGCCGCCCCGGCATCGTCCTCGCCGACGAGCCGTTCTCCGGCCTCGATCCCATCTCGACGAAGCGCATCGAGGGCCTCCTGCGCCGGATCAACGCCGGCCACGGGCTCACCCTGGTCGTCGTCTCGCACGACATCGACTCCACCATGCGCATGGCCGACTGGATCGTGCTGCTCCAGGACGGCGGCGCCGTCCAGGGTCCGCCCGCCGAGCTGCGCCAGAGCCCGGACCGGCGCGTCCGCGCCTTCCTCGGGGAAGACCCCGGTGACGAGCACGACCCGTCGGCGCTCTCGGAGACGGCGTGATGCTCGGGCCGATCCGCGACCTCGGCTTCCTCGCCGTGCGCACGGTCGCCGACCTCGGCCGGATGGCGCAGTTCGCCGGCGACGTCGTCCGCTGCATCGTCCTGCCGCCGTACCGCTTCCGGGCGCTGCTCGACGAGATGTACAAGCTGGGCGTCCTGTCCCTGGTCGTGATCTGCGTCTGCGGGCTCGCGGTGGGGATGGTGCTGGGCCTCCAGGGCTACAACACGCTCGAGCGCTTCGGCGCCACGGGCGCGCTCGGGGCGGTCGTCGGCCTGAGCCTCGTGCGCGAGCTCGGACCCGTGCTGACGGCGCTCCTCGCCACCGGCCGCGCCGGCTCCGCCACCGCGGCGGAGATCGGCACGATGGTCGCCACCGAGCAGCTCGACGGCCTGCGCATGATGTCCATCGACCCGGTCGACGTCGTCGTCACGCCGAAGGCCGTGGCCATGGTGCTGGTGATGCCGCTGCTGTCGGCCCTGTTCATCGTGTGCGGCGTGTTCGGCGGCTACCTCGTCGGCGTGAAGCTGCTCGGCGTCGACGGCGGCGCCTACCTGTCGAGCCTCGAGACCTCGGTCGACTTCCACGACGACGTGCTCGGCAGCCTCGTGAAGGCGGTGGTGTTCGGCGGTCTGGTCGGGCTGATCGCGACCTACCGCGGGTTCACGAGCGCGCCGACGTCGGCGGGCGTGAGCGCCGCCACGACCGCGACCGTCGTGGTCGGCTCGGTGTCCATCCTGCTGATCGACTACGTCATCACTGCGCTGTGGGGGGTATGAGCACGTGAGCCGTTCTCCGGGACGCGATCTCCTCGTCGGACTCTTCGTCGTCGCGGGCCTCGCGGCCATCGCCTACCTGTCCCTGCGCGTCGGCGGGGTCACGTTCACGACCACCGAGCCGCTCGTCGTCTACGCCGACTTCGACGAGCTCGGGGGCCTCAAGGCGCGCGCGCCGGTGGTGATCTCGGGCGTGAAGGTCGGCCAGGTGAGCGGCATCGCGCTCGACCAGGACTACCGCGCCCGCGCGACCCTCCAGCTCGACCCGGCGCTGCGGCTGCCGAGCGACACCTCGGCCTCGATCGTGACCGCCGGCCTCCTCGGCGACCGCTACGTCTCGCTTCAGCTCGGCGGCGACGACACTCTCCTCAAGTCGGGCGATGCGCTCGCGTTCACGGAGTCGGCGGTGCTGCTCGAGCGGCTGCTGGGGAAGTTCATCCACAATACGGACGTCGGAAAGGGCGACGGAGGGGGAGGATCGTGATGTCGCGTCTCGCATGGCTCGGGGCTGCGCTCGGGCTGGGGCTCTGTCTCGCGGGCGGCGCGCCCCCGGCCCACGCCGACGAGAGTGCCCCGGAGGTGGAGCGGCCGGCGACGGCCGCCCCGGCGGCAGCACAGGCGCAGACGCCTGCCGAGGTCGCGCCCCAGATCGTGGAGTACGACCCCTGGGAGGGCTTCAACCGCAAGATCTTCGCCTTCAACGACGGCCTCGACACCTGGGTGCTCGAGCCCACGGCGAGGGGCTGGGCGTACATCACGCCGCAGCCGATGCGCACCGGGTTCTCGAACTTCTTCAACAACCTGCGCTTCCCGGTGAACTTCGTGAACAACGTCTTCCAGCTGAAGCTGTTCGACGCCTCGCAGGACGTGGCCCGCTTCGTCGTCAACACGGCGATCGGCGGCGCCGGCTTCCTCGACCCGGCGAGCGACCTCGGCCTGCGCCAGTCGTACGAGGACTTCGGCCAGACCATGGCGCACTGGGGCACGCCCGCCGGGCCCTACTTCGTGCTCCCCATCCTCGGCCCGTCGACCGTGCGCGACACCGCCGGGCTGCCCGTCGACGCCGCCGCGACGATCTATCCGTTCTTCGTCAGCGCGGCGGTGACGATCGGCCCGCGCATCCTCGACGTGATCAACACCCGCGCCGCCTTCCTGAGCGAGGTCGCGGAGGCGAAGGAGGCGTCGTTCGACTACTACGTCTTCGTGCGCAACGCCTATCTCCAGCGCCGGCAGGCGCTCATCGAGGACCGCGCGGAAAAGGACAAGACCTATGACGACAGCCTCTACGAGATCGTGGACTGAGCGCCTCGCCCTCGGGGCCTTCGTGCTGCTCGCGACCGTCGCGGTGGCGCGCGCCGGGGAGGATCCGAAGGCGGTCGTGCAGGCGAACGCCGACCGGATCATCGCGGTCCTCTCGAACGAGGCGCTGTCGCAGGAGCAGAAGCGCCAGCAGGTGGAGGACATCGTCGTCTCGGGCGTCGACTTCGAGATCCTCTCGCGCCTCGTCCTGGCGCGGAACTGGAGCCGCTTCTCGCCCGCGCAGCAGGACGAGTTCATGCGCGAGTTCCGCCGCCACCTCTCGCAGACCTACGGCCGGCGCCTCGACCAGTACCGCAACGAGAAGATCCAGGTGACCAGCGAGCGCACCGAGTCGAACGGCGACGTCACCGTGAAGTCGCGCATCCTGCGCGGCGGCGCGGGCGCCGACGTCGACCTCGACTACCGGCTGCGCAAGGTCGACGGGCAGTGGAAGATCATCGACTTCGTGATCGAGCAGGTGAGCCTGGTGTCGAACTTCCGCTCGCAGTTCCAGGACATCGTAGCGTCGGGCGGGCCCGAGAGGCTGCTCACGGTGCTGCGCGAGAAGACGGCGAAGGGCGAGGAGTTCAAGGCGTCCTGAGGCCGCGCCGGGCGCGCCTGCGGTCGGCTTCGGTGGCCGTACGGCCCGTGCAGCGACGCGTCTGACACGGTGCGGGGTTGATGGCACGGAGGGCGACGCGGTACCCATGCCGGCGTCATGCGCGCCGCGTTGGGGCTGGTGGCCCTGCTCGTCCCTGGCCTCGTGGCCGCTGCCGTCGGCCCCGGGGACCATCCGCGGACCGGCGACGTCGCGGGGACGCCGCGGGACTGGGTGCTGCACGTCCCGCCCGGATACGACGGCACGCGGGACCTGCCGCTGGTCCTCGACCTGCACGGCTGGACGTCGACCGGCGCCGAGCAGCGCATCGTCTCCGGGATCCAGGCGGTGGCCGATCGCGAGGGCGTCCTCGTGGTGTGGCCGAACGGCGTCGACAACGCCTGGAACGCCGGCATCTGCTGCGCCGGCGCCAGCCGGGACGACGTCGCCTTCCTGCGCGAGGTGGTCGCGCGCACGGCCGCCGAGGTCCGCGTCGACCCCGAGCGCATCTACGCGACGGGCCTCTCGAACGGCGGCGCCATGTCGCATCGCCTCGCCTGCGACGCCGCCGACCTCTTCGCGGCGGTGGCGCCGATGGCCTTCCCGCTGCCGTACGCCGACTTCGCGGACTGCCGGCCGGCGCGCGCCATCCCGGTGCTGACCGTGATGGGCCTCACCGACACCCTCGTCGCCTACGAGGGCGGCCCGTTCCCGTCCGCGGCCGACACCTTCGCCTGGTGGCGCGACGCGAACGGCTGCACCGGCACGCCGGCGACCGTGGCCCACGGCGTCGCGCGCTGCGAGACGTACGCGTCGTGCAACGCCGGAGTCGAGGTCTCTCTGTGCAGCGTGGTCGCGCAGGCCTTTCCCGGACTGCCGATCAGCGGGCACGTCCTCTACCTGAACGACCAGCTCGTGCTCGCCGAGGAAGCGTGGCGCTTCCTCTCCCGCTTCACGCTGTCCGAGGTCGCACCGGCGGCCGAGACCGCGCTCTCGGGCACCGCACGGCTGCGCTTCGGCACCCGCAAGGGCGCGCGCGAGCGCATCACCTGGACGGCGGCGGTGAGCGCCGGCACGTGGAACGCGACGACCGCCGACGGCGCGAAGCTCGGCGGCAGCGCGCGACGCCGCAAGCGTGCACGCGCAGTGACGCTGACCCCGACCGCCCCGTCGCTGGAGCGGCTGACCGCCGAGGTGCTCGCGCACGTCGAGGCGCTCACCGGCACGTCGGGCTGGCAGATCACCCTCGACCCGAACGCCGTCCTGCACGTCCAGCTCGACCGCAACGGCGTCCCGCGGGCGCTGCGCGCCACGCTCCGCATCCGGCGGAGCGACGTGGCAGGCGCCGCCGTGGGTCGCCTCACCCTGGCGCTGAAGCGCCGCTGACACCGGGAGATTCGCCGCATGCTGCTTCCCTCGCTCCTCCTCACCGCCCTGCTGCTCCCGTCGCTCGCGGCGGCGGTCCTCGTGCCCGGAGACAACGACCGCACCATCGACGTCGGCGGTCAGACGCGCACGTACCGCGTCCACGTGCCGCCCGGCTGGACGCCGGCGAAGCAGGTGCCGCTGGTGCTCGACATCCACGGCTGGAGCGCGAACGCAGCGGTGCAGCAGGCGCTGTCGGGCCTCGAGGCGGTGAGCAACCGGGAGGGGTTCCTGGTCGTGTGGCCGCAGGGCCTCAACAACGCGTGGAACGCCGGGGTGTGCTGCGGCAATCCGGGGCTCGACGACGTCGCCTTCCTGCGCGCCGTCATCGAGGCGGCGACGGCCGAAGGCAACGTCGATCGGCGGCGGACCTACGTCACCGGCCTCTCGAACGGCGGCGCGATGTCGCACAAGCTCGCCTGCGAGGCGTCCGACCTGTTCGCGGCGGCGGCGCCGATGGCGTTTCCCCTGCCCTATCCGAACCTCGCCACCTGCGCGCCCGCCCGCCCGATGCCGATCCGCATGGTGATGGGCCTGACCGACGTCCTGGTCGCGTACGAGAACGGCTCGTTCGGCTCGGCGCCGGGGACCTTCGCCCGCTGGCGCGACATCCACGGCTGCTCCGGCACGCCGGCGCTGGTGCCGCACGGCGCCGCCCGCTGCGAGACGTTCGCCCCGGCGCAGTGCGCGACAGGCTTCGAGGTGGGCCTGTGCAGCGTCGTCGCACAGGAGTACCCGGGCGCGTTCTTCAGCGGCCACATCCTCTACGTCAACCCCGACCTGAACCTCGCCGAGGAGGCCTGGGCGTTCTTCGCGCGCAACCTCCTGCCGGTGCCGTTCCCCGCCGAGCCGCAGGCGTTGCGCGGCACGGCGAAGCTCCGCTTCGGCGGCCGCCGCACGACGTGGAAGGACCTCACCTGGCGGCTCGGCCTCGCCGACACGGCCGTCGTCGAGACCGACCGCGGCACCATGCTGCGCGCCGCCATCGGCTCCGGGAAGCGGCGCACGCGCACGCTGACGCTCGACGCCGAGAGCCGGCGCGCGCTGCTCTCGGACGTCGTCGCGCGCATCGAGGCGCTCACCGGGCAGACGGGCTGGAACGTGACGCTCGCCGACGCGCCGCTCGTCTACCAGGTCGACAAGCAGGGTGCCCCGAAGGTACTGCGCGCGACGCTCCAGATCGTCGGCGCCGACCGCGCCTCGTCCGGCAAGCTGGTCCTGAAGCTGCGGCTGCGACGCTGACGCGCACGGCGCGGCCGGGCGACGCCGTCGCCCGGCCGCCTCGCCGTCACGCGCCCATCTGCCAGCGGGCCATGCGCAGCACGTCGCTCGGCGAGTCGCCGAGCTTGCGCACGACGGACGGCTCGAAGCCGGAGTGCATGAAGCAGTTCTGGCAGCGCGCGTCCTCGCGCGTCTCCCAGTAGTCCCAGTCGACGCCGCCCCAGAAGTCGCGCCAGGTCGGGTAGTACTTGCCTTCGATCAGGTAGCAGGGACCCTTCCAGCCCTTCGGCGAGCGCGTCGGGTTGCCCCACGGCGTGCACGGGTAGTCGCGCTTGCCGGCGGCGAACTCGAGGAAGAGCGGCGTCGACGACACCGGGTAGCGCTTCGCCAGCTCGAGCACGCGCGTGAACTTCTCGTGCGTCTCCTGCTTGTGGAGGAACCGGTCCGCCGCGATCTTCTCGTAGTGGTAGCCGGGCGAGAGCAGGATGCCGTCGATGCCGAGGCCCGTGAGGAAGGCGCACATCTCCTCGATCTCGTCCATGCCGGTCTCGCGGAAGATCGTGGTGTTGGTGCACACGGCGTAGCCGCGCTGCTTGCCCTCCCTGATCATCTCGATCGCCCGGTCGAAGGTGCCCGGGCGGTCGGTGATCTTGTCGTGCGTCGCACGCATGCCGTCGAGGTGCACGTTGATCATGAGGCGCTTGTGCGGCGTGCCCTTCTTCCAGAAGCGGTCGAGGAGGATGCCGTTGGTGCAGACGATGACGTGCTTCTTGCGCGCGATCGTCCGCTCGACCAGCTCGGCCAGCTCCGGATACACCGTCGGCTCGCCGCCGCAGATCGACACCACCGGCGCCCCGCACTGGTCGACCGCCTCGAGGCATTGGTCGACCGTGAGGCGGTCCTTCAGGTTGCCGTTGTAGCGCTCCGGCGAGCAGCCGATGCAGGCGAGGTTGCACGTGTGCAGGGGCTCCAGCATCAGCACGAACGGATAGCGCCGGTTGCCGGCCCACCAGTTGCGGAGCTGCCACTTCATCATGTCGGTGGCGACGTGCAGGGGAAATCGCATCGGGTCCTCCGTGTGCTCTCGGGCGCCTAGCACGCGCCCCATTGCGCCGCCACCAATTCCGCGGCGCGCTCGCCGCTCTCGACGGCGCTCTCGATGGTGGCGGGCAGGCCGGTGGCCGTCCAGTCGCCGGCCAGGAAGAAGCCGCCGAGCGGCGTCACCGGGCCGGGTCGCCGGCGCTCGGTCGCCGGCGTCAGCGACGTCGTCGCGTGCTTCTCCTTCACCACCACCGCGTGCCGCAGCGCCGCCGCACGCGCCGCCGGCAGCACGGCGCGCAGGTCGGCGAGGACGCGCTCGGCGACCCGCGACGTCTCCCAGCCGACGACCTCCCGCCCGGCGCTGATGACGGCGCTGACGCACTGCCCCCCGCCGGCCGTCTCGCCCGTCAGCCGGGTGCGGTTGAACGCCCACTGCGTGGTCGTGCCGAGGAGCCCGACGAAGTCGCCGTCCAGCACGGGGCGGTCGAGCCAGCAGTGGGCCGAGACGATGGGCGAGGTCTCGAAGGCGTCGAGGCCGTCCAGGGCGGGGGCGGCGCGCAGCGCGGGCGGCAGCAGCGGGCCCAGCGCACGCGGCGTCACCGTGCTGATGCAGGCGTCGGCGGCGAGCCGCCGCCCGTCGCGCAGCACGACGGCCGACAGGCGCGTGCCGTCGGTCTCGAGCGCCGCCGCCGGCGCGCCCGACTCGACGCGGCCGCCGTGCGCCTCGATGTGACGGCGGGCGTCGTCGGTGTAGAGGTCCGACAGGCCCACGCGCGGCAGCACGAACTGCGAGTCGGCGCGCGAGCGGAAGAAGGCGCGCGCCAGCACCTCGGCGAACGGGCCGGCGGCGGCGCGCTCGGGCGACTCGTTCAGCGTCGCCAGCACGACGGGCGTCCAGAACGCGGCGCGCGCGTGCGCCGACTGTCCGAGCCCGACGAGCAGCTCGTCGACCGTCGCCGCCGCCAGGGCCGCGTCCCGGCGCCGGTGACGCGCGAGGAGCCGCAGGCCGCCGAGCAGCGCCCGCAGGCGCTCGCCGCGCGACAGCAGGCGATAGCGCGTGATGCCGGCGAGCATGTGCAGCGGGCTCGGCCAGCCCGGGCATGCGATCGAGCCCTTCCCCTCGGTCGGATGCACGAGGTCGACGCGCAGGTTCTCCTGGCGCACGAGCTTCCCGGCGGCACCGATGCGGCGCAGGAAGCCGAGCGTGCGCGTGTAGCAGCCCATCATCGCGTGCTGGCCGTTGTCGACGGTCTCGCCGGTCGCCGCGTCGCGGAACGAGTAGGCGCGGCCGCCGAGACGCTGGCGCGCCTCCAGCACGGTGACACCCAGCCCGCGCTCGGCGAGCGCGACCCCGGCGGCGAGCCCCGCGAAGCCCCCACCGACGATCACCACGTGGCGGGTCACGTCAGCGCCGCCAGCTGCGAGCGCCCCCACGCCGCGAGCGCGAGGCCGACCTTCTCGTAGCGGTGCAGCGTGACGCGGGCGCCGAAGACGTCGAAGCGCCGCGCCTCGATGCGATCGAGCAACCGCTCGTAGATCGCGCGCATGGCCTCGGCCGGCGCGAGCGCCCGGCGGTCGCCCGGATCGAGCGCGCCCGACGCCCGCAGGTAGTAGGCCCGCGCCCGCCCGCACTCGAACGCGAGCAGCGCGCCCACGTGCGGCGACCAGCGGCCGGAGAGCAGCTCGTCTTCCGACACGTCGAAGCGCGCCAGGTCCTCGAGCGGCAGGTAGATGCGCCCGCGCTGCGCGTCCTCGGCGACGTCGCGCAGGATGTTCGTCAGCTGGAAGGCGATCCCGAGGTCGACGGCGTAGTCGGTCGCGGAGTCGTGCTTGCGGCCGAACACCTCGATGCAGAGGAGCCCGACCGTGGACGCCACCCGCCAGCAGTAGGTGTAGAGGTCGTCCCAGGTCGCGTAGCGACGGACGCGGAGATCCATCTCGACGCCGTGGATCAGCTCCTCGAACGGCTCGCGCGGCAGCCGGAAGCGCTGCACGGCGTCGGCGAGCGCCACGCCGATGGGATGCGTCGCATTGCCGGCGACGACGCGATCCAGCTCGTCGCGCCAGCGCGCGAGCAGCGCGGCCGGGTCCTTGCGCCCCTCGTCGTCGGCGACGTCGTCGACGAAGCGACAGAACGCGTACACCGCCTCGAGGCCGGCGCGCCGCTCGGGCGGCAGGAGGCGGAACGCCTGCGCGAAGTTGCTGCCGCTGCGCTTCAGCACGTCGCGGCAGTAGGCGTGCGCCTCGGCGAGCGCCGACGGAATCACGCCGCCCACGCCTCCGAGCGGTACACGCGCTTGTGGTCGCGCACCTCGGCGAGATGGCAGACGCCGCCGTAGCCCGCCGGCGGCGTGCCGCCGCGCGGCCCGTCGCGCAGCAGCGCCTCGTACTCGGCGACGTCGACCTCGCGCCGGCCCGCGAGCAGCGCGCGCGCGCCGATCGCGCCCGCCGCCGCCGCGCTGCCGGTCGGGAAGCGGCCGGTGAAGAACTCGGCGCAGCTGCCCGAGCCGTAGGAGAAGAGCGCGACGTCGCGTTCCTCCAGCGCGCTCGCGTGCTGCTCCGCCATCCAGGCCAGGGCCAGCCAGAGCGACGCCGTGTAGGTGTTGCCCGACTGCCGCGCCAGCGCCAGCCACGGGTCGACGCGCTCGGCGTACGAGCGCTCGAAGGCGTGCGCGCGCGCGTCGGCGTCGCCGTCCTCGCCGGCGACGAGGCGCGCGTGCGCCTTGTGCGCCATCTTCGGAAAGGGCGTGTGGTAGAGGAAGGCTGCGAAGCGCTCGAGCAGCGGCCCCGCGCCGTCGCCGTTGCGCGCCGTGCGCCAGTCGGCGAGCGCGCCGGTCAGCGCGTCGAGATAGCAGTCGAGCGAGAACTTGCCGTCGACGAGCGCCTCGCGGCGGTCGAGCGGCCTCCAGAAGTCCCAGACGCTGCTCGCATGGACGCCGGTCGCCGGATCCAGCCGCAGGAGCCGCGGCGCCGCCGAGACCACCATCGCCGCCGCGCCCGCGCCCTGCGTGAACTCGGCGCTGGAGCCGAGCTCGTAGCGGGCGATGTCCGACGCGAGCACCAGCGCCTTGCGCCCGCGCGACGCCGGCGAGCGCACCCAGTCGGCGGCGAGCAGCACGCCGGCGGTGCCGCCGTAGCAGGCGTGCTTCACCTCGAAGGTGCGGCACGACGCCGGCAGGCCGAGCAGCTCGTGCACGAAGATGCTGGCGGGCTTGGCGTGGTCGACGGCCGTCTCGGTGCCGAGGACGAGGAGCCCGATCTCGTCGCGGCGCACCTCGCCGCGCGCGAACAGCGGCGCCGCGGCGTTGACGGCGAGCGTGACGGTGTCTTCCCAGGGCGGCGTCACGGCCATCGCGTGCGCGCCGAGGCCGACGGTGATCTTCTCCGCCGGCACGTCGCGCGCCGCGGCGAGGCGCTCGAGCGGCAGCACGTAGCGCGGCAGGTAGACGCCCAGGGCGTCGATGCCGACGCCGATCGGATCGGGGGTGCTCACGATGCGGCCTCCGTCCCGCGCAGACGCCGGCGCCAGCGACCGAGGGCCATGAGCGGGAAGTAGTCGCGGTACATCCAGTACCGCAGGTAGAAGTGGCCCGGGAATCCCGTGCCGGTGAAGAGCGTCTCGTCCCACCCCCCACCGGGCCGTTGGCGCTCGAGCAGCCAGGCGACGGCGCGCTCGCACTCCGGGCTCGCGCCGCGCTCGCCGGCGAGCAGCCCGAGCACCGCCCACGCCGTCTGCGACGGCGTCGACTCGCCCTGCCCGGCCAGCGTCTCGTCGTCGTACGAGGCGAGCGTCTCGCCGAAGCCGCCGTCGGCGTTCTGGTGCCGCTTCAGCCAGGCGACGGCGCGCTGCATGTGCGCCGCCTCGGGCTCGTCGCCGATGGCGCGCAGGCCGGAGAGCGCCGACCAGGTGCCGTAGACGAAGTTCGCGCCCCAGCGGCCCCACCACGAGCCGTCGGGGCGCTGCGTCCGCAGCAGGAAGGCGCGGCCGCGGCGGGCGCGCGCGTAGCCGAGGTCGAAGCCCTGCTGGCCCATCAGCTCGAGCAGGCGGCCGGTCAGGTCCTCCGTCGGCGGGTCGATCATCGCGCGCATGTCGGCGAACGGTATCTCGTTCAGCCAGGCGGCGTCGTTGTCCGTGTCGAAGGCGCCCCAGCCGCCGCTCCGGCTCTGCATGCCATAGGACCAGTTGGTGCCGTACGCGATCGCGCGGCGCTGGCGACGGACGTCGCTCGCGCGGATGCGGTCCAGCACCATGAGGATCACCGCCGAGTCGTCGACGTCGGGGTACCAGTCGTTCGCGAACTCGAACGCCCAGCCGCCGGGATCGAGGTCGGGGTTGTAGACGCTCCAGTCGCCCGGGGCGAAGATCTGGTTGTCGATCAGCCAGTCGGCGGCACGCACGAGCGCGTCGTGCGTGCCGGGAAGGTCGGAGTCGAGGAGCGCCTTGGCGGTGAGCGCCGTGTCCCACGTCGGCGAGACGCAGGGCTGGAAGAAGAGCTGGCCCTGGTGCTCTATGAGGAAGTCCTCGATGCCCCGGATGCCGTTCACGATCGCGGGGTGGTCGTCGCGGTAGCCGAGCGTGCGCAGCGCCATCACGCAGTTCAGCATCGGCGGCTGGATGCCGCCCCAGCCGCCGTTCGCGTCCTGGCGCTCCAGGATCCACTGCTCCGCCGCGCGCAGCGCCCGGGCACGGAAGGGCTTCCAGGGGCTCCTGCCCACCACCTCGAGCGTGCGGTTCAGGGCGAGGAAGAAGTTGCGCCAGGTGAAGAACTGCCTGCTGCGCGGGAAGCCGAGCGACTCGGGGGTCGGGCTCGGGTCGCACCACAGCTCCTCCACGCCGCAGCCGGGCTCGAGCGCGACGCGCGGCCGGAACGCCATCAGCACGGTCATCGGCACGACCGTCTCGCGCGCCCAGCTCGCCATCTTCCAGATGTTGATCGGGAACCACGGCGGCAGCAGCACGAGCTCGACCGGCATCGCCGGCAGGCCCCACCACGGGAACTGCCCGAAGTAGGCGAGGAACGTGCGCGTGAACACCTGCGCCTTCTCGAGCCCGCCGTGCGCCAGGATGAACTCGCGCGCACGCCGCATCGCGGGATGATCCGCGGAGACGCCGGTCAGCTTGAGGGCGAAGTAGGCCTCGATGGTCGTCGACTGGTGCCCCGGCCCCCCGTGGTAGAGGGGCCAGCTGCCGTCGTCCGACTGCGTCGCCAGCATGCGCGCCGCGAGCCGCTGCTCGGTCTCCTGCGGACGCCGGCCCATGAAGCGGTTGAAGACGACGTACTGCGCGTCCATCCCGACGTTGGCCTCGAGCGGCGCGTGCCAGTAGCCGTCGGGCGCCTGCAGGCCGAGCAGGTACTCCTGGCTGCGGGCGATGGCGTCGTCGAGCGCCGGGCCGCGCGCGGCGACCTCACCCGGATCGGTGACGGCGGCGAAGCTCATCGCCGGGCCGCGCTTTCCGCATGCAGCGCGGCGAGGATCTCGCGCGCCTTGTGCAGCTTGATCTCGCCCGAGGCGATGAGCCGCTCGACGACGCGGTCGGCGAGCTCCTCGGAGGCGCCGACCGCGAGCGCGAGGCCGCGTGCGTGCAGCGCCATGTGGCCGCGCTGGATGCCGTCGGTGACGAGCGCACGCAGGGCCGCGAAGTTCTGTGCCAGCCCGACGGCGGCCATCACCGCCGCCAGATCCCGCGCCGACTCGACGCCGAGCAGCCGCAGCGCGAGACGCGCGCGCGCGTTCAGCTCGAGGTTGCCGCCCACGGTCGCGACGGCCAACGGCACCTCGAGGCGGCCTTCGAGGGCGCCGCCCTCGACGCGCCACGTGCTGAGCGGACGATACGCGCCCTCGCGCACGGCGTACGCGTGCGCCCCCGCTTCGATGCCGCGCCAGTCGTTGCCGGTCGCGAGCGCGACGGCGTCGATGCCGTTCATGACGCCCTTGTTGTGGGTGCAGGCACGGTAGGGATCGACCCAGGCGAGCGCCCACGCCTCGGCGACGCGTGCGGCGACGGTGTCGCCGGGCAACGTGCGCGTCGTCAGCACCTCGAAGGGGAAGCGGACGCGGGCACGCGCGAGCCGGCGATCCGCGAGGTTCGAGAGGATGCGCAGCCGCGCCTCGCCGCCGGTGAGCTCCTCGACGGCGGGCGCGAGCGCCTCGACGACGGTGTTGACGGCGTTGGCGCCCATGGCGTCGCCGCAGTCGAGCAGGACGTCGACGGCGAGCATGCCGCCGAGGCCGGCGTCGGGCAGCACGCGCACCTCGATGCCGCGCGCCCCGCCGCCGCGGCGCACCATGTTCGGGTGGACGGCGTCGGCGGCCGCCATCAGGCGCGGCGCCGCCTGCTCGATGCGCAGGCGCGCGGCGGCGACGTCGGGCACGCGGATCAGCAGGATCTGGCCGATCATGACGCCCGGGTCGGCGTCGGCCTCGAAGCCGCCGGCCTCGCGCGCGAGCCGCGCGGCCGAGCTGGCCGCCGCGACCACGGACGGCTCCTCGACCGCCATCGGCACCAGACGATCGCGACCGTTGATGCGGAAGTTGAGGCCGATACCGAGCGGCAGCCCGAGCACGCCGACGGCGTTCTCGATCATGTGGTCGGCGGCCTCGAAGGCCATCACCTCGGTGCGCAGCGCCTCCAGCTCGGCGGCGCCGAGCCCGGTGCGTGCGGCCAGGGCCTCCAGGCGCCCGTCGTGCTCCAGCCGGCCGAACCCGACGATGCGCGAGCCCTGCTCCTCGGTCTGCATGCGTTCCTCCACGCCGCGATGCGTCCTGACCTGTTGGTCAGCGCCCGGGTCGCCTTTGCTTTCCTGCATCCGCCTCCGCCGCTCTTCCGCCGATCTGGTCTGGCTTTTCCCGGCCTTCGGGATCGGGCGTCGTCCTGACCGCTCGATCTAAACCGATCGGTCAGGCGTCTACGGAAGCGCCGGTGCCTTGTCAAGGTCGCTGGATACTGCGCGGGGGCGTGCCTGCGCGCGGGAGGCGGCGGGGACGAGACCGCCGTCGCCGTACTCTTCGTACCCGGGGGGCGCGAGTGCGAAGAGCGCACGCTTCCGCGGAGGCCGGATGCGGCCGCCGCTGCGTCGAGACGAGCCGGGCCGCGGGCGGGTTTGACCCCGGACCGACTGGCCTGGGATAGGCGGCACATGTCGATGCGTCGCTGCGCCGTCCTGCTGGTCCTTGGCATCGCCGCGGTCGCGGCCGCCGTCTCCGCCCCGATGCCCGAGGACGTTGTCGGCGACTGGGTCCCGGCCGGCGGCAGCTGCGACGCGACGACGCGCTTGCGGGTCGAGTCGCAGCGCATGACGCTGGTGAACGGCAGCGACCAGCAGTCGTGGGGCGACCTCGAGACCGCCCTCACCTTCTTCGGCCCCGAGTACGACGGCATCTCGACGGTGGTGATGCCGGACTTCGACAGCGGCGACCCGCCGTTCACCGTCTACTTCAACGCCGACGAGAAGAAGGGCGTGACCAAGGTCGAGATCTACGTCCCCATGCAGGGCAACACGAACGCGCAGGTCGCGGCGATCCAGGCGAAGCACGAGAAGCTCGCGAAGCGCTTCCCGGGGCTCAACATGACGCCGCTCAAGAGGTGCGCGGCGACGAAGTAGCGGGGATCAACCGCCCTTCGCGACGATGCGGTCGAAGGCCGCCTTCTCGAGCGGCATCACGCTGAGCCGCGACTGCCGCACGAGCGGAATGTCCTGCAGCACCGGGTCGGCCTTCACGTCGGCCAACGTGACGGGCGTCGCCAGCGCCTTCACCGGCACCAGGTCGACGACGACCCAGCCCGGCTCCTTCGCCGTGGGATCGGGGTAGGCCTCGCGGGACACCTCGGCGATCCCGACCACGGCGGTGCCGACGACCGAGTGGTAGAACAGCACCCGGTCGCCGGCCCGCATGGCCTGGAGGTTGTTGCGCGCCTGGAAGTTGCGGACGCCGTCCCACATGGTCCGGCCGTCCTTCACCAGCTGGTCGAAGGAGTACTTCGTGGGCTCCTGCTTCACCAACCAGTAGCGGCGCGCCATCGGACTTCAGGCGGCCTCGAACAGCCCCGCGGCGCCCATGCCGCCGCCGATGCACATGGTGACGATGCCGTAGCGCTTGCCGAGCCGCTTCAGCGTGAGCAGGAGCGAGCCGACCTGGCGCGCGCCGGTCATGCCGTACGGGTGGCCGATCGAGATCGAGCCGCCGTTCGGGTTCAGCTGCTCCATCGTGATGCCGAGCTTGTCGCGACAGTAGACGACCTGCGACGCGAACGCCTCGTTCAGCTCGACGATGTCGATGTCCTCGATCTCGAGCCCCGCGCGCGAGAGCAGCTTCGGCACGGCGAAGATCGGCCCGATGCCCATCTCGTCGGCCTCGCAGCCGGCGAACACGGTGCCGCGGAAGAAGCCGAGCGGCTCGATGCCGAGCGCCTTGGCGCGGTCGGCCGACATGATGATGACGGCCGCGGCGCCGTCGGAGAACTGCGAGGCGTTGCCGGCCGTGACGCTGCCCGTCTCCTTGAAGGCCGGCGGCAGCTTCTGCAGGCTCTCGAGCGTGGTCTCGGGACGGTTGCACTCGTCGCGCTCGACCGTGACCTCCTTCTCCGAGGTCGTGCCCGTCGCCTTGTCGGTGACCTGCATCTTCACCGTGAGGGGCGTGATCTCTTCCTTGTGGAAGCCGTTCTTCTGGAAGGCGGCGGTGCGCTGCTGCGACGCGAGCGCGTACTCGTCCTGGGACTCGCGCGAGATCTTGTAGCGCTCGGCGACGATCTCGGCCGTCAGCCCCATCGGCATGTAGACGTCGCGGTAGTGGTCCATCAGCCAGGGGTTGAACAGACCGTTCTTGTTGAAGTCGTTCTGCATCATGGTGATCGACTCGAGACCGCCCGCGACCACCGCGTCGGCGCCCTCGTTCTCGACCATGTGGGCGGCGACGGCGACCGCGTTGAGACCCGACGAGCAGAAGCGGCTGACGGTCGAGCCCGCGACCTCGTGCGGCAGGCCGGCGAGGATCGCGACGTTGCGACCGACGTTGAAGCCCTGCGGGCCCTCGGGGAAGCCGGTGCCCATGACGCAGTCGTCGATCTCCTTCGGATCGAGCGACGGCACCTTGGCGAGGGCGGACTTGACGGCGTGGGCCGCGAGGTCGTCGGGACGGGTCTGGTTGAACGAGCCGCGGAACGACTTGGCGAGCCCGGTCCGGGCGGTCGCGACGATCACGGCTTCACGCATCTTCCGCATGGGAAAGTATCCTCCAAGGAGCGTTTTCTGGTGAACCCGGGTCGGGTACCACGCGTGATCGGCCGCAACAACCGCGCCAGCCCCGATCGGGCGGATCGCCGGCCGAACCGGTCCACGAGCCCCAACGCGGCGCTCTGCTTGAGGTTCGCGGCCTCGCCGGGTAGGGCGAAACCCATGCGAATCTCTCGTGCCGCCCTCGCTGCCGCCACCCTCCTCGCCGCCACGAGCACCCTCGCCGCGCCGCCCGACGCCGCCACGCTCGCGGCGAAGATGAAGGCCGCGCTCGAGCCCCAGCGGGCCAGCGTCCGCAGCATGACGCTCACCATCAGCGGCATCGGCGGCCCCGGCGGGGTCGAGACCGTCTACACGGCGGTCCAGGCGCGCAAGAGCGTCGACGGGCGCGCGCGCATGCTCACGGCCATCGTCACGCCCCCCGGCGAGCGCGGCATCGCCAGCCTGGTCGAGGACGGCGACAAGACCCACGTCGACGTCGTCGCGGTCTGGCTGCCGATGATCCGCCGCGTCCGCACGCTGACCCCGCTCGGCCAGAACGAGGCCTTCCTCGGCTCCGACTTCACCTATGCCGACCTCGGCCTCGTCGACATGAAGGGCACCTACACCGTGGGCACGGCGACGGAGAAGAACGGCACGAAGGTCTGGGAGCTGCAGGTCGTGCCGCCGCAGCACTGGTACTACTCGAAGGTCGTCGCCTTCCTCGACCAGACCACGCTGCTCCCGATCGAGCGCAACTACTACGACCCGAGCGGCCACCTCTGGAAGGTGGAGACGTTCAGCGACGTCACGGTCGTCGACGGCACGCCGGTCGCGTTCACGGTCCGCAT
Source organism: bacterium (assembly GCA_026129405.1). Classification (NCBI taxonomy): domain Bacteria; species bacterium. Next base: position 171,178 of record JAHCID010000007.1, read on the forward strand.
GGAGGATCGTGAGTCGAAGAGCTGGAGCACGATGGTGACGAAGTCGGTGAAGTTCGACGTCGACCTGCCCGACGCGCTCTTCACCAACGACGGCCTGCCGACGGCGCTCGAGTCGCCGGCGCTGAAGGGCGTCGAGTAGCGGCGCTGGGGCCGGCAGGCGCGCGCGGGACGTCTCAGGCCGCCGCCGGCGTTCCGTGCAGCGGCACCGTGCGACCGCCGATGGTGGCGAGCACGTAGGGCCCCTCCGGAATCGCGACCACGCGCGCGCCGTCGCCGTGCCGCCGGCGCGCCGCCGCCACGGCGTCCTCGACCGACCCCGCGCGCTGGACGGGCAGTCCCGCCAGCGCGTCCGCCGCCAGCGCCGGCGCCACGACGGTGAGCGACGCGCGCCGCAGCACCTGGTCGAGGTGCTGCACCATCCACTGGTCGATCACGAAGAAGCCGGGCGAGGTCAAAAGGTCCATCGCGCGCTCGCCGCCGCGCAGGCGATCGAGCATCTGCTGGAAGTCGGCGCTGCCGAGCCCCTCGCGCATCTCGGCCGCGAGAACGATCGTGCCGCCCGGCTTCACGATGCCGAGCGCCGCCACCGGGCCCTTGATGGCCTGATAGAAGGTCGCGTCGAGCGGGTAGCCGCCCGCCGACGTGACCACCACGTCGAACGCCCCGTCGCAATCGACCCGCGCCTGCGCCAGCGCCCGCGCGCGCGCCGGCGCGTGCGCGGCTTCGAGGTCGCCGGCGAACACGCCCGTCAGCCGGCGCTCGCGATCGATCGTCACGTTGACGAGGAAGTCGACGCCCGCGCGGCGCGCGACCTCGAGCAGGTCGGCGTAGAACGGATTGCCCGCGACGATGCCGGGCCCGCAGTGCGCCTCCAGCATGTCGGCGCCGTGCGTACGCCGGATCGTCTCCGTCGCGGCGATGCCGGTCGCGATCGACTTCGGACCGCCCGAGAACCCCGCCATCAGGTGCGGCTCGACGAGGCCGGTGACGATCTTGAGATCGGCGTCGAGGTAGCCGGCGTCGATCACCATCGCCGTGCCCTGCGCGCTCGTGCCGACGTGGCGATGCGCCGCCCCGTCGCGCGCGACGTGGTTGCGGAAGCGCCACCCCGCGACGATCCCGGGGCTCGTCATCGCGGTGAGCTCCGCGTCGGTGGCGGGGCGATGCAGCCCGGTGGCGACGAGGATCTCGATGGCGTCGCGCGGCACGCCCGCGGCGTCGAGCTCGGCCAGCAGCGGCGGCAGCAGCACGCCGTAGGGAATCGGCCGCGTGCGATCGGAGACGACGATGCACACGCGCCGCTTGCCGCGCGCCAGCTCGGCGAGCGGCGGCGTCCCGAGCGGCGCGCGCAGCGCGGCCCGGATCGCGGCCGCAGGGTCGGCGAGCGCCGGGGCGCCGGGCCGCTCGAGGACGGGCGTGCCGTCGGGAAGCGTGACGTCGAGGCCGGACGTGCCGTGGTCGAGGCGCAGCTGCACGATCGGGATCTAGGCGGGGGCGCCGCGGCTGGCAAGCCGCGCGCCCCCGGCACGCGCGCGTGACTCGTCGACGACGCTACGGCCGGATCGTGATCCCGCCGTCCACCGGGATCACCGTGCCCGTCACGTACGCCCCTGCCTTCGACGCGAGGTAGATCGCCACGCCCGCCATGTCGTCCGGCTCGCCGATGCGGCCGAGCGGGCAGCTGGCGACGATCGCGTCGCGGAAGCGATCGAGCGTCACCGCCATCATCTTGCTCTCGAATGGGCCCGGGGCGACGGCGTTCACGGTGATCTTCGGCGCGAGACGCGCCGCGAGCACGCGCGAGAGGTGGTGCACCGCGGCCTTGCTGGACGAGTACGCGAACGTCTCCAGCATCGGCACGCGCAGGCCGTCGATCGAGCCGATGTTGATGACCCGTCCCGGATCGCCCGGGCCTGCCGCCGCCTCGAGCAGCGGGACGCAGGCGCGGGTCAGGTGGAAGACGCCCTTCAGGTTGAGCGCCAGCACCTTGTCCCAGGCGTCGTCGGGGTAGCTCTCGAGCGGCGCGCCCCAGTTGGCGCCGGCGTTGTTCACGAGCACGTGGAGCTTCGGCTCGCGGTCGGCGATGGCCTTCGCGAGCCCGTCGCAGCCGGCCTGCGTGCCGCAGTCGGCGGCGAGCGGGATGCACGTGCCGAGCTTCGCCAGCTCGGCGGCGGCCTCGTCGCAGGCGGACTGCTTGCGCGACGAGACGTAGACCTTCGCCCCGCCCTCGACGAAGCCGCGCGCGATCATGAGGCCGATGCCGCGCGAGCCGCCGGTGACGAGGACGACCTTGCCCTTGACGGAGAAGAGATCGCTCATGGGCCGGGAGGTCTAGCGCAACCCTCCCGGCCAGCCTACCCCGCCGGCGCGAAGCCGCCGGGGCCGGGCCTCCATCCGCGATCCGCCACCGTCCGAGGGTCGCGACACCGGCGCCGGGCGGGGCGGCGGACCACGGCCCGCCGCCCGCCGCTCGCCGCTCGCCGCTCGCCGCTCACCGCTTGCCGCCGGCCGCTTGCCGGCTGCGCGCTCGCGCTGACCGCGCTCGGAGCTGCACCGACATCGAATGCATCGACGCGCAGTCTCCTCGGTGGTGCCGTCCACGCTCGTGCGGTCGCCTCACCCTTGCGCCGCGCCGCGCACCGGCGCTTGCCGAGCGCATGACCGGCCGTGCCTGCGCGATCGACCGCCGCACAGCTGCGCCTCCGACGTGACGTGCACGTCCGCGCGCGCGCTCGTCACGCGCCGTGCGCGTCTGCGGCGCGAGCGGGTGAGAGCCGACCGCACGGCGCGGACGGCACCACCGAGGAGAAACCCGTGTTCGATGCCCTCGAGATGTCCCTGCAGTTCCTGGAGCGCCTGGTCCCCGTCGAGACCCGTATCCGCCAGCGCAGCGCCTCGCTCGCCAAGCAGCTCGCCCGCGCGTCCGAAAGCGTCGCGCTCAACCTCGGCGAAGGTCGGCTGCGCTGCGACGGCGACAAGCGCCGGCACTACGAGATGGCCGCGGGCAGCGCCGCCGAGGTCACCGTCGCGCTGCGCATCGCGGTCGCCAAGCGCTACGTCCCCGCCGCCGAGGTCGCCGAGCTCGAGGCGCTGCTCGATCGCGTCCGCGCGATGCTGTGGCGTCTGACCCACCACCGGCGGTGATGGCCTCGCCTCCCCCGGGGAGCGCGCGGGAGCCGTTTGTTCAGGATCGACAGCGGCGGCCTCGCCGTGATCGAGTAGCGCGATGGCGAAGCGCTACCGCACGTGGAATCCCGCCCAGTCGTTCCTGCTGCCGCCGTCGCCGCTCGAGTGGCTGCCCGAGAGTCATCTGGCGTTCTTCATCCTCGAGCTGGTCGCGCAGCTCGACCTCGACGCGATCGACGAGACGTTGCAGCGCAAGGACCCGCGCGGCGAGCGTCCGTACGCACCGCGGATGATGGTGGCGCCTGCACGTGGACGCATGCGCGCCGTGCTCGCGACCTCCGAAGGCAAGGCCGTCTATGCACGACGCAAGTGCACCGTCGAGCCCGTCTTCAGATCGTCAGCGCTCGCGGCTTCCGCACGTTCCTGCTGCGCGGTCTGCGCAAAGTCCGCTGCGAGTGGGCCCTCGTCTGTCTCACCCACAACCTGCTCAAGCTCTTCCGCGCTGCAAACCGCACGGTGAGCGCGCTGGCCAGCCCCGCCACCGCCGCTGCCTGAACTCCATCGCACGCGTCGCGCGCGCCGCCCCCGGCGTCCGAGGCGCCGAACGACTACGCACGACACGTTCCTACGCCGGCGCGCGCTCGGCCAGGAACTCGGGCCGCGGCGCGGTCCCGCCACCCGGCTCGCCGTGCTCCCGAAGTCGATCACCTGGAAGGTGTCCTGCGGGTGCATGCGATCCAGGATCCAGCGCATCGTCTCCTTCGCCTTGTCGAGCGGCGCGCCCATCTGCGAGCCGGAGCGGTCGATGACGAAGACCAGCTCCTTCGGCGCCGCCTCCGCCGCCGGCACGCGGCGCGGCGGCACCAGCACGACGCTCACATAGCCGTCGCCGCTCGCCGTGCGGTGCGTCAGATAGGCGCTCTGCACGTCGTCGCTCGCCACCGCCCAGCGCAGCACGAAGTCGCGGTTCGGGATCTCGCGCGCCTGACGCAGGCGGACGCGGGCCGTGGTCGGCGTCGGCCGCTCCACGTCGATCGCATGCAGCGCCGAGGTCACCGCCTGGATCGGCACGCCGGCGTCGACGGCGACGGCGATCGCGATGTCGTGCCCGGCGCGCCTGCCCTCGGGCGTCACCGGCGGCGTCACGCGATCGGCGTCCGGCGTCCCGGGCGGCGAGAAGCGCGGCCCGACGACGGTCGGGAAGGTCAGCTCGAACGTGCCGTCGGCGTAACGCAGCGGCTCCGTGTACTCGAGGTGTACCTCCACGCCGGCGCCGGGCATCAGGTTGGCGACGCGCTGGGTGAAGACGTTCGGCCGCTCCTCGTCGAGGAGCGCCGCCACCTGCCCCGCCTGCTTGGCGGCGTCGTAGATGGCCTGTGCCTCGGCGCGGCGCTCGATCTCGCCCTCGATCGTGCGCGCGCCGGTCGTGAGCCGCATGGTGTCGACGGCGCCCTTCTCCGAGAGCGGGAAGGTGTAGACGGCCTCGATCGGATCGGGGAACGGGTTGCGGAAGCGCTGCGTGATCGACACGCGCGCGACGAAGCCTGCGACCGACACCTGCACGTCGGTGTGCTCGAGCGGGCAGCCGCCGCGCGACGTGCCGTCGGGCGCGAGCGCGTCGAGCCCGGCGGTGACGGCCGGCGCGGCGGCGGCAGGAGCGCCGCCGAGAGCGGCGCAGACGAGGGGGACGAGAGCCAGGGACCTTCGCATCGGGAACCTCCTTCACGAGAGAAGGTCTGCGCCGGCGGGGAATCGGATCACGCGCGCGAAACCCCAGCCTGGGCGCCGTGTTGGTGGTCCGCGTCACCCTCCCGTACGATGCCCGCCGCCATGCCGGACCGGACCCGGGTCGTAGAGCGCCTGCTCGCGGGCGAGCGGCTGGCGTTCCTCGAGCTGAACCGGCTGGTCACGGCGACGCTACGGCAGCTGCGCGCCTGGGACTTCCACGACGAGTGGGACGACCTCCGCCAGGAGGTGCTCCTCGCGGTGGTCGCGAGCGCGAAGGCGGGCCGGCTGCGTGACCCCGAGGCCTGCGTCGGCTACGTGCGCATCGTCACGCGCAACAAGTTCGTCGACCGGCTGAAGCACCGCCTGCGCTGGAAGGAGACGGAGACGCTGCCCTGGGACGACGCCGCCGCCCATGCCCTCGCCACGCCGCCCGACGACGGCGAGCGCGCCGCGCTCGACGCGGCCGTCCGCGATCTCGCGCCCGACGAGCGCCGGGTGCTGGACGGCGTCTACCGGGAGGGCAAGACGTATCAGGAGGTCAGCGACCAGACCGGCATCCCGCTCGGGACCATGAAGCGGCGCCTGCGCGACGCCCTGACGACGCTGCGGCGCCGGCTCGCGCCGGGATGATCCGATGCGCCGCCGCCCACCGACCATAGGGACGAGGACCACGCGTCCATGAGCTGCCGCCGCGCCTTCGACATCGACCTCGCCGCCTTCCTCGCGGCGCCGCGGGACGCCGCGTGGGACGCGTTCCGCGCCCACTATCCGACCTGCCCCGCCTGCGCCGCGGAGGTCGCCGCGTGGACCGAGCTCGGGGACCGGCTCGGCGCGGACGCCCACCCGGAGCCCGCCCTGTTGCTGCGCTGGGCGGAGGCGCGCGACGAGCTCGACCCGGGCACGCGCCGCCGTCTCGCCCGCCACCTGGACGGCTGTCCCGGGTGCAGCGAGGAGCTGCGCGCGCTGGCACGCTTCGACGCGGCCGGGCCCGGCGCCGCCGACCACCGTCACGAGGTGCGGGCGGTGGCCGGCGCCGCGCCGGTCGCGGAGCCGGACGGCCGGCCGCCGCGGCCTCGGCAGCGGCGCCCGCGCCGAGGCGGCGGGTCGCCGCTGCGAACCGTCCGGGCGGGTGCTCTGGCATCCGGCCTTCGCCTGGGCGGCGGTGCTCGTGGTGGCGTTGAGCTCGCTCGTCGAGCGCCACGCGCGGGTCGGAGTGCCGACGGGACGCCCGCCGGCGACGGTCGGATTCGAGGGGCCGCGGCGCCGCGCCGGCGCCAGGACGACGGCCGCATCGCCACCGCCCCGCCCGCGACGCGCGCGGGCGGTGGCGCCGCCGCCTGCCGCGCCGCGCCGGAGAGAAGGCCGCAGCGCCCGCCGAGCCGGCCCAGCGATCGCCAGGACGCCGAGAGCGCGGGGGGGGGCGGGGGGGGCGGGGGCCGGCGGCGGCGCGCGCGGGCGCATGCCGCAGGCACTCGGAGCCGCCGGCGCAGGAGCGCCGACCGTCGCCGTCCAACCCGGCACGCCGACCAGCGCGCTCTACATGACGCTGCCGCAGGACGCGCGCGGCGGCGGCGACTTCGAGCTGCGCATCGCGGCGGTCGGCGGCGAGCGCGAGCTGCGCCAGCGCATCGTCGTCGGCAACGCCTCGCGCATCGCCGCGATGAGCGTGCCGTCGGCGTGGCTGGTCGCGGGCCGGTACGAGGTCACGCTGTGGCACGAAGGCCGTGAGGTGAGTCGCGCGACGCTCGACGTGCCGTAGGCGACGCGGCGCCGTCAGGGCGGCGGCACGCTGCGCCGGCGGAGCTGCTCGGCGATCTCCCGCGCCACCTGCTCGGGATCGATGCCGTGCTCCTCGAGGAGCCGTCGCGCGTCGTCGGGCGAGGTGAGCGGCGCCTCCGCGAGCGTGGACGTCGTCGTCGGGCGCGGCGGTGCGGTCGTGGTGACGGCGGTGGACGGCGGCGCGGCGAGCGTCGTCGACGTGGTCGTCGTCGTGGCCGCGGACCCGACCGCGGTCTCCTCGGGCGGGCGCGCGCGGGCGAGCAGCAGCACGACGACGAGGAGCGCCGCCGCGCCGAGCACGGCGAGCCGCATCAGGCCGACGCCCGGGCCGACGCCATCGACGGCGACAGCGCGCGGCGCTGCACCTTGCCGTTGCGCGTCCGTGGCAGCACGTCGACGAGATACACGATGCGCGGCGCCTTGTAGGCGGCGAGATGCTCGCGCGCCCAGGCGAGCACGGCGTCGGGCGTGAGGCCCGAGCCGGGGCGCGGCACGACGTAGGCGGTGACCAGCGTCTTGTCGCCGCCGACGTCCTCGCCGACCGCCGCCGCTTCGGCGACGGCGGGATGGGCCGAGAGCACGCGGTCGACCTCGTGCGGCGAGACGCGGTAGCCGAAGGTGTTGATGAGGTCGTCGCGCCGGCCGAGGAACCAGAGGTAGCCGTCGGCGTCGCGACGCGCCCAGTCGCCGGTGAGAAACCACTCGCCGCGGAAGCAGCGCGCCGTCTCCTCGGGCTGGTTCCAGTAGCGCAGCAGCAGCGCCGGGTCCGTGCGCGGGATGCAGAGCATGCCCTCGGCGCCGTCCGGCACCGCGGCGAGCGTCTCGGGATCGAGGAGACGCACGTCGTGGCCGGGCTGCGCGAAGCCGGCGGAGCCGGGGCGGATCGGGCGCGAGCGCGTCGTGCACAGGTAGTAGGAGCACTCGGTCATGCCGAGCGCCTCGTAGACGTCCCGGCCGAAGCGCGCGCGCCACGCGGTCAGCACCTCCGACGGCAGCGGCTCGCCCGCGCTCATGCAGTGGCGCAGCGTCGGCACGTCGGCGGCGCCGGCGGCCGTCTTCTGGAGGATCTGCCGGTAGATCGTCGGCACGGCGATGAAGATCGTGGCGCCGTGGCGGGCGATGCGCGCCGGCCAGGCCGTCGCGTCGGCCGCGCCCTCGTGCACGATCGTGGTGTGCCCGCGGTAGAGCGGATCCATCATCCCGGTGCCCAGCGTGTAGGTCCAGTTGTACTTGCCCGCGTGCAGCACGCGGTCGCCTTCGGGACGGAAGTCGAACCAGTAGGTCGACGACGGCTGGCGGCCGAGCAGCGCGCGGTGCGCGTGCAGCACGCCCTTCGGGAAGCCGGTCGTGCCCGAGGTGTAGACGAGATAGGCGGGGTCGTCGGCGCGCGTATCGTGCGGCGGCGCCGGCGACGCCGCGGCGAGCGCCGTCTCGAAGTCCGCGACCGCGAGCCGGCGCCCGGCGGGCGCCTCGCCGTCGCCGACGAGCAGCGCGTGGCGCAGCGTCGGCTGCGCCTCCAGGTCGTCGTGCAGCGCGCGCCAGGTCGCGCGATCGCAGACGATGGCGGCGGCGCCCGCGTCCTGCGTGATCCAGCGCACCTCGTCGGCGGTGAGCTGCGTCGAGGTCGGCACGGCGACGAGCCCGGCGCGCAGCGCGCCGAGGAACGCGACGGGGTACGCGAGGCAGTTCGGCAGGCGCACGAGGACGCGATCGCCGGGCGCGAGCCCGAGCCGCGCGACGAGACCCGTCATGCGGGCGACGCGGTCCGCCAGCTCGGCGTACGTCAGCTGCAGCACACCCGCGACGTCGTCGTCGACGATCACGGCAGGCCGGTCGGCGACGGGGGAGCCGGCGTGCGCGTCGGTGCAGGCCGCCCCGACGTTGAAGCGCTCGGGGACGTTCCACACCCAGGGCGGGAACGGCGTCACCGCAGCACGGGTGCCGTGCTCGGCGCGCGCCCCTCGACGAGGTCCTCCATGCGCGCGCGTGCGTGCGCCGTCGGCTCGGAGTGGGTGGTGAGGATGTCGAAGCGGTCGGTGCGGATGGCGTCGACCACCGCGGCCGCGACCTCGGCCGGCGGCAGGCTGCGCACGAGATCCTCGAGCGCGGCGGGCCGCTCGGCGCCGCCCGTGACCACCGCCGTCCTGCCGCGTCGCTCGTGCATCCCGGCGGCCTATCGCACGCCGCTCCGGGGCGTCAATTCACGCCGCCCGCTGGGCGCGGAAGCGGAAGGCGCCGCCGTGGCGCTCGACCTGCACGTCGACGAACCCCGCCGCCGCGAGTCGCGCCGGCAGGGCCTCGGGCGCGACCGGCACCAGCGTGTCGCGCACATGGACGAGGCGGAAGAGCAGGCTCGTGACGCTGTCCGACCCGGCGAGCCACGCCCCCGGCCGCAGCACGCGCGCCACCTCGGCGAGGAGCCGGTCCTGGAGCGCGGGGCTCGGCACGTGGTGCAGCATCGTGCACGCGACCGCGGCGTCGAAGGCCGCGTCGGGAAACGGCAGGCGCGTGGCGTCGCCCTGGAGCACGGTGACGTTCGCCCCGGCGAGGCGCGCCGCGAGCGCGGCGGCGAGCGCCGGGTCGATCTCGACCGCGGTGAGCCGCGCCACCCGGGCGCGCAGGACGTCGGTGACGAGCCCCGGCCCCGGTCCGACCTCGAGCGCGTGCGTCCCGAGGTCGACGCCGCCGAGCACCCAGGGCGCGAGACGGTGGTGGACGGTGCGGCGCCAGTGCGCCGAGCGGCAGTACCAGCGATGGACGCGGTTCATGCGCCCACCATGCCCGGCCCGCGTGGCGTCGGTCTCGCGTCATCCGGCCGATCGATGTCGTGAATCGGTCACATGCGGGCTAGGGTCGACGCCATGCCGCGTTCCCGCCGGGTGCCGACGTTCCTGGCCGTGCCCATGCGCGCACCCGTGGTCGGTCTCGCCGAACGCTACGCCGCCGGCGCCACGATCCCGCGCCATCGCCACCCCGTCGGGCAGCTGGTCTTCGCGGCGAGCGGCGTCATGACCGTCGGCACCCCCGCCGGCACCTGGGTCGTCCCGCCGCTGCGGGCGGTGTGGCTGCCGCCGCGGACCGTGCACGGCATCCGTATGATCGGGACGGTCGCCGTGCGGATGGTATACGTGGCGCCGTCGCACGCGGGCGGGCTGCCGGGCGCGCCCTGCGTGGTGCAGGTGTCGCCGCTCCTGCGCGAGTGCATCCTGCGCCTGATGGAGCTGCCGGCGTCCCGCCCCGCCGACGGGCCGGCGGCGCGTCTGGTCGCCGTCCTGCTCGACGAGATCCGGGCGGCGCCGGTCTCGCCCCTCCACCTCCCGCGGCCCGCCGACCCGCGCGCCCGGCGCCTCGTGCGCGCGCTCGAGGCCGATCCGAGCGACCGGCGGCCGCTGGCGGCGTGGGCGCGCACGACGGGCGCGAGCACGCGCACGCTCGCCCGCCTCTTCCAGCGCGAGACCGGCCTCGGCTTCCGCGCCTGGCGCCAGCAGCTGCGCCTGCTGCGCGGCCTCGAGCGGCTCGCCGCCGGCGAGCCGGTCACGCGCGTGGCGCTCGACGTCGGCTACGACAGCCCGAGCGCCTTCGTGGCGGCGTTCCGCCGCGCGCTGGGAACGTCGCCGGGCCGCTACTTCGCCGGGCGCGCGCCGTGAGCGGCGGACACGCGGGCGGGATCTGCTACCCTGCCGCGGTGTGGATCGCGCAGCGTCCCTCCGTGACCGGGTGCGCCCGGAGCCGGCCGCTCGGGTGACGACCGTCCCGCGCCGCGCGCGCTGGCGCATCGCGGTCCGCTCGGCGCAGATGGCGCGGGCGAGCCTCGCGGCCTCGGCGGTCTTCGCCCGCGAGCTGGTGCGCCTGCGTGGGCGCGGCGTCGACGCCGTGCCGCACGCCCTCGGCCGCGCGCTGGTGCGCGTCTGCACCGTGCTCGGCGCGACCTTCATCAAGGTCGGCCAGATCGCCTCGACCCGCGCCGACCTCCTGCCGCGCGGCCTGGTCGCCGAGCTGGCGCTGCTGCGCGACCAGGTGCCGGCGTTCGACTTCGCGCGCGTGCGGGCGATCGTCGAAGGCGACCTCCGCCAGCCGCTGGAGGCGCTCTACGCCGACTTCGAGGAGACCCCCGTCGCCGCGGCCTCCGTGGCCCAGGTGCACCGCGCCGTCTGGCGGGCGACGGGCGAGACGGTGGCCGTCAAGGTGCGGCGGCCCGACATCCTCGAGAAGGTCCGGCTCGACCGCTCGATCCTGCTCTTCGTCGGGCGCACGCTCGAGCGGCTGGTGCCGTCGTTCCGGCTGATGTCGCTCGAGGGCGCGCTCGAGACCTTCTGCGCCGCCGTCGAGGAGCAGATCCACCTCGTCAACGAGGCCGCGCACAACCGCCGCTTCACCCGCAACTTCGCCGGCGATCCCGACGTCCGCTTCCCGCGCCTGGTCGACGCCGGCTGCTCCGACGGCGTCCTCACCATGGAGTTCGTCGACGGCGTGCACGAGGACGCCCTCGCCGAGCACGGCGTCGACGTGCGCCGCATCGTCGACGCCGGCATGCGCTGCGTGTGCCGCATGGTCTTCCTGCACGGCTTCGTGCACGCCGACCTGCACCCCGGCAACGTGCGCTTCCTGCCGCCCGGTCGCATCGTCCTGCTCGACCTCGGCCTCGTCGGCGCGCTCGACGACGCCGACCGCCTCACCACCGCCGAGCTGCTGTTCGCGCTCTCGACCGGCGACGGGGCCACGGTCGCGCGCCTCTTCTACGACAACGCGCCGCACGCCGCGGTGCCCGACTACGCCGCCTACGAGGGCGAGATCGTCACCTTCGTCGACCACATCCGCGCCCGCGGCCTCGAGAACCTCCAGGTGACGCTCGAGATCGCGCGCATCTTCGACATCCTGCGCCGCCACCGCATCCAGGCGCGCAGCCACATGACGATGGTGAACCTGGCGCTCATGACCGCCGAGGGCCTCGGCAAGCGCCTCGCGCCCGACCTCTCGCTCACCGACGCGGCGCTGCCCTACCTCGCCGAAGCCCTCGGCCGCAGCGCGCCCGCGCGCGGCGCCTGAGTGGCCGTCTTCGACCTGCGACGCGGGCGGTGCGCGCGGCGCGCGACGCCGCCCGGCCTTGACCCTCGCGGCCGCGTACCGTAGCGCCGGCGGTGATGCCGCAGCTGCTCCTCTGTACGCTGTGCGACGACGTCCGCTTCGAGGTCGGCAACAAGCACACCCTCGTCGGGCTCTTCGACACCTTCAACGTCACCGACTTCGCCCAGCCGCTGCCGCCGTTCCGCGTCTTCGCGCGGCTCGCCGTCGACGCGCCGGGCACCCACACGGTGGTCCTCCGCATCCAGCACGTGGAGACCGATTTCCGCGTCGAGGTCACGGGACGGGTCGACGCCCGCCAGCCGAGCGAGGTGACCGGCCGCTTCGAGGCCATCTTCTCGGCGACGCTGCCGGCCATCCGCCTCCCCGGTCCCGGCCGCTACGACGTGCGCTTCGCGATCGGCGGCACCGACATCGGCGGCTGCGCCTTCCTCGCGCACGAGGTGACGCGCCCGGTCCTCCAGTAGTACAGAGCGCGCATGGAGACCGTGCGCTTCGACGTCGAGGGTCCCGTCGCGATCGTCACCATCGACCGGCCCGAGGTGCGCAACGCCGTCGACGGTCCGACCGCGACCCGGCTCGCCGACGCCTTCCGCCGCTTCGATGCCGACGCCGACCTCGCCGTCGCCGTGCTGACCGGCGCGGGCGGCACGTTCTGCGCGGGCGCCGACCTGAAGGCCGTCGCCGACGGCCGCGGCAACCGCGTCGCCGAGGACGGCGACGGTCCGATGGGCCCGTCGCGGATGCTGCTCTCGAAGCCGGTCGTCGCCGCGGTGGAGGGGCATGCCGTCGCGGGCGGCCTCGAGCTGGCCGTGTGGTGCGACCTGCGCGTCGCCGCCACCGACGCCGTCTTCGGCGTCTACTGCCGGCGCTGGGGCGTGCCGCTGATCGACGGCGGGACGATCCGCCTGCCCCGGCTGATCGGCCACGCGCACGCGCTCGACCTGATCCTCACCGGGCGCGGCGTCTCGGGCGAGGAGGCGCAGCGCATGGGGCTCGCGAACCGGCTCGTGGCGCCGGGCAGCGCGCGCGCCGAGGCGGTGCGTCTGGCCGCGGAGCTGGCGCGCTTCCCGCAGGGCTGCCTGCGCAGCGACCGCCTGTCGTCGTACGCGCAATGGGCGTTGCCGCTCGACCAGGCGCTGCGCCACGAGACGCGGGCGGGACTCGAGGTCATCCGCTCGGGCGAGACGCGCGCGGGCGCGGCCCGGTTCGCCGGCGGCGCCGGCCGGCACGGCCGCTTCGGCGACTGACGCCGCGTCAGACCGGCCCGCCGCCGGTGGCGAGCCCGTCCAGGTGGCTCGTCGAGTCGAGCAGCGTCACCCGCCGCGGCGGCACGCCCTCGAGGTCGGTGACCGAGGTGTTGCCCCAGGTCATGCCGAGCCGCATGCCCGGTGCGAGCTCGGCGTGGCGGCCGACGATCGCCCAGCACACGAGGCCGTGCGTGATCACCGCCAGCGGCCCCGGCGTCGCGGCCGCGAGCGCGCACACCCGTGTCCACGCCGCCGCCACCCGCGCGAAGAAGGCGTCCCAGGTCTCGCCGCCGGGCGGCGCGTAGTCGGGCGCGAAGATGTCGGTGCCGAGCTCGGCGTAGGCGCGGCCGCGCACGTCGCCGAAGTGACGCTCGCGCAGGAGCGGCTCCAGCTCGACGGGGAGGCCCGTGGCCGCGGCCACGGCGTCGGCGGTCTCGCGGGCGCGGCGGTAGTCGCTCGACAGGATGCGGGCGACGCGCGCGTCCCGGAGGCGGGCGGCGAGACGCTGCGCCTGGGCGCGGCCGCGCGCGCTCAGCGGGGCGTCCGGGAGCTGCACCACGCGTCGCGCGTTGTCGTCGGTCTCGCCGTGCCGGATCAGATGGAGCGCCACGCCCGATGCGTAGCCTGCCCGCAGGCCCGGGTCACGCGTCGGCCGCCCGCGGCGCCGCCAGCAGGCGCTCGAGCGCGTCCAGATCGGGCGGCTTCGAGAGATGCGCGGTGAAGCCCGCCGCGCGCGTGCGCGCCCGGTCCTCGGGCTGCGCGTAGCCGGTGAGCGCCACCAGCTGCACCCCCCGCAGGGCCGGATCCGACGACAGCCGGCGCGCGACCTCGTAGCCGTCGATGCCGGGGAGGCCGATGTCGCACAGCACGGTGTCCGGGCGGAACGTGTGCGCGCGGGCGATGGCGTCGAGGCCGTCGTGTGCGACCTCCACCGCGTGCCCCATGAGGCCGACGAGGGCCCCCAGCGCTTCGGCGCCGTCCGCGTTGTCCTCGACGACGAGCACGCGCCGACGCGCCGCCGGGACGGTGCGCGCAGGCGCCGGCGACGCCGCCGGGGCGTCGTCCGGCCGCAGCGGCAGGCGCACGACGAACTCGGCGCCGTGGCCCGGCCCGGCGCTGTACGCGGCGACGGTGCCGCCGTGCATCTCGGTGAGCGAGCGCACGAGCGCCAGACCGAGCCCGAGGCCGCCGCGGCTGCGATCGAGCGTACGGTCGGCCTGGGCGAACGGCTCGAAGAGCCGGGAGAGCACGTCGCGCGCGATGCCGACGCCGGTGTCGCGAACGTGCAGCACGGCGCCCCCGTGGTCGCGGGCGAGCGCGAGCGTCACCGTGCCGCCCGCGGGCGTGAACTTCGCCGCGTTGCCGAGCAGGTTGCCGACGATCTGCGCCAGCCGGGTGGCGTCGCCGGTGACCGGCAGCGGCTCGGACCCGACCTCGATGCGGAGCGCGATGTTCGCGGCGTCGAACGCCGCCCGATGGTCCTGGGCCGCGCGCCCGACCACGACCTCGAGCTCCACCGGCTCGCGCCGCAGCGACATCTTCCCGCTCGTGATGCGCTGCACGTCGAGCAGGTCGTCGATCAGCCGCGCGAGGTGATGCGTCTGCCGGTCGATCACCGCGAGCGCCTGGCGGCCCTGCGGGCTGTCGGCGGGCAGGCGGTCGAGGAGGTAGAGGCTCGTGCGGATCGGCATCAGCGGGTTGCGCAGCTCGTGCGACAGCACCGCGAGGAATTCGTCCTTGCGCCGATCCGCCTCGAGCAGGCGCTCCTCGGCGCGTTTGCGCTCGGTGACGTCGACGAAGGCCCCGACCGCCCCCGTGACGCGGCCGTCGGGAGTGCGCAGGGGCGTGGCGTTGCCGAACATGTGGACGCGGGTGTCGTCGTCGAAGACGAGCGTGAACTCCCAGCCGCGCACCTCTTCGCCGCGACTGGCGGCGATCCGCAGCGGCCGCTCGTCGTCCTGCACCTCGCGCCCCTCCTGGAGCACGCGGAAGCCGCCGCCCACGGGGCCGATGGGCGCGGTGTCGTCGGTGCGCCGGCGCAGCAGCGCCGCACCCGCCGGATTGGTCTCGATCCGGCGGGCCTCGGCGTCGCGCGCGATGAACACCGCCGCCGGAACCGCGGCCAGCACCGCCTCCAGCTCGGTGATCCGCTGCACGAGCTGCCGGCGCTGCCGGTGCAGCTCGAGGAAGACGTCGACCTTGCTGCGCAGCATGCGCGGGTCGATCGGCTTGAAGAGGAAGTCGACCGCGCCGGCCTCGTAGCCGTTGAAGAGACGCGTCTGGTCGTGGAGCGCGGCGGTGACGAAGATGATCGGGATCGCCCGCGTGCGCTCCGTGCCGCGCATGAGCTCGGCGAGCTCGACGCCGTCCATGCCGGGCATCTCGATGTCGATCAGCGCGAGCGCGACGTCCTCGGTGAGCAGCAGCTCGAGCGCGGCGCGGCCGGAGGTGGCCTGTAGCAGCTCGCGATCCTCCTGGCGCAGGACGGCGACGAGGGCCGTCAGGTTCTCCGGCCGGTCGTCGACCAGGAGTATCTTCGCGGGGGCGTTCACGCCGGCGT
This sequence comes from bacterium, assembly GCA_026129405.1. Lineage (NCBI taxonomy): Bacteria > bacterium. The sequence goes on from JAHCID010000007.1 coordinate 186,703, forward strand.
CTCCGTCGGCGGTGCCGCGAGCACCGCGAGGGCACTGGCGATGGCGCGCACGGGCGCGACCAGGGCCCCGGGACAGGCGGCGATCGCGGCCTCGGGCATCGTCGGGACGCCCGCCTCGGCCGGTGCCTGGACGAACGTCGGCGCGCCGGCCCGGCCGATGGCGGCGAGGCCGCGGGCGCCGTCGTCGTTCGCGCCCGAGAGCACGACGCCCGCCACCCGCACCCCGTAGACGTCGACCGCCGACTCGAAGAGCACGTCGATCGACGGGATCGAGAAGTTCACCGCCGCGTCGACGGTGAGCGCCAGCGCGGGGCCGGCGTCGACGAGGAGGTGGTAGTCCGGCGGCGCCACGTGCACCGTGCCCGGGCGGATCGGCTGCTTGTCCTCGACCTCGACGACGGGCCACCCGCAGCGGTACGCGAGCGCCTCGGCGAGGCTGCTCGGCCGCTGCCGCGGCAGGTGGACCACGACGACGATCGGCGGCGCGAAGTCGACCGGGAGGCCGGCGAGCAGCGCGCTCAGCGCATCGATCGCGCCGGCCGAGCCGCCGACGACGACGGCGGCGATGCCGCCCGGTCCGCCGATGTCGGTGAGCGTCGTCATCGCTTCTGGTAGACGCGCTCCACGCGCGCCACCTCGTCGAACGCTCCGCCGTGCCGCGAGAAGCGCAGCGTCTCCTTGGCGCCGAGGCCGAGAAAGCCCTTGTGGCCCAAGGCGTCGCGCAAGAGGCCCACCGCCTGCTCCTGGAGCTCGTGGTCGAAGTAGATGAGCACGTTGCGACAGGTGGCGAGCTGCACCTCGGCGAACACGCCGTCGGTCGTGAGGCTGTGGTCGGCGAAGACCACGGACGCGCGGAGCGTCTTGTCGAGCACCGCCGAGCCGTAGCCGGCGGTGTAGTAGTCGGACAGCGAGCCGGTGCCGCCGGCGGCGAGATACGCCTCGCTGAACTGCGCCATGCGATCGAGCCCGTAGACGCCTGCCTCGGCGGCGCGGAGCGCGTCGGGGTTGATGTCGGTGGCGTAGATGAGGCTGCGGTCGAGGAGCCCCTCTTCCCGCAGCAGGATCGCGAGCGAGTAGACCTCCTCGCCCGTGCTGCACCCGGCCACCCAGATGCGGACCGACGGATAGGTGCGCAGATACGGCACGACCAGCCGGCGCAGCGCGACCCAGAACGGCGGGTCGCGGAACATGTCGCTCACCTGCACCGTGAGGTACGAGAGCAGCGTGCGGAAGAGCTCCGCGTCGCGCAGCACGCGCTCCTGGAGCCCGGACAGGCTGCGGCATTCGAAGCGCCGCATCGCTTCGCCCAGCCGGCGCTTCAGCGACGCCGTGGCGTAGCGGCGGAAATCGTAGTGGTAGCGGCGGTAGAGGCCTTCGAGGAGGAGCGCCAGCTCGATGTCGACCGTGTCCGTCATGGCGCCCGCACCGCCCTACTTCGGAAGCCACACCTTGATGAGGGAGAGGAGCTTGTCGACGTCGAGCGGCTTCGTGACGTAGTCGTTCGCGCCCGCCTCGAGGCACCGGTCGCGGTCGTCGGCCATCGCCTTGGCGGTGAGCGCGATGACGGGCAGCTTCTGCCACGCCGGACGACGGCGGATCTCGCGCGTCGCGGTGATGCCGTCCATCTCGGGCATCATGACGTCCATCAGCACGAGGTCGATCGCCGTGGCCGGGTCGCCCTGGGCGCGCTCGAGCGCGGCGAGCGCCTCACGGCCGTTGCGGGCGATCTCGAGCTGCGCGCCCTTGTGCTCCAGCACGCTCGTCAGCGCGAACACGTTGCGCACGTCGTCCTCGACGAGGAGCAGGCGGCGGCCTTCGAGGAACGCCTCGCGGCTGCGCACCTCGCGCAGGATGCGCTGCTGCTCCGGGGGCAGGCGCGCCTCGACCTGGTGGAGGAAGAGCGTCACCTCGTCGAGCAGGCGCTCCGGCGAGCGCGCGCCCTTGATGACGATCGAGCTGGCGAAGCGGCGCAGGCGCTGCTCCTCGTCGCGGCCGAGCGAGCGGCCGGTGTAGACGATGATGGGCGGGAACGCCGCGGGCCCGCCCGCCGCCATCGCCTCCAGCAGGTCGAAGCCCGACATGTCGGGGAGCTTCAGATCGAGGACGACGCAGTCGAAGCTGCCGGCGGCGAGCGCCGCCAGTGCCTCGCGGCCGCTGCCGACCGACACCACCTCGACGTCGCCGCTCGCGAGCAGCGCCTCGATGTGGCGGCGCTGGCTCGCCACGTCCTCGACCACGAGCACCCGACGCGGCCCGTGCTCGAGCCGCCGCTCGAGCGCCCGCACCGCGGCCTCGAGGTCGGCCCGCGCGAGCGGCTTGCGTGCATGGCCGACGGCCCCCATCTCGAGCGCCTGCTGCGCATAGTCGGCGACCGAGAGCACGTGCACGGGGATGTGGCGGATCGACGGCGTGCGCTTCACCTCTTCCAGCACCGCGAGGCCCGAGTGGTCCGGCAGGTGGATGTCGAGCAGGATCGCGCTCGGCAGATGGCGCAGCGCGAGCGCGAGCCCCTCGGCCGCCGTCGGCGCGAGCAGGCAGCGGTAGCCGAGCTCGTGGGCGAGGTCGAAGAGGATGCGCGCGAAACGGCGGTCGTCCTCGATGACGAGGAGCGTGCGCTCGCCCGGCTGAACCGCGTCGCGATCGTCGTCCGCAGGGTCCGACGGTGCGCCGGCCGCGGCCGCGAGGCTCGGCGCCGGCGCGACGGCGACCGGCTCCGGCGCGCGCGGCGCGGCGACGGCGCAGGCCGCGCGGGGGCGTCGTCAGCCGCTCGGGCACGACGAGGGTGAACGTGCTGCCCGCGCCGGGGACGCTCTCGAGAGCGATGTCGCCGCCGAGACGGCGCGCCAGCTCGCGCGAGATCGTGAGCCCGAGCCCGGTCCCGCCCGCCGGCCGATGGCTGCCCTGCACCTGCCGGAAGGCCTCGAAGATGCCGTCGTGCAGCTCCGGCGCGATGCCGACGCCGGTGTCGCGCACCGCGAAGGCGACGCGGCCGCCAGCCCGCGCCCCGACCGTCAGCGCCACCGTCCCGGCTTCGGTGAACTTGATGGCGTTGGCCAGCAGGTTGCGCAGGATCTGCTGGAGCCGCAGCGGATCGGTGACGATGGTCGCCGGCGTCTCGGGCGCGACGCCGATCTCCAGCACGAGCCGCCGCTCGCGCGCCAGCGGCGTGAAGGTCCGGCGCAGCATTTCGGTCAGCGTCGCGAGCTCGAGGGTTTCGGGTGCCAGCTCCATGCGCCCGGCCTCGATGCGTGCGAGATCGAGGATGTCGTTGATCAGCATGAGCAGGTCGTTGCCGGCGGCGTAGATGGCCTCGGCGTACTGGACCTGCTCGGCGGTGAGGTTCCCGCCCTTGTTGTCGGCGAGCATCTTCGAGAGGATCAACGCCGAGTTGAGCGGCGTCCGCAGCTCGTGGCTCATGTTGGCCAGGAACTCGGACTTGTACTGGCTGGCGCGGCCGAGCTCGTCGGCCTTCTCGAGCAGGCGGCCCTGTGCCCGCGCCAGCTCGTCACGCTGCCGCTCGATCGCCTGGGCCTGCTCCTCGAGCTGCACGTTCGTCTGCTCCAGCTCGGCGTGCTGCGCCTCGAGTCGGGCCTGCGAATCGCGCAGCGCGCGCCCCTGCTCCTCCAGCTCCTCGTTGACGACGCGCAGCTCCTCCTGCTGCACCTGGAGCCGCTCGGCCTGCTGCTGCGTCTCCTGGAGGAGCTCCTCGAGACGGCGGCGGTAGTGGATCGAACGGATGGCGACGCCGATCGGCTCGGCGACGGCGGCGAGGAGCTCCAGGTCTCCCGGCTCGACGTCGTGGAAGAAGCCGAGCTCGACGACGCCGGTGACGTCGCGGTCGGCGGTGAGGGGCGCGATCACGAGGTGGCGCGGCGCGACCGGGCCGAGCCCCGAGACCACCGCCAGCTGGCCGAGCGGCACGTCGTCGACGCGCAGCACGCGGCGGTCGCGAACCGCCTGCCCGACCAGCCCTTCGCCGACGTCGACGCGGTCCGGCCCCGCGACGCCGTCGCCGAGGGCGTACCCGCCGACGCGACGATACCGCCCGTCGCCGTCGACGGCGTAGAGCGCCCCGACCGGCGCCTCGAGGGACGCGCAGAGAACCTGCGCCACGGCCTGCGCCAGCTCGTCGAGTCCGAGCTCGCCCCGCAGCGCCGCGTCGACGCGGGCCTGCGTCTCGCGCAGCCATTCGCGCGCCCGCAGCTCGAGGCGGCTGCGCACGAAGCGCATGGCGATGATCGCGAGGCCCCACAGCGCGACGATGCCGAAGGTCCGGTTGAGCCGCGCGATGGCGACGGGAAAGCCCTCGACGTGGCCCGTGACGATCGCGCCGACGACCATGAGCGTCGTGGCCACGCCGGCCACGACCAGCGGCACCCAGGGGCGTGACAGGAACAGCGCGAGCGCCACCGGTACGAGGTAGAACACCCACTCGGCCACCCCGAGCGGCGTCGCCAGCTCGATGCCGAACACCACCACCATCGAGAGGACGATCGCGGCCCAGAGGAGCGGCGGCTCCTGTCGTACGAATCGTCCCATGAGACGCTGCCGCCACTCCTGTCATGGAACGTCCGGGTGGGGAATCTCGCTCGTGCCCCGGGTCTCACCTCGTGAGACCACCACGGCGGCGGCGAGATCGCCGGTCACGTTGATCGTGGTCCGGCACATGTCGAGGAAGCGGTCGACGCCGAGGATGAGGCCGATGCCCTCCCCCGGCACGCCGACCATGCCGAGGATCATCGCCACGACGGGAATCGAGCCCGCCGGCACGCCGGCGGTGCCGATGCCGCCGAGGATGCAGATGACGACGACCGTCAGCTGCTGCGAGAACGACAGGTCGACGCCATAGAGCTGCGCAAGGAAAAGCACCGTGACGCCCTCGAAGAGCGCGGTCCCGTTCTGATTGGCCGTCGAGCCGATGGTGAGCACGAAGCGGCTCACGTGCGGCGGCAGCCGCAGCTCGTCCTCCGCGACGCGCAGCGCCGTCGGCAGCGTCGCGTTGCTCGACGCGGTGGAGAACGCCGTCAGCATGGCCTCGCGGATGCCGCGGAAGAAGCGCACCGGCGACATGCCGCCGAGGAGCGAGACCGAGAGCGAGTAGACGACGAACTGGTGGATCGCCAGCGCCAGCAGCACCACGCCGACGTAGGACGCGAGCTGCCAGAGCACGTCGACGCCGAGCCGTGCCGTGAGCGTGAAGAGGAGACAGGCGATGCCGAGAGGCGCGGCGCCGATGACGACGTCGAGGAGCCGCATCACGACCTCGTAGAGCCCCTGGAGCGCCTCCTCGAAGCGGCGGGCCGCGTCGGTGCGCGTCGTCAGCAGGCCCACGCCGAGGAAGAGTGCGAAGACCATCACCGGCAGCATGTCGCCGTTGGCCATGGCTTCGACCACGTTGCGCGGCACCAGCTGCACGAAGAACCCGACGCCGCCGACCTCGGAGCCCGGCGCCGGCGCGGGCACCGCGGCGCGCTGCGCCAGGACCTGCGCGCGCAGCGTCTCGGGCAGGCCGCGCCCGGGCTCGAACAGGTCGACGAGCCCGACGCCGAGGAGCACCGCGACGCTCGAGACCAGCACGGTGTAGGCGAGGGTCTTGAGGCCGATGCGGCCGAGCTGGCCGACGTCGCCGATTCCGGCGACGCCGAGCGCGAGCGCCGAGACGACGAGCGGCAGCACGAGCATGAAGAGCAGCCGCAGGAAGATCTGTCCGAGCGGCTCGGTACCGTAGACGACGACGGCCTCGAGCCACGGCGCGCCGGCCGACGTCGCGTGCGCGAGGATGCCGAGCGACGTCCCCACGACGAGGCCCAGCAGCATCCGCAACGAGCGGTCGTGGGACATCGGACGCGAAGTATGCGGGAGGGGTGCGTTCCCGCGCAAACGTGCTATAGCCCGGCGCGCGTGAGCCCGGAGGCCACTCTCTTCGCCGGGTCGTCCGTGCACGTCGGACGCGATCTCGGCGGCCGCCGCATCGTCGTGTCGCAGGACGACGTCGCACGCTATCGCGCCGGCACCGGCGCCGACGATCTGCCCGACGACCCCGCGCCCGCCCTGCTCCACCACTCCGAGGTCTACCGCGACCTCTCCTGGTACCTGCCGAATCTGATCGGCAACCTGCACGCGCGCCAGGAGTGGCAGCTGTTCCGCCCCTGGCGCCTCGGCGACGCGGTGGCGTCGCATGCGGTCGTCGTCGAGCGCTACCGCAGGCGCAACCGCGAGCTCGTCGTGAACGAGGTCGTCTGGACCGACGCCGAGGGTCGCTGGCTCCAGCGCAGCCGCACCCACCAGAGCTTCCTCGCCGACGACCCCGGCGACGCGATGGTCGTCGACAAGGGCCGCGAGAAGCGCGGCGACCGTCGTTTCGTGCTGCCCGGCGGCGACGGCGAGCGCCTGACGCCGCGCACCCGCACCATCACGCACGCGATGTGCGAGGCGTTCTCCGGGCCGACGAAGAACTATCACACCGACGTCGAGATGGCGCGGGCGCTCGGCTTCCCCGACATCGTGGTGCAGGGGATGATGTCGGTCTGCTTCGTCGCCGACACGGTCGCGCGCCGCTTCGGCGACGGCTTCCACCGCGGCGGGACGCTCGACGTCCGCCTGGTCAACGTCGTGTGGCCCGGCGACGCGATCACGTCCAGCGGCCTGGTTCGCGAGCGCGTGCGCGAGGGCGACGCCGACCGCGTGCACCTCGACGTCTGGAGCGCGAAGGCCGACGGCACCGTCACCGTGGTCGGCACCGCCAGCGCCCTCGTCGCACGAGCCGCGCGATGAACCCCACCTTCCAGTCGGCGCTCACCCTCGCCCGCGCGCTGCGCGCGAGGACGCTCTCGAGCCGCGAGCTGCTCGAGCACTTCATCGCCCGCGTCGAGCGCTTCAACCCCGCGCTCAACGCCGTCGTCACGCTCGACCTCGACCGCGCCCGCAAGGCGGCGGATCGGGCCGACGTGGCGCTCGCCCGCGGCGAGGTCACGGGCCCGTTCCACGGCGTGCCGATGACGATCAAGGACACCTTCGAGGTGGCCGGCGTCCGCACGACCGCCGGCTTCCCGCCGCTCGCCGAGCACGTGCCCGAGCGCGACGCGGAGGCGGTGCTGCGGCTGCGCCGGGGCGGCGTGATCCCGTTCGGCAAGACCAACGTGCCGGTGCTGGCGGGGGACTGGCAGACCTACAACCCGATCTTCGGCGCGACGAGCAACCCGTGGGACACGGCGCGCTCGCCCGGCGGCTCGTCGGGCGGCGCCGCCGCGGCGGTGGCCGCCGGCCTCTCGCCGCTGGAGCTCGGCAGCGACATCGGCGGCTCGATCCGCGTGCCGGCGCACTGGAGCGGCATCGTCGGGCACAAGCCCACCTTCGGCCTCGTTCCCCAGCGCGGGCACATCCCGGGACCGCCGGGCACGCTCGCCGAGCCCGACCTCAACGTCGTCGGCCCGCTCGCGCGGACCGTCGAGGACTGCGAGGCGATGCTCGACCTGCTCGCCGGCCCCACCGACGACCGCGCGATCGCCTGGACGTTGCGACCGCCGCCGGCGCGCCACGAGCGGCTCGCCGACTTCCGCGTCGCCGCCTGGCTCGACGACCCGGCCTACCCCGTCGACTCGCGCGTGCGGACCCTCCTCGAGCGCGCGATGGAGGCGCTCCGTACCGCCGGCGTCATGGTCGACGCGCGAGCGCGCCCGCGGCTCGACTTCAGCGACGCCGTCCGCACGTATCTCGAGCTGCTCTACCCCCTCATCATGGCCGGCTATCCACCGGAGCAGTTCGAGGCGTTCGCGCAGATGGCCGACGCGCTCGCGCGCGACGACGAGTCGGCGCTCGCGCGCACGGCACGCTTCGGCACGGCCCGCCATCGCGAGTGGCTCGCCGCCAACGAGCGTCGCGAGGGATTCCGGGCGGCGTATGCCGACCTCTTCCGCCGCTTCGACGTCCTCGTGACGCCGGTGAACTTCGTCCCGCCCATCGCGCACGACCACACCGAGCCCTTCCCCGCCCGCACGCTCGGCGTCGACGGCGTCGAGCGCTCGTATCTCGACCTCATCGCCTGGGTCGGTCCGGTGACCATGTGCTGGCTGCCCGCGACGGTGATCCCGATCGGCGCGACGCCCGACGGGCTCCCGGTCGGCGTGCAGATCGTCGGCCCGTACCTCGAGGACCGCACCACGCTCGCCTTCGCACGGCTCGCGCAGGACGTGCTGGGGGGCGCGCAGCCGCCGCCCGGCTACGCATGACGAGCCTCCTCGACCGCGTCCTGCAGCTCGTGCAGCCGACGCCGGTCGACGGCTTCGCGCCGCCGCCGCGCGCGCTGGCGGACGGGCTCTGGGTGTTCGATCGCCGCCTCGCCATGCCGGGCGGCCCGCTGCTGCCGCTCACCGGCACGCTGATCCGGCTCCCGGGCGGGGGCCTTCTCGTGCACTCGCCCGTCCGGCTCGACGCGGCGACGGCCGAGGCGGTGCGCTCGCTCGGCCCGATCACCGACGTCCTGGCGCCGAACGGCTTCCATCACCTCTTCGCGCCGGCGTGGCATGCGGCGTACCCGCAGGCGCGCCTCTTCGCCGCGCCCGGCCTCCCCGCCCGCGTCCCGGCGCTCGCCGGCGCCGCCCCGCTGCGCGACGGCGACCCGTCGCCGTGGCCGGACGTCGACATCCTCGTCTACGGCCCGGTCGGCAACCTCGGCGAGGTCGTCGTCTTCCACCGCCCCACCGGGACGCTCGTGCTCACCGACCTCGCGTTCAACGTCGTCCGGGTCGATTCGCTCTTCGACCGCTTCGGCTGGCGGGTCGTCATGGGCGTGCCGCCGCACCTCGCGCCGAGCCGCACCGCCCGCATGACCCTGCTGCGCGACCGCGCGCGCGTGCGCCCCTTCGTCGAGCGGCTGCTGGCGCTCGACGTGCGGCGCATCGTCGTCTCGCACGGCGACGTCGTCGAGCACGACGCCGCCGCCGCGCTCCGCCGCGGCTTCGCGGACTACCTGACCTGACCCGCCCGGCGGGCGCGGGCACCGCTCGGAGGACGGGCGCCGCGTGCACACGACGATCGCCTCGCCACGTACGGCCCCGCAGCGGGGCGAGCCCGTTGCACGCTGCCATGGCACTGTCCCGGTCACGCCCCCGCGCGGGCGGTGACCTCGACGCAGACCCCGGTCGTCCGGCCGCCGCGCGCCCGGGTCGGGCGCGCTCCCTTCCCCGATCGGGGCGCGCGGCGGCGAGTACGATTTGGATATCCTCAAAGTCTTGTACCTCTATCGTCACCGCGGTAGCTGGAGGTGAGACCGGGGGCGGTCTTTGAAATCGGCGCGCCGCGCAGGCGCGACCGACGAGGAGACGTTCACGATGGGGACGCGAGGCGATGCCTCCCGCCACCTCCGCACTCTTGCGCGCGACGTGCGGCGCGCCCGAGAGCTCCTGGGCTGGTCGCAGGGCGACCTCGCCCGGGCCGCCCGGGTCGGCCAGGCGACGATCAGCCGGCTCGAGCGGGGCACCTGCTCCCGGATGCCCTACGTCACCGTGCTGCGCGTCCACGGTGCGCTCGCCGGCGCCTTTCGGACCCTCGGCGACCAGGCTCGCATCCGCGGCGTGCCGATGATCGCCCGCGGCCTGCCGGAGGCGGCGGTCGACGTCACCCTGCCGGCGCTCGACGACGGCCTCGCCGACCTCGCCCGTATGTACGGCCAGCTCGGAGAGGCCGAGCGGGTCAGCCTGATCGCCGTCGTCCGTGCCCTGGCGGTGGCGCTGCACGCGTAGGTAGGAAGCGACATGCACATCGGCTTCGTCGGGCTCGGGCAGATGGGACGCGGCATGGCCGCGAGCCTGCTCGCCGCCGGCCACGACCTCACCGTCTACAACCGCTCGCCCGCGAAGGCCGCGCCGCTGGCCGCGCAGGGCGCCCGCGTCGCTCCCACGGTGGCCGACGCCTGCCGCGGCGAGGCGGTCGTCACCATGCTCGCGGACGACGCGGCGGTCGCGGAGGTCGCGTTCGGCGACGCGGGCATCGTCGCGCACCTGCCCGCCGGCGCGGTCCACGTCTCGGCCAGCACGATCGGCGTCGCCACGTGCGAGCGGCTCGCCGCCGCGCATGCCGCCGCGGGGCAGCGCTTCGTCGCCGCACCGGTCTTCGGACGGCCCGACGCCGCCGCGGCACGCAAGCTCGTCGTCGTCGCCGCCGGTCCCGCCGACGCGCTCGACGCCTGCACACCGCTCTTCGACGCCGTCGGGCAGCGGACGTTCCGCGTCGGCGACGCGCCGCCGGCCGCGAGCTTGATCAAGGTGAGCGGCAACTTCCTCATCGCGGCAGCCATCGAGGCCCTGGGCGAGGCCGTCGCGCTCGTCGCGAAGGCCGGCGTCGACCGGCAGCAGTACGTCGACATCCTCACCTCGACGCTGTTCGCGGCGCCGGTCTATCGCACCTACGGCGCCATCATCGCCGAGCAGCGTTGGGAGCCGGCGGGCTTCGCCGCGCCGCTCGGCCTGAAGGACGTACGCCTGGCGCTGGCCGCCGGCGATGCGCTGCGCGTGCCCCTGCCGCTCGCGAGCCTCCTGCGCGACCGCCTCCTCGAGCTGCTCGCGCGCGGCGACGAGCACCTCGACTGGTCGGCCATCGCCCGTCTCGCCGCCGAGGCGGCCGGCGAGTAGGTGACGCCGGGGCGGGCGTGCCACCGCCCCCGCCGTCCCGCGCCTCAGGCCGCGCGGCCGCCGCGCAGGACGCGGCCCGGGAGCGCGGCGCCGGGGGCGACCGCGTCGCGACCGTCCTCGCGCACGACGGTGCCGTTCACGACCACCGCGCGCACGCCGAGCGCGTCGGCGACCAGCCGATCGGTGCCGCCGGGAAGGTCGTGCACCCGTCGCAACGCCGTGCATGCGACCGTCGCGGGATCGAAGACGGTCACGTCGGCGGCGAGCCCGGGCGCGAGGCGGCCGCGGTCGCCGATCCCCATCACCTCGGCCGGCCGCGCCGTGAGCATGCGCACCGCCTGCTCCAGCGAGAGCGTGCCGCGCTCGCGCACCCAGTGGCCAAGGAGATGGGTCGAGAAGCCGGCGTCGCAGAGCTGGCTCGCGTGCGCCCCGGCGTCCGACAGCCCGAGCACCATGATCGGGTTCGCCAGCAGCTCCGCGACCTCGTCCTCGTCGAAGTTCAGCACCGACATGCGGAAGCGGGTCGCGAGGTCGGTGGACAGCCCGAGGTCGAACATCAGGTCGACCGGGTCGACGCCGCGCGCACGCGCCAGCGGCACCATTCCCTGCCCCTCCAGCGACGGATCGGCGGGATGGTACGAGACGACCATGCGTTCCCACGAGAAGGCGAAGACGCCGGCCATCGCCCCCGCGAGCGCGTCCTTCACCGCCCGGCGGAACGCCGCATCGGCATAGGCCCGCGCCTTGCCCGCGCGGCCCTCGCCGGCGATCGCCGCGAAGGTGGGCATGCTCTCGAAGACGAACGGCGCGGCGAGGTCGAACTCGAAGTTGAGGGGCCGGCACGCCACCTGCGGCACGACCGGGATGCCCTCGCCCGCGATCGCTTCGGCCTGCTGCACGAACATGCGATGCGAGCCGGGTCCCATGAGACCGGCGAGGAGCGCGGTCCACGTGAGGGTGCGCCCGGTCTCGCGGGCGAGCGTGCGGAACTCCTGGAAGAAGAGGCCCGGGCCGGCCGTGGCCTGGATGACGCCGCGGCCCGCCTCGCCGAGCGCACCGGCGATGGCGAGCACCTCGTCGAGCTCCGCGAGGCGGCTCGGCACCGGCTTCCCGCCGTCGCCGAGATGGGTGGGCGACTTCGAGGTCGCGAAGCCGAGGGCTCCCGCGTCGATCGCCGCCCGCACGATGGCGCGCATGGCCGCAGTCTCCTCGGCGGTGGCGGCCCGCTCGGTCGCCGCGTCGCCCATGACGTAGAGCCGCAAGGGCGTGTGACCGATCAACGCGGCCACGTTGATGGCGGTGCCGAGGCGCTCGATCGCGTCGAGGTACTCGGGAAAGGTCTCGAACGGCCAGTCCGCGCCGCAGCCCGCCTCGAGGGTGGCGAGGCTCATGCCTTCGACCTTCTCCAGCGTGCGCAGGATGCGGCTGCGATCCTGCGGCCGCGTCGGCGCGACGCCGAAGCCGCAGTTGCCCATGACGACGGTGGTGACGCCGTGCCACGGCGAGATCGACAGCATGCGGTCCCACAGGATCTGCGCGTCGTAGTGCGTGTGGACGTCGATGAAGCCGGGCGCCACGACGCAGCCGCCGGCGTCGAGCGTCCGCGCGGCGCGGGCCGTGCCGACGTCGCCGACACCGACGATGCGGCCGCCCGCGATCGCGAGGTCGCCGCGCACGCCCGGTGCGCCCGTGCCGTCGACGACGGTGCCGCCGCGGATGAGGAGGTCGCAATCCATGCGGCCGGCGTCGCACGGAGCGCCGGCGGAGCACAAGGGGCACCGCGGTGACGGCGCGCTCGGCTCAGCCCGCGAGGACGACCGCGACGTGGCCGGGCACCACCACGCGCCCCGCGTCCGCTACGATGGCCCGCCCCGCCCCGCCGTAGCGCGCGACGTCGCTGCTCCACCACGTCGCCGCCGCGCCGGCGTCGACCGGCGCGGGGTCGGGGCCGCAGTTGCACGCGACCACGAGCGCGCGGCCGGCGCGCGGCCGCAGGGTGAGGACGACGCATGCGTCCGCGCAGGCGACCTCCACGGCGACGTCCGCTCCCGGCCGGAGCGCCGGCTCGGCGCGGCGCAGGGCGAGGAGGTCTCGGTGCAGCGCCAGCGCCGCGGCGCCCTCGGACGAGGCGGCACGCCGCCGGTCGAGCCGGCTCGCCGCGAAGGTCGCGGGATCCTGCGGGTCCGGCACCGTACCCGCCCAGGCGAAGTCGGCGAACTCGCGGCGCCGGCCCTCGCACACCGCCCGGGCGAGCGCCGGATCGGCGTGGCTCGTGAAGTACAGGAACGGCTCCTGCGCGCCCCATTCCTCGCCCATGAAGAGCAGCGGCACGTAGGGCGACAGCAGGAGCAGCGCCGTCGCCACGCGGCGCGCGGCCGGCGGCAGCAGCGTCGCCAGGCGCTCGCCGCGCGCGCGGTTGCCGATCTGATCGTGGTTCTGGATCGCGACCACGAAGCGGTCGGCGGGCACGTGCGTCGCGGGCGCGCCGTGGACCCGGCGGCGGAAGGCGGAGTGGCGCCCGTCGTAGACGAAGCGGTCGCGCAGCGCCTTGGCGAGGTCGGCGGCGGCGCCGAAGTCGGCGTAGTAGCCGTTGCGCTCGCCGGTGAGGAGCGCGTGCACCGCGTGGTGGAAGTCGTCGCTCCACTGCGCGTCGAGCCCGTAGCCGTCGGCCTCGATCGTGGCCACCAGGCGCGGATCGTTGAGGTCGCTCTCGGCGATGACGACCACCGCGCGACCCTGCGCCGCGCCCTCGACGTGGGCCGCCGCGGCGATCTCCTCCAGGATGTGCCGCGGGCTCGCGTCGACGATGGCGTGCACGGCGTCGAGCCGCAGGCCGTCCAGGTGGAAATCGCGGATCCAGGAGCGGACGTTCTCGAGGACGTGCCGGCGCACGCCGGCGCCGTCCGCGCCGTCGAAGTTCACCGCGTCGCCCCACGGCGTGGCGTAGCGGTCGGTGAAGTACGGTCCGAACGCGGGCAGCACGTTCCCTTCGGGGCCGACGTGGTTGTAGACGACGTCGAGCACCACGCCGAGGCCGCGCGCGTGGGCGGCGTCGACCAGGCGGCACAGCCCCTCCGGTCCGCCGTAGCTCGCCTGCGGCGCGAACCAGTGGACGCCGTCGTAGCCCCAGTTGCGCTCGCCCGGAAAGGCGCCGATCGGCATCAGCTCGATCGCGGTGACGCCGAGGTCGCGCAGCGCATCGAGGTGCGCCACGACGCCGTCGAACGTCCCCGCCTCGCCGAAGGTGCCGACGTGCAGCTCGTAGAGCACGACGTCGGGCATGCGGAGGCCGCGCCATCCCGCGTCGGTCCACGCGAAGCGCGCCGGGTCGACGACGCGCGACGGGCCCTGCACGCCCGCGGGCTGGTGGCGGCTCGCCGGATCGGGCAGCGCCCGCCCGTCGACCACGTAGACGTAGTCGGCGCCCGCCGCGAGCCCCGCGACGGTGCCCGCGAAGACGCCGTCCGGCGCGCGCGTGAGCGGCACCTCGGTCGCCGCCGGCGCGACGACGCGCACCGAGACCGCCCCCGCGCGCGGTGCCCATACCGCGAAGCGCACGCCGCCCGGCACCACCTGCGCTCCGATCACGCCGTCCCCTCCAGCAGCGCCACCGGCAGGTGCGCCAGGACGCCGGCGACCTTTAGCTCGCCGTCGCGGGCGAGCACGTCGTGCCCGGCGAGCGCGTCGCGCAGTGCGCTCGTGCCGCCGCCGGGCGGCAGCCGGACGACCGTGTCGCCCCATGCCGCGCCGAGGGGCGGATCCGGCAGGCCGGCGAAGAAGCGGCCGACGATCGCGACCGCCGCGCGGCCGCCGTGCCGGCGCGCGAACGCGATCACCCGCCGCGCCTGTGCGCCCTCGGCGACGAGCGGCACGTAGTCGCCGTCGACGAACAGCGCCGCGTCACGCCCGCGCGCCGCGAGCGCCCGCTGCGTCAGCCAGAGCTTCAGCCGCCCGTCCGGCAGGGTCGCGAGCAGCGCGCGTGCGAGCGCGATCGGGTCGCCTGCCGCCGCCTGCAGCTCGCCGAGCGCACGCGCGTGCGCCCCGAGGTCGACCGGCGTGCGGTTGTCCGGATCCACCAGGCGGAGGTCCCAGCGCTCGGTGCCCTGGTAGAAGTCGGGCACGCCGGGCGCCGCCACCTTGAGGACGAGCTGCGCGAGCCCGTTCAGCAGCCCCGGGCGCACGATGCCGGCGACGAACCCGGCGACGTCGGCGTGGAAGGCGTTCGCCGGATCGCGCCGCAGCGCCGCGCGCACGAACGCCTCGAGCGCCGCCTCGTAGTCGCGCTCGGGGCAGAGCCAGCTCGTGCGCAGCTTCGCCTCGCGCGCCGCCTTGCGTGCATAGGCGACGAGGCGCGCGACGAAGGCGTCCCACCCCGCGTCGTCCGCGGGCGCGAGCGGCCAGGCGCCGACCAGCGTCTGATACAGCAGGTACTCGTCGATCCCCTCCGGCGCGTCCGCCCCGTCGACGGGGCGACGATGCGCGTGGTTCTGCTCGCGCCAGCGCGACACCGCCGCCGTCCACGCCTGCGGCACCTCGGAGAGGACGGCGAGCCGTGCGCGCACGTCCTCGCCGCGCTTGCAGTCGTGGCTCATGGTCGCCGAGAGGCCGCGCGGCCAGTCGCGGCGCCGCGCCGCGGCCTCCGCGTGGAAGCGGTCCACCGCGACGCCGATGCGGTCGGGCTCGCCGCCCACCTCGTTCAGCGCCGCGAGCGGCAGATGCCGGTACATGGCGGTGTCCTCGACGCCCTTCGCCATCACCGGGCCGGTCAGCTGCTGGAGCCTCAGGACGAAGTCGCGACGCGCCCCGCGGCCGGCCGCGTCGAGCCCGGGCGGATCGTCGCAGGCGAGGACGCTGCCGATGAAGTCGAACAGCGACGGGCTGACGGCCGGGTTGCGCTGCTTGGCACGCCGCACCGCGGTCGCGACGTGGGCGCGGTCCGCACGGGAGGGCCGCTCGTCGCCGGGGCGGAGATAGGTGCGGTAGACCGGGAAGCACGCCATGACCTCGCCGAGGCCGCGGCCGAGGCTCTGCAGCGTGAAGTCGCGCGAGAAGCGGTGCGCCTCGGAGATCGCGTCGAGCCGGCGCGCGAGCACCGTCAGCTCGCTCGCCATGAGGTCGCGCAGGACGAGCCGCTTGCACTGCGTGGCGACGCTGCGGAACGACGCCACGTCGCCGACCACGAGCGCGTGCAGCCCCTGCAGCGCGAACGCCGCGGCGGGATCGACGAGGACGCCGAGCACGAGGTTCAGGAACTCGTAGCCCGTCGTGCCTGCGACCGGCCACGACGGCGGCAGCGGCTCCCCGTCGGCGAGGATCTTCTCGACCACGACCCACGAGCCCGCCGGCAGACGCTCGAGGTAGCCCTGCGGGTCGAAGAGCCCGTCGACGTGGTCGATACGCAGGCCGTCGAGCCATCCCTTCGCGACGGCCGTACCCACCCACGCGTGCACCGCCGCGTGCACCTCGGGATCCTCGACGCGGATCGCGGCCAGGTCGTTGACGTCGAAGAAGCGCCGGTAGTTGATCTCGTCGGTCGCGACCTGCCAGTGGCTGAGCCGCCACGCCTGGACGGCAAGCAGCGCTTCGAGGGCGTCGAAGCTGTGCGGATCGCCCACCCGGCCGTTCAGCGCGGCGAGCACGGCGTCGAGCGCCTCGCGCACGACGGGCGCCTCGTCGACCAGCGCCCGCAGCCGTCGCTTCACGACCTCCTTCTCGCGCTGGCGCTCCCGCCGGCGCTCCGGGTCCGTCTCGTCGCGCGCGGGCAGGTGCTCGAGCGCGGTGGCGATGCTCTCGAGCTCGGCGACGCGGACGTCGTCGTCGCCGAGCGTCGCACGCAGCCGCGCCGCCACCGGCGCGACGATCGCCTGCCAGCTCTTCGGCGCCAGCGGGTAGCGCGCGCTGCCGTAGGCGACGGCGACGAACCCGCCGTCGTCCCAGGCCACGCGCAGCTCGCCCGCCTCGAGCACGCGCCCGTACTGGTCCCCCAGCACGGGCAGCAGGACGCGCCCCGCCAGCTCGGCCTTCGGCGGCGTCCAGTCGACGTCGAAGCAGCGCGCCGACGCGGCGCTCGGGCCGTTCTCGAGCACGTCCTGCCACCAGGCGTTCTCGCCGCCGCCGACCGACATGTGATTCGGCACCACGTCGAGCAGGATGCCCATGCCGCGCAGCCGCAGCGCCTCGGCGAGGCGCGTGAAGTCGTCGTCGGTACCGAGGACCGGATCGATGCCGGCGTGATCGACGACGTCGTAGCCGTGGGTGCTGCCGGTGCGCGCGCGCAGGACCGGGGCGAGATAGGCGTGGCTGATGCCGAGCGCGCGCAGGTAGTCGACCGCGGCGAGCACCCCGCGCAGATCGCGCGCGCCGTGCAGCTGGAGCCGGTAGGTGGCGACCGGCGGACGGGACGACGGAGAAGCCGGCATCGGAGGAGACGGACGACCCAATCCCCCCTATGGGCAGATGCCGGGGCTGACAATACCGCCTACGCCGCCAGGTCCGCCGCGCGCCGCCGTGCGACCACGACCGGCATGCCCTCCGACGGCGCCAGCGTCACCGAGCGCCGCACCACGCGCACCTGGTAGCCCGGTGCGGGCCGCAGCGCGACGCGTGTCAGCACCTCGGCCAGCACGATCTTCATCTCGTAGAGCGCGAAGGCCGCGCCCAGGCAGCGCCGTACGCCGCCGCCGAACGGCAGGAACTCGAACGCCGTCGGCTTCGCCTCGAGGAAGCGCTCCGGGCGGAAGCGCTCGGGCTCGGGCCAGCGCTCGGGACGCCGGTGCGCGAGGATGATGCACGGCGCGGCGACCACACCGGCCGGCAGGTCGACGCCGCCGATGCGCAGCGGGCGCGTCAGCCGGCGGCCGACGATCGGCACGATGGGCGTCAGCCGCAGGGTCTCCTTGCAGACCGCGTCGAGGTACTCGAGGCGCACGATCTCCGCCGGCGTGTGCGCCGGCGCCAGCTCGGCTTCGAGCCGCGCGCGCACCTCCGGATGCGCGAGGACGTGGTGCACCGCCCAGGCGAGCGACGTGGCGGTGGTCTCGTGGCCGGCGACGAGCATGGTCACCAGCTCGTCGCGCAGCGCCTGGTCGGAAAGCGGCTCGCCCTGCTCGTCGCGGGCGGCCAGCAGCACCGACAGCACGTCGTGGCGGCCCTCCGCCGGCATCGTCCGGCGGCGCGCGATCTCGGCGAAAAGCTCCTCGTCGACCCGCGCGCGCACGCGCAGCGGGCGCGCGGCCGGGCCGTCGACGCGTCCGTTGGCGATCGCGATCAGGATCTGCGGATTCGACGATACCCCCAGCAGGTCGCGCAGCCCGCCGCGCAGGCTGTCCATCTTCGGGCCCTCGTCCATGCCGAAGACGGTGCGCAGGATGACGTCGAGCGTGATGCGCTGCATGTGCGGATGGAGCGCGAACGGCTGGCCGACGGGCCAGGCGTCGACGTCGCGGCGGGCGATGTCGCGCATGCTGTCGCCGTACGACTGCATGCGCTCGCCCTGGAACGGCGGCTGCACGATGCGCCGCTCGTTGAGGTGCTCGCGGCCGTCGAGCAGGAGCAGCGAATGCCGGCCGAGCAGCGGCTCGAGCAGCGCGTTCGCTTCGCCGGCGCGGAGGTCCTCCTCGCTGCCGGTGAAGAGATCACGGATGGCCTCGGGGTGGCTCACCATCACCAGCGGCGGCCGGCCCGGCAGGCGGACGGTGAACACGTCGCCGAAGCGGCGCGCGCACTCGTCGAGGAACGGGAACGGCCACTGGATCCAGCGCATGGCCTGGAGCAGTGGCGGCTCGGCGGGCCCGGGCGGCAGGCCGGGGATCGCCGGCTCGGGCGGCACGTCGGCATGGCGGGCGAGCGCCTCGATGAGCGCGCGCTGCACCAGCAGGCGGCCCGGGGCGAGCGTGTGCGACAGCCCGTTCAGGAGGATCATCACGCGGCCGATGAGCGTGAAGTGCGACGGGATCGTCGTGATCGGCGTCTCGGCCAGCATCGCCGGGATGCCGCCGTCGTCCTCGCGGTCGCCGAGCAGGGCGAGCACGAGACCGGGGAGCGCGGTGGCCTGGTCGTCGCCGACCTCGAAGCCCGCGCTGCGGGCGGCGGCGAGCGCGCCGGCGGCATCGCCGGTGATGCCCCGGACCACCATGGTCGCGACGGCGCGCCCGAAGCCCGGCGGCAGCTCCTTCGCGAGCCCGAAGTCGAGGATGCCGATCGTGCCGTCGGCGAGTACGAGGAGGTTCCCCGGGTGCGGGTCGCCCTGGAAGAAGCCCTGCTCGAAGATCATGCGGGCGTAGGCGCGGCCGATGCGCTCGGCCACGACCTCCAAGTCGACGCCGCGCGCGCGCAGCGCGTCCAGGTCGGTCACCTTCGTGCCCTCGAGGAACTCCAGCACGAGGAGCTTGTCGGTCGAGAGCTCGCGGTGGACGCGCGGGATGCGCACGGTGGGGTCGTCGGCCATCGCGGCGCGCACGCGCTCGGTGGAGTCGGCTTCGCGGCGGAAGTCGAGCTCCAGGGTGACGAAGTCGGCCAGCTCGTCGACCAGGCTGACGAGGTCGAGGTCGCGGGCGACGCGCCCGGCGACGCGGGCCAGCACGCGCAGGCTGGCGAGGTCGACGCGCGCGAGCGACGCGATCTCCGCGTACTGCACCTTCACCGCGACCTCGGTGCCGTCGCGCAGCGTCGCGCGGTGCACCTGCGCCAGCGACGCGGCGGCGAGCGGCGTCTCGTCGAAGCGCACGAACACCTCGCCGAGCGGCCGCCCCAGCTCGCGCTCGACGAGGCGGCGGATCTCGGCGAACGGATGCGGCGGTACGGCGTCGTGGAAGCGCCCGAGGTGGCGGATGAACGGCGCCGGGAAGACGTCGGCGCGGGCGCCGACCACCTGGCACAGCTTCACGAACATACCCTTCAGGTCGATGCCCGCGTCGTGCAGCGCGCGCGCCGCGCGGTCGTGCTGCGCGTCCCACTCCGCCTGCGTCGCGCCCCCGCCGCGCCGGTCGAGACGGCGATAGCGGGCGAGGTTCGGGAGCGCGACGGAGGCGATGCGACCGATGCGGAACGGGGCCAGCCGGCGCAGGCCGGCGTTCACGCGGCCTCCGGCAGCACCGCGGCGGCCGTGCGCACGCGGGGGCCGCCGGTCACGATCACGGGCGGCTCGGCCTCGGGCCGCTGCGCACGCAGGACGGCGATCACCACGACGACGCTGCCCAGCACGGCCAGAGCGGCGGCGAGGTAGAGGAAGACCGGCCACGCGACGAGCGGCAGGGTCATGGAGGCCACGAACGGCGACGGCGGTGCGAGCAGCATGGCGTTCTCCTTTGCGGTTCTGCCCCTGGCACCCGCGAGCCCGGCCGGAGGTTCATCCGCCCCGCGAATTGAACCTCCGGTCGGGTTCGGGGGTACAGCGGGTACCGTGGTAGGGCAGCAACCAGCGAGTCGAGCGACGCATGCCGGAGGCCAGCGACGAGACCCTCTTCGCAGCCTGGCGGGCCGGGGACGAAGCCGCGTTCGAGGCCCTGTTCCGCCGCTGGCAGGCGCCGCTGGCGCGCCATCTGACCCGCATGCTGGACGATGCCGCGACGGCCGAGGATCTCGTGGTCGAGACCTTCCTGCGCCTGCATCGGCACCGGGACCGGGTGCGGGCGGACCGCCCCGTGAAGCCGCTGGCGTGGACGATCGCGCGCAACCTGGCGCGCAACCGCCGCCGGACGCAGCGCCTGTGGGGCTGGCTGCCGCTGGCGACGGCGGAGCCGGAGCGCTCGCAGCCGCCGCCGGGCGACGCAGAGGCACTGGGGCGGGTGGCCGCGGCGTTCGCGGCTCTGCCGGCGGCGCAGCGCGAGACCTGCTCGCTGCGCCTCGTGGGCGAGCTGACGATCGAGGAGATCGCGGAGGTGACCGGCGCCTCGGTGGGCACCGTCAAGTCGCGACTCTTCTACGGGCTGCGCCGCCTGCGCACGCTGCTCGCCGATCTCGATCCGGAAAAGGAGTGACCGCATGGCCGTCCGCCGTCTGATCCACGCCGCCACGCCGCCGCCGCGCGACCTATGGCCGCGCCTGTGCGCGCGGCTCGCCGCCGACGACGAGCGCCTCACGCTCGAGCTGCCGGCCTTCGACTGGCGCTGGCGCCTGGCGGCGGCGGCCACCGCGGCCATGCCGTTCCTCGTCCCGCATCCGGTGCGCTTTCTCACCGCCACCGGCTTCTTCTGAGCCGATGCGCCAGCGCGAGCTCCAGGCCTACCTGATCGGCGCGGGCATCGCGGGCACCGCGCTCGTCATCCCCTACGCCGGCCGCTCGATCGCGAGCCTCGTCATTCCCGCCTGGGACGCGACCAACGTTCCCTTCTACCTGCTGCCGATCGTGTGGGGATTCTGGAACTGGCTCGGCGTCCGCCTCGCGAGCCCCCTGCCGCCGTGGGCCTGGGGAGCCGTGCTCGGCGTGAGCGTATCGATCGGCGTCAACCTCATCCACCTCTGGCGGGGGCACTGGTTCGCGCCGCTGCTGCTCCTGGTCGCCTGGATCCCGATCATCTACGCGATCGCCTGGACGTTCGTCATCGTGCCGCTCAATCGCGCCTTCGACGTCGAGCCCTGATTCGCCCTCGGGCGCCGGCGTCGCGACGCCGGCCGCGGCCGCCGCCTTCACGGCCGGCCGTCCTCCGCTCCCGCGATCGTGCAGCGCACCAGCTCGGCGACGCTCCACGCCTGCGCGATGCAGCCGCGCGGGTAGTACGGCGCCTCGGCGTCGAAGATCTCGCTCACCTCGCCCGTGCACGCCTCGCTCAGCGCCGACGTGGTCGCGGCCTCGACGAGGTCCCGCACGGTCGCGGTGTCGCCGGGATGCACGCGCAGCCAGGCGTCGGCGAACGGCCCGAGGAGCCAGGCCCACACGGTGCCCTGGTGGTACGCGGCGTCGCGGTTGCGCAGGTCGCCGCAGTAGGTCGGGCGGTAGTCCGGATGGCCGGGCGCGAGCGTGCGCAGCCCCACCGGCGTGAGGAGATGGTCGCGCGCCTGCTCGACGACGGGTCGCCAGCGCTCCGGCGCGAGCACGGGATAGGGCAGCGCGATCGCGAGCAGCTGGTTCGGACGCAGGCTCGAGTCGACCGCGCCGACCACGCCGTCGACGTCGACCACGTCGTGGCAGTACCCACCTGCGCCCCACCAGAAGCGCGCGTTGAACGACTCGCGCGCTACCTCCGCGAGATGGAGCAGGCGGCGCGCGGTCGCGGCGTGGCCGTCCTCCGCGGCCCAGTCGGCGACCAGACGGAGCGCGTTGTACCAGAGGGCGTTGATCTCGACCGCCTTGCCCCGCCGCGGCGTCACCACCCAGCCCTCGACCTTCGCGTCCATCCAGGTGAGCTGGTAGCCCTCGGCGCCCTGGCGCAGGAGGCCGTCGGCCGGGTCGATGCCGATGCCGAAGCGCGTGCCGGCGACGTGGCGGTCGACGATCTCCTGGATCGCGGGCATGAGCTCGCGGCGCAGCGTCGGATCGCCGGTGAGCGCCGCCTGGCGGCCGAGCGCATGCACGAACCAGAGCGTCGCGTCGGCGGTGTGGTAGACGCCTTCGCTCTCGCCCTCGGGGAAGTAGTTCGGGATCAGCCCGTCGCGCAGGTGATGCGCGAACGTGCGCAGGATGGACGCCGCGTCGGCCGGGCTGCCGGCACGCAGCGTGAGACCTTCGAGCGCGATCATCGTGTCGCGGCCCCAGTCGGTGAACCAATGGTAGCCGGCGACCACCGAGCGCGCCTCGTGTCCCTCCGCGTGCTGGAGCGCCTCGTCGGCGAGGCGCGCGTGCGGCGTGACCACGAAGTGATCCGCGGCGAGCGCCAGCTCCGCGCCGACGCCGGTGCGCAGCGCCGGATGGGCGCGCCCGACCAGCTCCCGCCGCCGCGCCGCCTCGGCGGCGCGGGCCTCCTCCCAGCCGAGCGCCTCCATCTCGTCCCAGGGCTGCATCGAGGCGACGACGGTCACGACGTCGCCCGGCGCGAGCACCGCCTCCCAGTGCCCCGGGCTGACCACCGGGCCGCAGGATTCGTAGCCGCGCTCGCGCTCGACGGCGTAGAGCCGCTCGACGCACGCCTCGGCGGGCAGGAAGCGCACCGGACGCGGCCCGTACGCGCCCAGGCGCACCGGCGGCAGATCCACCGCGCGCACCTCGATCCCGGATCCGTGCTCCCCCACGCCGTACGGGAAGTGCGGCGCCTCGAAGCGCGCGCCGGGATAGCGACCGGCGAGCCCGTCGACGGGACGGTCGTGCAGCCGCAGGTTGAGCTCGGGCCGCAGATCGAGCCGCACCGGCCCGGGGGCCGCGAGCAGCGTCCAGCCGCACAGCGCGGTGTTGCGCAGGTGCGGCATCACGATGCGGCGCTCGAGCACCGTGCCGGCGTGCGCGAAGCGCCACACCGGCAGGCCGTCCTCGAGCGCCACCTCCTCGAGCGCGTCGGTGGGAAGATGCATCGGCCCGACGAACGGCGCCTCGCCGCCGAGCCGTAGCGGCGCGTCCTCGCCGACGCACAGGGTCTCCGCGAGGCCCGCGACGGCGAGCATGCGGCCGATGGGGGCGGGCAGCGCGGCGACGAGCAGGCCGTGGTAGCGCCGCGTCGCGACGCCGCCGAGCGTGCCGCTGGCGTAGCCGCCGAGGCCGTTGGTGACGAGCCACTCCCGCGTCGCGAGCAGCTCCGGGGCGTCGCCGCGGGCCCAGGCCACGCGGCGCACGATGGCGTGCGGTCGGGGATCTATCGGAGTCATGTCTCCTCGTCGGCGGGACGGAGCAGGACGGCGGCCTGCCCCGGAAGATGCCAGCCGTCGTCCCCCTCCACGGCCGGGATGCCGGCGCCGCCGTACGCCGGGCCTTCGGAGCTCCAGAGCACGCACCAGCCGTGGCGCGTCGGCGACGCCAGCAACGGCTCGGGCGCCGGCGCCAGCAGCACGTCGGCGCCGAGATTCAGCAGCAGCAGTCGGTCGCCGCGCTCGTGCACGAAGCGCAGCGCGAGCGCCGCCGGCGCGAGCACCGCGCCGTGCATGCGGTCGGCGCGCTGCTGCGCGATCGCCGGCTCGGCGCGCCGCAGGCGCAGCAGATCGCGATGGAGCCGGGTCACGTGGGCGTGGCGCGTGCGCTCGGCGTCGTCGAGGCGGCAGCGCGCGAACGTCTCGGGGTCGTGCGGATCCGGCAGCGCGGCCTGCATGGCGTCCGTCGCGAGCGAGGGGAACTGACGCAGGAACGCGCGCCGGCCCTCGGCCACGGCGCGCGCCAGGTCGGGCCGGTGGTCCGCGAAGTAGTGGAACGGAGCGCTCGCCCAGTACTCCTGACCCTGGAACAGCATCGGCGTCGCCGGCCCGAGGAGGAGCAGCGCCGTCAGGGCGCGCAGCCGCGCGGGGGCGACCCGTGCCGCGAGCCGCCGGCCGCCGGGCCCGTTCGCCACCTGGTCATGGTTCTCGAGGAAGGTGACGAACGCGGTGGCGTCGAGATCGAGCGCCGGCGTGCCGCGGCGGGCGCGCTGCCAGAGATAGCGCTGGCCCTGATAGAGGAAGCCCCAGCGCAGCGCCGAGTAGAGCTCCTGCGGCGTGCCGCCGTAGTCGGTGTAGTAGGCCTCGCGCCGGCCCGTCGCCGCGACCACCGCGGCGTGGTGGAAGTCGTCGTTCCACAGCGCGTCGAGACCGTAGCCGCCGCGGGCCGGCGGGCGCACCAGGCGCGCCTCCTGCGGCTCGTTCTCGGCGACGAGGACGATCGTGCGCGGCGCCGCCGCGGCGCGCGCCGCGGTCGCGATGTCCGCCAGCACGTGGCGCGCCGAGGCGTCGAAGATCTGCTGGGTGGCGTCGAGGCGCAGGCCGTCGAGGTGGAACTCGTCGATCCAGTACGCCGCGTTGGCGACGAAGAACTCGCGTACCGGCCCGGCCTCGGGACCATCGAAGTCGAGCGCTTTGCCCCACTCGTTCTCGTAGCGGTCGGTGAAGTAGGCGGACGCGAAGCGCTCGAGGTGGCAACCGTCCGGGCCGAGGTGGTTGTAGACGACGTCGAGCAGGACGCCGAGGCCGTGCGCGTGGGCGGCGTCGACGAAGCGGCGGACGTCGTCGGGCGTGCCGTAGAGCCGGCTCGGCGCCCATAGCGCGACGCCGTCGTAGCCCCAGCCGAAGCGGCCGGGGAACTCGGCGATCGGCATCACCTCGACGGCGGTGACGCCGACGTCGCGCAGCCCCGCGAGCCGCGCCGCCGCCGCCGCGAAGGTCCCCTCGGGCGTGAACGTGCCGACGTGCAGCTCGTAGAGCACGAGCCCGTGCGTGCCGAGACCGGGCCACTCGGCGTCGTGCCAGACGAACGCCGTCGGATCGACGACCTGCGACCAGCCGTGCGGGCCGTCGGGCTGCGCGCGCGACGCCGGGTCGGGCAACGGATCGCCCCCGTCGAGCAGGAAGGCATAGCGGTCGCCCGCGTAGAGCCCGTCGACCCGCGCCGCGAAGTAGCCGCCGGCCTCGGCGACGAGCGGCGCCGGCGCCGCGAGCGACGGCGAGGCGAGCGCGACCCGCGTCGCGCGCGGCGCCCAGACGCGCACCAGCGCACCGCCGTCGCCCGGCTCGACGCCGACGGGTCGACGGCGCACGCCACGTCCGCTCCGGCCGTGCGCGGCGAACGCCGCCGGCGGCGATGCGTCGCCGCGCGCGGGGGGTGCAACGATGGCGGTCATCGGCGCCTCGGAAAGCAACGCAGGTGCCAGCGACGCGCGCCGACGAACGCTGGGCTTTCCGCCGCACGCGCCGCGCGCGATGAACAAACCTCCGCGGCGCGCAGGGCGATTCTTGCAGAACGTCACCCGGCGATCGCGCCGCGAGCGCGCGGCGACGCTGGCATGGAGCCTTGCAGCGCCGGAGCGTGCGCCGCGCCGGCGGCGGGGAGCTACGCACATGGGCAGACGCACACCGACGCTCGCGCTCGCCACGGTCCTCGCCGCCGGCACGCCGGGGCTGGTACCGGCGCAGCCGGACGACGGCTCGCCGATGCGACCGGGCGGCGGCGTCCCCACCGGCGCCGCCATGGGCGAGACGATGCTGACCGGCACCGTGACGTCGCTCGAGCGTGCGGCGGGACGTTTCACCCTCGACGCCGGCGGCCGGCGCATCGAGCTCCAGCTCACGCCCGAGGCCGTGGCGGACGTCGCCTCGGGCCAGCGGGTCACGGTGATGTTCGGCATCCGCCCCGAGTCCGGCCCCACGGCCGTACCGGGCGGCCTCGGTCGCTGAGCCGATCAGGCGCGCCAGGGCTCGACGACGATCTTCGCGTGCGCGTCCGGCGTGGCGAGGGTCCGGAACGCGTCCGCGACGCCCGCGACGCCGACGGTGCCGGTGACGAGCGGCGCGACGTCGATGCGTCCCTCGGCGAGATGCCCGAGCGTGTCCATGAACTCGCCGGGCGTGTAGCCGAGCACGAACTGGAGGCTCAGCTCCTTGTTGATGCCCATGATCGGCTTGATGACGTCGTCCTCCATGCAGACGCCGGCGACGACGATGCGCGCGCCCTGCGGCGCGCTGCGCATGAGCTCGCGCAGCACGCCGGGGACGCCGACGCACTCGAAGATCACGGCGGGACGAAGGTCCGCGGCCTGGCGATAGGCCTGCATGGTAGGCGTCGCGGCGGGGTCGACGACCGCGTGCGCGCCCATGGTCGTCGCCAGCTGGCGGCGCAGCGGCGAGTAGTCGGCGGCGACGATGGGCTCGACCCCCTTCAGCTTCAGCGCCGCGACGACGGCGAGCCCGACCGGCCCGCAGCCGACCACCAGCGCCGCGTCGACCCGCGCGTCGAGCCGCGCCTTCTCGACCGCGTGCAGCCCGACCGCCATGGGCTCGGTCATGGCCGCCTGGTGCGTCGGCAGGCCGTTCGGCACCGGCAGCGCCATCGCGGCGGACAGCACCATCAGCTCGCCGTAGCCGCCGGGGACGTCGTTCGAGTAGCCGACGCCCTGGATGCCCGTGCCGCGGAAGAGGATGGGCATCGAGACGACGCGCTCGCCCGGCTTCGCCATGCCGCTCGCGTCGGGCCCGTACTCCAGCACCTCGGCGCAGAACTCGTGGCCCATGACGATGTCGCGCGTCGGGTCCATCACGAACGGCGCCCCGCTCTCGCGCGCCGCCTCGACCATCTTGTCGGCGTGGTGCATCGCGTGCAGGTCGGAGCCGCAGATGCCGCAGGCGAGCGTCCGAACCAGCATCTCGCCGGAGCCGGGCTGCGGATCGGGCACGGTGTCGACGACGATCTGCCGATCGCGGAGGACGGCGGCGCGCATGACCGGCAGTCAGACCACCGCTCGTCCCGACGCGCAAGCCGGTCGCATCGGACACCGGGGCGTGCGAGAAGCCCCGCATGCAGGCCGCCGTCGATCAGCTGCTCGGGATCCTCGACCTCGAAGCGATCGAGGTGAACATGTTCCGCGGCCGCAGCCCGGACGAGAACCGCCAGCGCGTCTTCGGCGGCCAGGTCGCGGGCCAGGCGCTGGTCGCCGCCGGCCGTACCGTCGAGCGCGGCCAGGTGCACTCGCTGCACGCCTACTTCCTGCGCCCCGGCGACCCGACGGTGCCGATCCTCTACGACGTCGACCGCATCCGTGACGGCAAGACGTTCGCCACCCGGCGCGTGGTCGCGATCCAGCACGGCAAGGCGATCTTCAACCTGGCGGCGTCGTTCCAGCCGCTCGAGGAGGGCCCCGAGCATCAGATGGCGATGCCCGAGGCCCCCGATCCCGACACGCTGCCGTCCGCGGCGGAGCGGCTCGAGAAGGTGCGCGACACGCTGCCGAAGGAGGCGCTCGAGTGGCTGTCGCGCGACCGGCCGATCGAGATCCGCCCGGTCGTCGCCGGCAACCCGTTCAAGCCGACGAAGCGCCCGCCGAAGCAGCTCGTCTGGATCCGCGCCAGCGGCCGGCTGCCCGACGATCCACTGATCCATCAGTGCGTCGTCTGCTACGCGTCGGACCTGACGCTGCTCGACACCGCCGCCCTGCCGCACGCGATCCCCTGGAACGACCCGGCCTACGTGATGGCCAGCCTCGACCACGCCATGTGGTTCCACCGCCCGTTCCGCGCCGACGAGTGGCTGCTGTACGCGCAGGAGTCGCCCTTCGCCGGCGGGGCGCGCGGCTTCACCATGGGGCACCTGTTCTCGCGCGACGGACGGCTCGTCGTCAGCGTCGCGCAGGAGGGGCTGATCCGCCCGGTGGGACGCCGGTCGGAGGGGTGAGCGGGAATCTGCCCGGCGCCCGACGAGAGCGACTTGGGGTGCCGCTTCCTGCGCTGCCGGCGCGCCATGCATCGTCGGGCGGCGGCCCGATCGGCATGTGAAGCGGGCGCCGCGTCCTTGGGCCCCGCCTCGATCGTCAGCGCGAGAACGTGCCCTCGAGCAACGCGAGCATCCCGAGGCTTCCCGAAGGCACGAGCACCGCCGCGACGATCGGATGCTGCGACAACGGGGCGAAGGCCCCGCCATCGAGAGCCTGAATGCGTTCGATCGCGACCTCGGCCTCCTTGCGCAGCGCCGCGTCCTCGGGATCCGCAGAGGCCGCGAGCCGCCACGACTGCTCCCGCATCCGGGCCAGGGCCGCGATTCTGGCTCGCTGGGCGGCACGACGAACGAAGATCGCGCACGCGACGACCGACGCCGCGAGAAGACCGAGGATGACGAGAAGGCTGGGCGGGAACGCCCAGGCGTCCAGAAGCGTGCTGCGGGCCGCCAGCATCAAAGCTATCGCCAGCCCCGGATAGAAGACGAACGGCGCTACGCAGTCACTGTGCCGCTCGATGAGACGAATGCGGGCGAGCTCCCGAGCCCCGAGGATTCCCGTTCCCCAAGCCGCGCTGCGCTCCGCGAGTTCCGCGTCCGTCCACGGCTGGCTCAGGGCGCCCAGCTCGTCGATGAAGCGTACCGCCAGGCGGCTGACGTCCACCACCATGAAGTTCAGATAGACGACGGCCGCCATGCAGACGATCCCGACGATCACGCTGCTCCCACGCGCGACCGCCCCGCGCGCCGGCACGCGCGGAAAGCCGAGCATCGCGAGCAAGCACCAGGCCGTCGCGAGGAACAGCAGCGCCCCGGCGAGAGCGCGCAGGTAGCGCACCCTCGGCGTCCCTCGCATGATGTAGCCCTTCCAGAGATCGTGGGCGGTGACCGCGGGCGCGGCGCTCCCACCCTTCACCCGAAGGCTCGGATGCATTCGTCCCCTCGCCGCGTCGTACAGTACCTCCCGCAGCCCCGTCGCCCCCCCTGCGAAGCCGGTCTGCCAGCCGTAGTCCGCCGCGATCTGCGAGTCGCTCGCCGCGAGCGCATGGTGGATACGCACGATGAGGCCGAGCGCGATGAGGGTGGTCCATCCGTCCAGCACGGTCGTCGGCCAGGTGCTGACCCCGTCGGCCAGGGAGAGGGGCTCACCGTGTCCCATCGTCTCCCACACGAGGAGCAGTACGACCAGGATCGGCGCGGCGGCGACGGCGACGACGGCGAGCCCGCGGAGGCGCGTCTCGGCGGCGCTCGCGCGGTTCGGCAGCGCCGGCGCCGCCAGAAGCACCCCGACGATCACGAGCCCGAGGAGGAGCACGCCGTCCACGCGCGCCAATCGCCAGAACGCATCGGTCTGCAATCCGAGCAGATCGGGAGGCTGCGGGTGGCGGATGCCGTTCGCCGGGGTGGCATCGTCGATGCTGAGATCGATGGCGCCGTAGCGACCGACCTCGAAGAGGCGCGGCGGCAACGCGTCGCGATGTAGGCCTGGGGTGCTCCCGTTCGGCGGCGCATCCCGACTCAACGCGGCCAGCGTCGCCGCATAGAGAGCCGTCTGGTACGCGTCGCGAAACGGCGGCACGCCGCCCTGCTGCTGCCAATGCACCTGCAACCCGAACCCGGAGGCCACGACGAGGTTTCGCGTCCACGCGAGCTCGGCCGGGTGCAGCATGACCGCGTCCAGGTCCGTCGTGAAGAAGACGACATCGGGGAAGCGCGGACGCAGTGCCTGGAGGACGAGCAGCTTATCGTACGCATCCGTGCCCAGGACGCCGATGGCACCGATGCGACGACAGTGATCGAGGAGGCGTCGGCCCAATCCGCACTCGTCCGCTGCTCGTAGGCGGCGATTCACGGCCTCGATGCGGTCGGCTACCCGCCGTAGATAGTCGAGCTGACCGTTGCCTTCGGGGCGCTCGAGGGCTTCGCGCCACCGCCGCAGCTCCTCCACGGTCGGCACGAGGCGCCCGCCCCCGTTCCCGCTCTTGTCAGAGGCCGCCTTGCGCTCGCGGGCGAGGCTCCCGTCCAGTCCACGAAGATACGCGAACCGATACAGCGGAGTGCACTCCCCCTCCCCCTCGATGCAAAGTGGCGGCTTGTTGGCGGCGTGGGCGCTGAGCTTCCGCTCGAACGTGCTCGGGAACGCTCGCCCGTAGAACGTATCCCACTCGGTGACCAGCGCCACCGCGTCGCGACGGCCCTTCCCCAGGTCCAGGCCGCGAAGCGCGAGCTCGTCGACGAGCGTGCGGGCGAGCCGACCGTCGTCGGCGATGTGACGAGTGATCGTGGCGCCGCGTCGCGACAGCTGCCTCGCGAGGCGCTCGTACTTTTTGCGGCTGCCAAGCTCCGCGTCCAGCGTCCCCTGGTCGACCGTGGCCCACGGCGAGTGGAAGAGCATCCGGAACGGGAGACCGACCGGCACGCCCTCGACCCCGCGGAGCAGCGCGACGAGCCCCCGCGAGCCGCGCGGACCGATCACGTGCACCGGCCCCCGCTGCCCTGGCGCCAGGACCTGGACGATCTCGGCGAGATCGTCGATCGGCCGCGCACCGAGCAGGTTCACCGTGATCCAGAGCACCAGCACGTGGGTCGGCCGCCCGGGATCAGGGTCGGGCCGTAACGCGTTCCGCGTATACACCTCGAACGGGATCGCCGAGCCGGTCCCGTCGGCCGATACGACCCGGTAGCGCACGTGCTCCTCGTCGCTCGGGACGTAGCCGGTCTTCCCGAGCGCCGCCACGACGGCGTAGCGATCCCGCAGGCGACTTTCCGCGTCGTCCGGCGTCCCACCCGAGCGCAGCACGACGGGCAGAACGCGCGTTCCCTGAGGGAGTGGAAGCGTCGGGCCCGCATCACCGCAGCCCGCGTTCGGACTCCTGCGCTTACATGCGGCGACGTGGGCGTCCACGGCCTGGAGCGGGTCCTGCCAGAGGCGGGCGGGGGCGGCCGACACACGCGCTCCGTCGTCGAGGCTCGCCGCCTCGTGAGGCCGGGACGATACGAGCGGGACGTCACGCCAGAGCGTGCCGGCAACGAGGCCCGCCACCACGATCGCGACGCCCGCCAGCTGCGCCGTCGCCTCGCGCTTGGATTCCAGGGGCACTGGAATCTCTGACTAGCAATCTCGATGCCTCGCTCTCCGCCAGCCCGGAGACACGCATCGCGTCGCCCCGGCAGGCGCTCGTGCGCCCCGACCGTCCGGCCCCCGAGACAACGCGTCCGCCGCCCTGGATCGGAACGCCGATCCGGCGGTCGGTGCCCGGCCCGCGTCAGTAGGGCCGGTCGCCGGCCACCGTCACGCGCTCCATCACGCGCACCTCGGGCCAGTAGTCCGAGCTGGCGTAGTGCTGCGTCGAGCGGTTGTCCCAGAAGGCGATCGAGTCCTTCCGCCAGTGGAAGCGCACCTGGTACTCGGGGCAGCTCGCCTGCTGGTAGAGGTAGCTCAGGAGACGGGCGCTCTCGTCGCGCTCCATGCCCTCGACGTGGCTGGTGAAGCCGCGGTTCACGTAGATCACCTTCTCGCCCGTCTGCGGATGCGTGCGCACGATCGGGTGCGAGACCGGCGGGTACTCGCGCTGCTTCTCGGCGAGCTTCTCCGGCGAGAGCATGCGTCCGAAGGTGATCGTGAAGTCGTGCACCGCCCGCAGGCCGTCGATCCGCTCCCTCACCGCTTCGGGCAATCCTTCGTAGGCGGCCGCCATGTCGGCGAAGAGCGTGTCGCCACCGACCGGCGGACATTCGCGGCAGCGCAGGATCGAGCCCAGCGACGGGGCCACGCGCCAGGTCACGTCGGAGTGCCAGCCGTTCTCGTAGCCGCCGATCGCCTCGTTCTTCGCCAGCAGCACGACCTCGGGGCAGCCCTCCGGCGCGGGCAGGAACGGGTGCACCTCGAGCTCGCCGAAGCGGCGGCCGAAGGCGGCGTGCTCGGCCGGCGAGAGGTCCTGGTCGCGGAAGAAGAGGACCTTGAACGCGAGCAGCGCGCGCCGGAGCTCCGCGAAGTCGCGTCGTCGAGCGGGCGGCGCAGGTCGAGGCCGGCGATCTCGGCGCCGAGCGTGGCGCCCACCTGCTCGACGCCGAAGCCCTCGAAGCGCAGGGCCGCGAGCGCTTCGCGGCGGCGGCGCAGAAACTTGCGCGGTCCGACGGGCGGCAGGACGTCGATCTGCATGGCGGCCAGCATCGCACGGCCGCGTCGGCGCGATCCACCCTCGTGGACTCGAGCCGCAACGGGCCTGCCCATTCGTCGTGTCCTCTCGCTCCAGTTTCCAACCACACCGCGAGCGGGTGGCGGGCGTGTTCGAGCCGAGAGCCGAAAGGCCGCCGGCGTCCAGCTGCGCGGCGGCCCGCCCCCTGGACGTCGCGCCGAAACGATCGGGTGCGAAGGGCCTCACACCACGAGCGTCGCGCGACAGGGCCAGCGTCCCCCGCTCCAGCGATCGTCGGCCACACGTTGGGTGTCCAGGCTCTCGACCTCGAACTCGGCGAGCAGTTCATGGCCGGCGCGCCGGATGGTCAAGAACCCGATGGCGTGCTCGTTGGTGGCGAAGATAGTTCCTTCGTCGAAATGCGGTAGTCTGCGCAGCAGCGCACCGCGCGCGGCGCCGTCGAGCTTCGGATCCGCGCGTCTACCGACGTCCGCACGGGTCGAAACGATGCTCGGCAGCCCGACCCGCGCGAGCGGTGAGGTCACGAACTCGATGAGCATGGCATCGGGTCGCGACGCCGTCCGGCACCGCCAGCGCACGAGTCGGCTCCAGTGGATGTCGCCGGACAGTACGATGAAGCTGACTCCGCGCGTCGCGATTGCCCATCGCAGCGAGGCGATGAGGTCGTCGTAATCGTCGTAGTCTGCCAACGTGGTGTCGAAGTCGCTCCACGACGTCGCCGCCGCCAGGATGGGCTGCCCGAGCACGAGGATGCCGAGCCGAGGCACGCTCGCGATCCATGCGTGGAGCGCATGGCGTTGCGCAGCGGTCATCAGGTGGGACCGTCGCAGCCTGTGCGGGCATTCGCCGTCCGGGACCGTGGGACACCGGGAATGATCGGGACTCGCGCGGTCGGTCCGCGTGTCCGCGACGAACAGATCGACGTCCGCCTGCCGCCATGCGCACCAGGCGCGCTTCTCCGCCGCTCCCCCGGTGATGCCGGGTGCGAAGTTCCATTGCCCCTGCTCTCCCCAGTTCGCTGCGCGAGCAGCGTCGGCCCACTGCGCCCAGCTCCACCAGCTGCGCGACAGCCAGATCGTCGTCTCCGGGTAGTTGTTCCAGTACTCGTGGTCGTCGCACGCGAAGACATTCGCGCCGCCCGCGAGGAGCGGGCCGAGACGCCCGGGGGCCCACGCTGCTTCGTAGCGCCGGGCGTAGACCAGCGTGGGATCGTCGCGCGTCCAGTCCGACGGCACGTCGGCGTAGATCTGATCGCCGCAGAGCACGTTCAGGTGCGGCGGGCTCGAGCGCGCCGCGAGGCGACCGAGCACCCGTCCCGCGCGGCCCACGAACTGGTCCGAGGGAAAGTAGCAGGAGAGGAGCGAGAGCCCGAAGGAGGTGTGGGCGTCGAGCCCTGCGGGCGCGGTCCGAAACCCGACGGTACTGCCACCGAACGGCCCGAGGTCGGCGACATAGTGCGTATCCGGGACGAGGTTGGCGAAGTCCACGACCCAGGTCGTCACCGGCGCCGGCCGATCCGCCACGTCGAAGCGGCAGAGCGTGCCGTGCGGCGGCGTGAGGCGAACGGGGCACGGCGGCGACGGCCAGCCGTCGAGCCGCAAGCGCGCACTCCGCGCCGTCACGGTGCCCACGAGCAGGCGCCGGCGATCAGCCACGAAGGCGTGCGCCAAGCCCGACCAGCGAGTCGGTCAGGCTCTTCGAGACTCGCGGAGCGACCAACAGCAGCCCGAACGCGGCGAGGAATACGACGGGCATCGCGGACACCGACCACGTGTCGGGCATTGCAGCCGGGGGCCCGTCGAGGGGAGCGTTGCGCAGCATGGCGGTGACGAGCCCAGCCTCGACGGCTGCGAAAGCGATGGAGGCCCAGTGCAGCTGGCGGTGGTAGCGGTACTCGGCCGCCTTGATCGCGTTCGCCAGCTCGCGCTCCGCGCGCATGACGCCCGGAACGAACGCTTCCACGAACGCGTCCCGCCAGGTCTGGAGCAGCCCCGGGTTCACGCGCTCGACCTGACCGAGCATCTCCAGCCAGCGGGCGACGGTCTCGCGGATCCGAGCGTCCTCCGGCGTGAACGCCTCGAGGCCGATGCTGATCTCTCCGCGTTCGCGAGCGCCGCTGCGGATCAGCTGGTCCAGACCCTCGACTACCTCCCGGCAGTCGGGCCCGGCAGCCATGAGGGCGATGCGTGTCACGTTCTGGACGTCGGCGTCCGAGACGTCCGAGACGGGGTCGTCACCCACAGCGCGGAGCACGAAGCTCTCGATCAGACGTCGCTGTGGCCCGTCCCACCAGTCCCGCCGCAGCTCCGGGGAGAGGCCGGCCGGAATCGTGCCGATGGGCTTGTTCGCCAGCAACGCCCAGCGCGGACCTTCGCCTGCCCCGTAGACGCTGCCGTACACGATGTACAGCAGGGCCTCCCAGTAGCGACGAACCTTCACACCGGTGAGCTTGAAGAGCTCGACGAGCGCCTGGTGCACCGGAGCGAATAGGCCGATCAGTGCAAGGAAGTCCGGGGAAAGCATCCGATTGAACGACTGCAGGAACGCCGCCGGGAGATCCATGCCGGCATCTTGCAAGGCGGATACCATCCGCGCTCGATATCGAGCCCAATGCGGACGCACACACACCCAGCGGCGCTGCCCGCCATCCGTCCAGCAGAGCGGACGGACGTGGAATATCCTGGACACCCGAGGCTGCTCCTGCGTGCCGGCGGCCCGTAGAAAGGGGGCCGTCACCCCGATGGTGCCGTGCTCCGCGGGACCACGCACTAGCGGTCGCGCCCGTCAGGACGCCGCCGCGAGTCGCTCCACCGCCGTGGCGAGGCGCTTGCCGTAGAAGCGCAGGCAGTTCCCCGCCAGCAGCTTGGCGAGATGCTCGCGGCCGTACTCGCGCGTCGTGGCCACGTTCTTCACGCAGTCGGTGAGAACGCCGTCCCAGTGTCCGTAGTCGGCGCTGAAGCACGCGACGTCCTCGCCCAGCGGACCGAGGGCCTCGCGCAGGTACGCGGGCGCCGGATCGTCGGACTCGAAGCTCACGTAGATCTGCCCGCGGCGGAAGAAGTCGACGGGATCGTGGTCGAGGTGCCGGTGCTCGTGCAGGAACTCGGCGGCGCCGGCGGCGGTCCGCTCCTCGTGCGTGGTCGCGCGCCAGAGGTCCCACGCCTGCTTCGCCTTGCGCAGCGGCTGGCGCTTCTGCGCGCGGCCGACCTTCTCGCGCAGCAGCTCGCGTGCGAACTGCGCACCGGGGACCTTCGTATGCGGCTGGAAGTCGCGGATGCGCTTCTCCCAGTGCTCGTGGAAGGCGTGGATCAGGTCGGGGAGCCAACCGCAGCCGGCCTCGAGGAAGCCCAGGCGCAGCGCCGGGAAGCGGTCGAAGACGCCGTCGAAGACGCAGGTCGCGAGCGCCATCTGCATCTGGTTCCGGTGTCCGAAGATGTGCGACAGGACGAACGTGTCGACCTGCTCGGCGATGCCCGCCGGCATGTAGACGCCGGGCGACCCGTGCACGCCGACGGCGACGTCGAGCGCTTCCGCGGCGGCGAGGATCGGCGCGAAGTCGGGATGCGAGAGGTGCTTCGGCAGGCGCACGTGCGGGAAGGCGTCGCGCGCCGCGGGGTGCGGCACCGGCAGGCTCGGGGGCACGTGCACGCCGACCATGCCGAGCTCCTCGACACAGCGGCGCAGCTCCTTCGTCGCTTCGCCGACGTCGACCAGCGACACGAACCCGACCGGGAAGAGCCGCCCCGCCCACGGCCGACAGTCGTCGGCGATGTAGTCGTTGTAGGCGCGCATGCAGGCGACCGCGAGCTCGGGGTCGATGATCGCCTCGAAGCTGAGCGTCATCGAGCCGTAGAGCACCTGCGCGTCGACGCCCTCGCGGTCCATGTGCTGCACGCGGATGCGGTTGAAGACGCCGCCGATGGCGGTCTCGGGATGGATGGCGGCGAACGCGCCCTTGCCCGGGCCCTCGGGCTGCGGGAAGAGGCGCTCCAGCTCCGGGCGGCCGGTCTGCGGGTCGACGTCGCGGATCACGAGCCGCTGCTGCCCGAAGCGGTCGCGCCGGGCGCGCAGGCGCGCGCGGTACGGGGCGTCCAGGTAGTCGAAGAAGACGACCGGGTTCTCCATCTTGTGCGCGTCGGCGTCGACGACCGGCAGTCCGTCCCACATGCGGTCGATATAGGGAGGGGCTCATCGAGCGGTCAACGGGGTCGTGACGAGGCGGCTTGACGGTGCGCAAGAGGCTCTGCGAGGCTCGCCCGATGACGCCCAAGGACGCGGCACGCGAGCGCATCCGGCACGCCGAACCCGATCTCCTGGCGCTGCACCGCCGCATCCACACCTACCCGGAGCTGGCGTTCGAGGAGGAGCGCGCCGCCGGCTGGTGCGCCGACGCCCTCGACGCCGCGGGCTTCCGCGTCGAGCGCGGCGTCGCGGGCCTGCCGACGGCGTTCGAGGCGACCGCCGGCTCGGGCCCGCTCCACGTCGCGATCTGCGCCGAGTACGACTGTCTGCCCGACATCGGCCACGCCTGCGGCCACAACCTCATCGCCGCCGCGGCGATCGGCGCGGGCATCGCCGCGGCGCGCGTCGCGGACGACGTCGGGCTCACGGTGCACGTCCTCGGCACGCCGGCCGAGGAGGCGGGCGGCGGCAAGATCCTCATGCTCGAGCGCGGCGTCTTCTCGGGCGTGCACTGCGCCATGATGGTGCATCCCGCGCCGGTCGACGTGGTCGAGCCGCCGGTGCTCGCCTTCTCCGAGTTCGACGTCAACTACTTCGGCAAGGAGGCGCACTCCGCCGCCTTCCCCGAGCGCGGCGTCAACGCCGCCGACGCCCTCACCATCGCGCAGACCGCCATCGGCCTCCTGCGCCAGCACATCCGCCGCACCGACCGCGTCCACGGCATCGTCACGCGCGGCGGCTCGGCGCCCAACGTCGTCCCCGCCCACACCTGCGCGCGCTACATCGTGCGCGCGCAGACGCTCGCCGACCTCGGCGAGATCCGTGAGAAGGTCCTGCGCTGCTTCGAGGCCGGAGCGCTCGCCACCGGCAGCCGCATGGACGTCGCCGACGTCGGGGCGCCATACGCCGAGATGCACCACGAGCCGCACCTGGCGGAGCTCTACCGCCGCAACGCCGAGGCGCTCGGCCGCAGCTTCCCGGACGTCCGCGCCATCCTGGAGCGCGCCGCCGGCTCGACCGACATGGGCAACGTCTCGCTCGCCCTGCCGTCGATCCATCCGATGATCGGCGTCGAGTCGTTTCCGGCGGTGAATCACCAGCCGGAGTTCACGGCCGCGTGCGCGACGCCGTCGGCCGATCGCGCCGTGCTCGACGGCGCCACGGCGCTCGCCTGGACGGCCATCGACGTGGCGAGCGACCCGGGGCTCGTCGCCCGGCTACGCCGCCGCGGCTGAGCAGCCGCGGCTCAGCGGGGATGCGGCTCGAGACTGCCGAGCAGGTCGCCGAAGTCGCTCTGCGCATCGCGGATCGTCGTGTCGGGGCCGGTCGCGCGGAAGAACCACGGGCCGCCCTCGCCCTCCACGATCGCCGCCAGCATGCGGTAGTGCGGCTTCTCGGCGCCGCCGCCGCCGCCCATCACGCCCGGCTTGTAGGTGCCGCTCAGGTCGACGTCGGTGATCTCGAGGCCCCCGACCTTGCGCTTCGCGATCACCGCGACCTCCTTCGTCGGACGGCCGTCGGGCTGCGTGAACTGGCTGAACCAGCGCTCGAGATTCTGCTCCACGCCGCCCCCCTGGCTCTTGCCGAAGAAGAAGAGGACGAGCTCGCCGTCCTCGGTGTCGGTGCCGGCGCGGGGGATGCGGTACTGGGCCGCGCGCATGTCCGACGGCGCCGGCACCCGCTGCCAGGTGGTGGGCAGGGAGTAACGCAGGCCGGCGTCCTCCTTGCGCGTCGTCTCGCCGGCGACGGCGAGCGCGGCGGTCACGGCGATGACGGCGACGACGAGGTGGCGCATGAGGCGCCCCCCTATCCGTCGGAGCCGATGCCGGTCAACCTCGGCGGGAGGACGTCGTCCCCGCTCGGGCCCCGCTGGTAGATGGTCCGGGCCGTGGGTAGAACGCGCGCGTGGCCTCCGATCCGACGGACGAGACGCCCGCGCTCGACGACGCGACGTCGGCGTTCGTACGCGCCCGGCCGCGCCTGTTCGGCATCGCGTACCGCATGCTCGGCAGCGTGCCGGAGGCCGAGGACGTCGTGCAGGAGACCTGGCTCCGCTGGCAGGCGACCGACCGCGACGTGGTCGTCCATCCGGCGGCCTTCCTCGCCACCACGACGACGCGGCTCGCCATCACCGCCGCCCAGTCCGCCCGGGTACGGCGCGAGGCCTACCTCGGGCCGTGGCTGCCCGAGCCGATCGACACGAGCGCCGATCCGGGCCTCGGGGCCGAGCGCGGCGAAGCGCTCGAGCTCGCGGTGCTCCTCCTCCTCGAGCGGCTGCCGCCGCTCGAGCGCGCCGCCTACGTGCTGCGCGAGGCGTTCGACCACTCCTACGCCCAGATCGCCGAAACCCTCCAGGTGAGCGAGGCCAACGCGCGCCAGCTCGCGAGCCGGGCGCGCAAGCACCTCGCCGCCGAACGGCGCACGCACGTGGACGTGGACGAGCAGCGCCGCCTGCTCGATGCGTTCCTCGTCGCGGCACGGGCAGGCGACATGGCGTCGCTGGTCGGGCTGTTCACGCCCGAGGTGGTCAGCATGTCGGACGGCGGCGGCGTGGTGCGGGCGGCGCGACGGCCGGTCGCGGGGCGCGATCGGGTCGCGCACTTCCTCGTGGCGATCTCGCGCTGGCTCTGGGTCGATGCGACGATCACCCCGGTCGAGGCCAACGGTCGCGCCGCGCTGCTCATCCGACGCGAGGGCCGGCCCTACGCCCTGCTGGCGATCCACACGACGGGCCCGACGATCGATCGCATCTTCTGGGTCATGCATCCCGACAAGCTCGCCGGCATCGCCCGCGCGGCGGACCTCGGCGCCGCGGCGCCCTGACGCGGACGCGCGGCGATCACGTCGTCCGAGCCCCCCGTCGACGGCGGCCATCTGTCCCGTCACCCCTCGGCGTCCGGACCGGCGAGCCGCACGATCCAGCGCGCCGCCTCGTGCGGCTCCCCGCGCCACCCGAGCGGGATGCCGGCGCGCTTCCGCTCCTTCACGGCCTCCGCCTGCTCCGCCACAGCCCCATCGTCCCGGTCAGCGCGCCGGATTCCGTCGACGCGGTCCCCGGTCGAGGGCGGCGCGATCGTGCGGGTCACGTCCTGCGGCACGGCCGGGCGGCGGTGAGGGCCATGCGGTTCGGCGGCTGGGCGGCCGTCGCCGCGAGCGCCGCCGGGCCGCGTCCGGTGACGAGCACCTTCGCGCCCTGCTCGGAGCTGGAGCGCCGTCGCGCGCCCGATGCCGGAGCTGCCGCCCGTGACGACGGCCACCCGATCGCGCACGACCACCCGCCCCCCGTCAGTGCACCGCCGCTTGGCGCATCCAGTCGTCGAGCCGCGTTCGTCCGGTGCGTGGCGCCTGCGCGGGCACCAGCGAGCCGTCGTCGAGATGCGCGCCGAAGTAGCCGGCGGCGGCATCGGTCACGACCTCGCGCGGATCGTTCTTCTCCTTGAGGTAGCGCGCGACGAAGTCGCTGAGCGGCATCCGCTCGGGGCCCGCCACCTCGACCGTACCGTTCAGCGGCGCCGCGAGCGCAGCGTCGACGACGGCGTCGGCGACGTCGCCTGCGGCGATCGGCTGGAAGCTGGCGCCCGGGAGGCGCACGCGATCGCCGCTCGTCCCGGAGTCGGCGATCGCATCGAGGAACTCGAAGAACTGCGTGGCCCGCACGACCGTGTACGGGATGC
The DNA here is from genome assembly GCA_026129405.1 of bacterium. Lineage (NCBI taxonomy): Bacteria > bacterium. The sequence goes on from JAHCID010000007.1 coordinate 226,595, forward strand.
CGGCCTGCGCGACGATCCGCTCCTGGACGATCTTCGCCCGGAAGTAGGCGCTGTCCTGCAGCCGGTCGGTGCCGACGACCGAGAGGAGCACGTGATGCGCGACGCCGGCCCGCCGCTCGGCCTCCGCCAGGTTGCGGCCCGCGCTCTCGAAGAAGGCGCGGGCCGCGGCCTCCTCGAAGGACGGCGCGTTCGAGACGTCAACGACCACCTGCGCGCCCGCGAGCGCCGCGTCAAGGCCACGACCGGTCGTGGCGTCGACACCGGTATTCGGCGAGGCGGCCAGCGCCTCGTGTCCCTTCTCTCCGAGCATGCGCACGACCCGGCTGCCGATGCGGCCGGTGCCTCCGATGACGACGATCTTCATTGCGTGCCTCCTTTCGAACGGCGCCGCGCGCACACCGCGTGCGCCCTGCTTCCGTGCGCTAGACCGGGCACGCCGCGGTTTCGTGACAGCGCGCGGCGGGGACCTGCCGGCGGGGGGACCTGTCACGAAACGCCGCGCTCCGCGGTCATGACCCGCGGACCCGATGCCGCGACCACAGCGAAAGAGCTTCGCCGCGCCGGACGAGGTGCGCGCGTTCCCGAGCGGCCGCGTCGAGGTCGCCCGCCTCGACGACGTCGCCGTCGGCCGTTTCGTCCTGTCGCCCGGGTGGCGCTGGTCGAAGGACGTCGCACCGGTGGTCCGGACGCCGTCCTGCCGGAACCGCCACGTCGGCTACGCGATCTCGGGCTCGATCCGGGTCACGATGGACGACGGCACCGAGATCGTCATCCAGAAGGGCGACGCCTACGCGATCCCCCCGGGCCACGACGTGCTCGTCTTCGGCGACGAGCCGTGGGAGTCGATCGAGTTCACGAGCGCCCACACCTTCGGCGTGGGGCCCGAAGGGCTCGGGGAGCGCGTGCTCGCGACCGTGCTCTTCAGCGACGTCGTCGGGTCGACCGCCATGCTCCAGCGCCTCGGCGATTCCGCCTGGACCAACGTCCTCGACGAGCACAACGCGCGCATCCGCGCCGCGATCGATCGCTTCGGCGGACGCGAGATCGTCTCCACGGGCGACGGATTCCTGGCCCTGTTCGACGGCGCATCGCGCGCCGTCCGCGCCGGGGCGCTCATGGACCCGGCGGTCGCGGACCTCGGCATGCGGGTCCGCGTCGGCATCCACACGACCGAGGTCGAGCTCGTCGGCGGACAGCCGCGCGGCGTCGGCGTGCACACCGCCGCGCGATGCGCGGCGCTGGCCGGTCCGGGCGACGTCTTCGTCTCCGCCACCACGCGCGAGCTGCTCGACGGCTCGGGGCTCGCCCTCGAATGCCGCGGCGAGTACGAGCTGAAAGGTCTCCCCGGCGCACGGACGATCTTCGCGCTCCAGCGAGCGGGGGCGAGCCCGTAGGCACACGCCCCCGCTGGCGCACCGTATCGCGATGCGGCATCCTTCGCGGCGATGGCGACCGTGCGCGTCGGCGAGATCGATATCTACTACGCGGAGCAGGGGAGCGGGGATCCGCTGCTGCTCGTCATGGGCCTGGCCGCGGACTCGCAGGCGTGGCTGTTCCAGGTTCCCGAGTTCGCGCAGCGCTACCGCACGATCACGTTCGACAACCGCGGCGTCGGGCGCAGCGGCAAGCCGGCGGGGCCCTACACGATCCACCAGATGGCCGACGACGCGCTCGCCGTCCTCGACCACCTCGGCATCACGACGGCACACGTCGTCGGCGTCTCGATGGGCGGCATGATCGCGCAGGAGCTCGTGCTGCGGCATCCCGAGCGCGTGCGCAGCCTCGTGCTCGCGTGCACCTATCCCGAGCCGTCGGCCGACATCGAGCAGCAGCGCTCGTTCACGGTCTCGCAGCTGGGCGGTACCGTGACCGCATCGGGCGAGGTCGAGATCGACATCAAAGCGATCGATCCGATGCAATTCTTCCAACAGCTGCTGCCCCAGGTCTTCAACCAGGACTTCATCATGAAGGACCTGGGCAAGCTGATGCAGGTATTCTCCGGCGCGCTCCAGTACGGCTTCAGCCTCGAGGCGATCCTCGGGCAGGTCTCCGCGGTGATGGGGCATCGCGCCACCGACCGTCTGCACACGATCGCCTGCCCCACGCTGGTCATCACCGGCGATGCCGATCGGCTGATCCCGCCGTCGAACTCCGACCTGCTGGCGCAGCACATTCCCGGCGCGAAGCTCGTGAAGATCCCCGGCGGCAGCCACGGCTTCAACTTCGAGACGCCCGACCTCTTCAATCGCGAGGTGTTGGGCTTCCTGCGCAGCGTGGCGGCCTGACCCTCGCGCGCCGTGCGCGGCGCGCTGGCACAACGGATGGGCCGCGGTGGCACAACGGGTGCCACGCGACGCCCGTCCTCGCGCGGCCCGCAGGCCGGCGAGGAACTTGCTCTGAACTCCGGTGTGCAGACAGCAGCGGTACTTTCGTAGCCCAACCAGAGCGAGGTGATCGTGGAGCAGGATGTCGTCGAGCAGCGTCCGAGGGACGTGACCAGCCGTTTCGAGCTTGCAGCCTCCCGCATGGCGGACGCCTGGCTGGAGGCGGGACGCATGGAGGTGTCGGCCGCCGACCTCCGCATCGCCCGCGAGTTCCTCGAGCAGGCGGGCTGGAAGGTCGAAGAGCGCACCGGGGGCACCGTGCGTCTCTCGCAGCAGGGCCGCAGCCAGGAGCTCACTCGCGAAGAGGCCGTCATGCTGGCGCTGCGCCGGCTGGCCGGCCGCACCACCAACGTCTGAGGGGCCCGGAACGCCGGAGGGCTCAGCCGATCCGGGCGATGTTGTCGCGCGCCAGGTCGATGAGCCCTTCGGCGACCATCTCGCCGCCCGCCATGCGGGCGTCCTTGGTCTGCCCCTTGTGCCAGCGGAAGTAGAGCTGCTGGACCACGACCGCGATCTTGAAGAGGCCGAAGACGTAGTAGTACGGCATCTGCGACACGTCGCGCCCGCTGCGCTCGGCGTAGCGCGCGATGGCCTCGGCCCGCGTCATGAAGCCCTCGGCCTGTGAGGGCATCGCCGCGAGGAAGGCGTAGGTCTCGCCGGGCTCGTACCAGGCGGAGAGCAGCGTCCCGAGATCGGTGAGCGGATCGCCGAGCGTGCACATGTCCCAGTCGTAGACGGCAACCGCGCGCCCGGGGTCGTCGGCGGCGACGGCCATGTTGTCGAGACGCCAGTCGTTGTGGACCAGCGTCGGCGGCGGCGAGGCGGGCATCGCGCCCTGGAGCCAGCGCACCACCTCGTCGGCGACGGGCAGGTCCTTCGTCTTCGCGCGCTCGTAGCGAGCGTGCCAGCCGCTCACCTGGCGGGCGAGGAAGCCGTCGGGCTTGCCGAGCGTGCCCAGGCCGACGGCCGCGGGATCGACGGCGTGGAAGTCGGCGAGCGTGTCGATCATCACCGTCGACAGCTTGCGGTTCGCGACCGGATCGTCGCCGGCGCCGAACTGCGGCGGCACCTCGCGACGCACGACGACGCCGTGGCGGCGCTCCATGACGAAGAACGGCGCGCCGAGGATGCGCGGGTCCTCGCCGTAGGCGTAGGCGCGCGGCGCCGCGGGAAAGCCCTGCCAGAGCACGGAGAGGACGCGGAACTCGCGGCCCATGTCGTGCGCGCCGGCGGGGATGTCGCCGTGGGGCGGGCGGCGCAGCACGTACTGCACGTCCGGATACTCGACGAGGTACGTGAGGTTCGCGTGCCCGCCGGGGAACTGCCAGATGGCCGGGGTCCCCACCGCGCCGGGGACCTTGCCGGCGAGGAAGGTCCCGACCGCGTCGGCGGGGATCTCCTCGCCGGGACGCGGAGCGATGACGTCGGGATCGGGCGGGGTCGCGCGCACCGGGCGTCGCTAACAGGCCCCCGACGCCAGCGTCAACGGCCGAGTCGCGGCTTGTATTCGAACGGTCGCTCGATTATGCCCGCCCCATGGAGCCGAGCAGCAGCGAGTTCGATCCACAGCTCCTCTTCGACCATCCCGACCCGTACCCGATGTTCGCCATGCTGCGGGAGGCGAACCCCGTCTTCCGCAGCGAGTTCATGACCCGCGTCGCGTACGTCGTCACGCGCTACGACGACTGCCTCGCGATCCTGAAGGACGGCGAGACGTTCTCGTCGAAGTCGAACGCCGAGGTCGGCAAGGTGATGGGCCGCACCGTCATCGAGATGGACGGCAAGGAGCACACCCGCCATCGCGCCATCGTGCAGCCGCTGTTCGTTCCGCGGGGGATGGAGGCGCTGCAGGACGTCCTCCAGACGACCGTCCACCAGGTGATCGACGAGTTCGCCGCCGAGCCGCGCGCCGACCTCGTCGCCGCCTTCACCGAGCGCTTCCCGGTGCAGATCGCGGCGCACATGCTCGGCATGCCGCGCGAGCACTACCCGCAATTCCAGAAGTGGGCGCTCGACATCATCGGCTTCGTGAAGGACTGGGACCGCGGCCACGCCGCCTCGGCGGCGGTGCGCGAGTACCTCATGCCCATCATCGCGGCGCGCCGCGACGAGGCGCGCGAGGACGTCATCTCGTCGCTCGTGCGCGGCCGCGTCGACGGCACCGGGCTCGACGACGAGGAGGTCGTCAGCTTCCTGCGCCTGCTGATCCCCGCCGGCGCGGAGACCACCTTCCGCCTCCTCGGCAACATGCTCTTCGCGCTGCTCACCGAGCGCGATCGCTGGGAGCGCGTGCGCGCCGACCGCAGCCTCGTCCCCTGGGTCACCGAGGAGACGCTGCGCTGGGAGACGTCGGTGCTCATGGTCTCGCGGCAGGCGATGAAGCCCGTCGTCCTCCACGACGTCGAGATTCCCGAGGGCGGGCTCGTGTCGGTCGTCGTCGCCTCCGCCAACCGCGATCCGCGCAAGTATTCGAACGGCGACCAGTGGGACCTCGACCGGCGCGCCGACGACCATCTCGCCTTCGGCTTCGGGCGCCACCACTGCCTCGGCTATCACCTCGCCCGGCTCGAGGCGCGGGTGGCGCTGAACGCCCTGCTCGACCGCCTGCCCGACCTGCGGCTCGATCTCGACGCCCCGCCGCCGACCATCACCGGCCTCGCCTTCCGCTCGCCGAAGACGCTGCCGGCGCTCGTGCGCTGAGCGCGCGCGTCAGCTGCGCAGGTCGGGGAGCTTCGGGAAGCGCAGCTTCGCCGTCTGCCGGCGCAGCATCGCCGGCCACACGACGCGCATCAGGTAGGCGATGCCGACCCAGCGCGGCACCGTCACCTCGTGCGCGCCCCGCGCCAGCGCGCGCCACACGACGCGGGTGAACTCGGCCGGCTCGAGGAACGAGCGGTCGGGCATGCGCGCCAGCGTCTCGGGCGGGAACATCTCGGTGCGCACGAGCGCGGGATAGACGACGAGCACGTGGATGCCGAGGACCCCCAGCTCGAGCGTCAGCGCCTCCGACAGCCCCGTCACCGCGAACTTCGTCGCCGAGTACGCGCCCTCGTCGGGCTGGCCGAGCCGCCCCGCCACCGACGACAGGTTCATGATCCAGCCGGCGCCCTGCGCGCGCATGATCGGCAGCGCCGCGCGGATCGCCCAGACGACGCCGAGGTAGTTGGTCGTCATCATGCGCGCGAACTCGTCGACGTCCTCGTCCTTGAACAGCCGGTGACGCACGTAGCCGGCGGCGTTGACGAGGAGATCGAGGCGACCGAAGTGCGCGTGCGTCGCGGCGACCGCGCCCTCGACGGCGGCGCGGTCCGAGACGTCGGCGGGGACGACCAGCGTGCGCGCCGCGCCGAGCGCCTGCGCCAGGGCCTCGAGACGATCCGCCCGCCGCGCCACCAGCGCGACCTTCGCGCCGCCGGCGACGAGATCGCGCGCCAGCTGCTCGCCGATGCCGCTCGACGCCCCGGTGACGAGCGCGACGCGGTCGCGGAGGTCGGAGAGGCCGGGCACGCCGTCGCGCGGATGCTAGCCGCGGCCGCCCGGGACGAAGCGCAGTGCCAACCCGACCATGCCCGGCACCATCTTCGGGCGCAGCAGGCCGTCGGCATAGGGCTCGAGCCGGCGGTCGTTCTCGCGCATGCACGTCTGCGCGAGGGTGAGCAGGTTGACGTCGCCGATCTCGCTCGGGACCTGCATCGTGAAGTCGTCGCCGGCGTCGGTGTCGCGCAGCTGGAGCGCGGTCTTCACGCGGCCGAAGGCCTGGAGCGCGACGCCGGCCATGCGGCGGACCATGAACCACGGCTTCTGCACGACGGGGAGCCGATTGCCGCGATACGCCGCCCAGTTCGTGAAGAAGAGGATGTGGCGCGCCTCCTCCTGCATGACGCCGTCGAAGATCTCGACCAGCGGCTTCGCGAAGAAGCCGGTGTCGGCGGCGACCCGGAAGAGGCCGAAGGCGAAGAACGAGTCAAAGCACTCGCCGTAGCCCATCCGCATGAAGCCCCATTCGGCGTCGCGTGGTCGCTGCGGCGGGTCGCCGGGGATGTCGATGCGGTAGTGCGCGAGCAGGTGCTCGAGGAGCTTCGAGTGCCGCTCCTCCTCGTACGCCTGCATCGCGATCGCCTCGCGCAGCACGGGATCGGGCTCGACGTCGGCCATCGCACGCACGCGTGCCGCAGCCGTGCGCTCGCTCGACACGGCTTCGCCCCAGAACGGCAACGCGCGCAGGCGCTGCAGCTCGGCGTCGCTCAGGGTCGGCCATGCGATCTCGTGCGGCTCGAACGCGTGGAAGCTGTCGACGAACACGCGGCAGAAGTGCTGCTTGTGCTCGTCGCTGCCGATCCGCGGCTTTCGCATGGATGGGAGCCCCTTAGCGCTTCGCCGACATCGGGGCAAGGCAGGGTTCGCGCAAGTTTGACCGGCCGGTGCTCGCACCGTAACAGACGCACATGCGGACCTTCATGCTCGCCGCGCTGACGGCGTCGATGCTCCTCGGATGCGGCGGTGGCGGCGGCGACGCCCGGAGCGCCGCGCCCGCGACGCCGCTCGATCCCGCCACCACCGGCACGATCGTCGCGACCGTCGCCTTCGACGGGACGCCGCCGGCGATGCAGGAGCTGACCATGGGCAGCTTCGCCGACTGCAAGCAGATGCACCCAGGCGCGATCCTCGCCGGCGACATGCTGGTGCAGGACGGCAAGGTGCGGAACGCGTTCGTGTGGATCGAGGACGGGCTCGGCGACCGCGTGTTCGCGACGCCGGCCGAGAAGGTCGTGATGGATCAGCAGGGCTGCCTCTACGTGCCGCGCGTCGCCGGCGCGCAGATCGGCCAGCCGGTCGAGTTCCTGAACGGCGACGCCATGCTGCACAACGTCCACGGCACGCCGAAGGAGAACTCCGGCTGGAACGTCGCGCTCTCGCGCAAGGGCGCCGAGCGCACGCTGACGTTCGACAAGCCCGAGATCATGATCAGCATCCGCTGCGACCTGCACCCGTGGATGCAGGGCTGGCTCGGCGTCGTCGGCCATCCCTACTTCGGCGTCAGCGGCGCCGACGGCGCCGTCACGTTGCAGGACGTGCCCGCCGGCGACTACACCGTCGGCGTGTGGCACGAGCGCTTCGGCCGCCGGACGGCGAAGGTGACGGTCGCACCGCAGCAGACCGCGAGCACCACCTTCACCTTGACGCCGCCCTCCAATTGACCTGCCGCCATCTGGCTTGGTAGTCGCACCCGTCCGTCAACCAGAAGGGGGAGGAGTACCGGAATGGAGATCACGGAGTTTCTCCAGGCGATCTTTCGCTGGGTCCACGTCGTCGCGGGCATCGTCTGGATCGGGCATCTGTACTTCTTCAACTTCGTGAACGGTCCCTTCGAGACGACGCTCGACGGCGACAGCAAGAAGAAGGTCGTGCCGCAGCTCCGCCCGCGCGCCCTCTTCTGGTTCCGCTGGGGCGCCGCCTGGACGTGGATCACGGGCGTGCTGCTCCTGATGCTCGTGTTCTACCACGGCCGCATCATGTTCGACGGCGACGCCGGCTGGCACGCCGGTGCGTTCGTCATGCTCGCGGTCACGTTCCTCGCCTTCGCGCTCTACGATCCGCTCGCCAAGGCCATCAAGGACAATCAGCAGATGGCCTACCTGGGCCTCGCGCTCTCCGCGGTCGTCGTCCTCTGCTACGTCTTCGTCGGCGGCTACGGCTACCGCGCCACCACGATCCACCTGGGCGCCCTCTTCGGCACGCTCATGGCCGCCAACGTCTGGATGCGCATCTGGCCGGCGCAGCAGAAGATCATCACCGCGATCCGCGACGGCCAGGCACCCGACGCGGCGCTCGTCGGCCTCGCCGGCACGCGCTCGCGGCACAACACCTACATGTCCGTGCCGCTCGTCTGGCTGATGCTCGACCAGCACACGACGGTGGCGTCGACCTTCCTCGGCCTGCCGAGCTACGCCTGGACCGTCATCATGATCGGCGTCGCCTGGTACGTGGTGATGCAGATCTACACCAAGGCCGGAGGGGTGAAGGGCTTCTGAGCGAACCCCGGGGGCGCCCGCGCGCCCCCCGGGGCCTCCGGGTTGTGACCCGGGCGACTCGCTGGCAGCCTCGACGGCATGCGGATGGGACGCGCGCTGGCGGTGCTGGCGCTGGGAGTGGCGGGGATCGGGGGCCTGGCGGTGGCCCGCACCACGGTCGGTACCGTGCGCGCCAGCGGTGCCGTGGAAGCGAACGTGGCCGGCGCCTGGGAGCCGTTCCACGGCGGCGCCCTCGGCGAAGGCGCGCAGCTGCGCGTCGGGCCGGGCGGCAACGCCATCCTCGAGACCCCCGACGGCGATGTCGTCGGCATCGCCCCGGGCGCGCTCGTCGTGGTCGAGAGCGCGGTCCCGGCGCGGCTGCGCCTCGACGAGGGCACGGCGCAGGTGAAGCTGCGCCCCACCTCGGCGCTGGCGCTCGACACCGCCTACGGCGCGCTGCGCGCGCCGCTCACGCCGGCCGGCGACGACGACGGCCGCGCCACCGTCACCGTCAACTATGCCGACGCACAGGTGGCGGTCCATCGCGGCAACGTGGCGCTGGTCCGCCCCGGCGGCGTCGTGATCGACCTCTATCCCGGACAGACCGCGCAGCTCGACACGCGCGACGAGGGCGTCGAGATCACGAGCCTCGCCGGCCGCCCCGGCGACCCGAACGCGCCGCGCCTGCCGGGCAATCCCGCGTCGGATCCGAAGATCATGGTGAGCCCGATCGTCGCGCAGACCGTGGTCGGCGCCGCGATCACGACGATGGGCTTCCTACTCGGATTCGTCGGCATCTAGTCGACGGCCGGCGGCGTGCGCCGCACGCCGAACGTGCCGAGCGCCTTCGCGACCAGCGTACCCTCGTCGGTGGTGACCTCGCCCTCGACGACGGCGACCGTGGTGCGCAGGCTGACGACGCACGCCCGGCAGCGCAGCCGCCGCTCGCGCGTGAAGGAGACGTAGGTCACGTTCAGGTTGTGCGTCGCGATGCGGTCGCTGGCGCCGAGCCGCCGCGCGATCGCCACCGCGAGCGCGGTGTCGAAGAAGGTCGCGACGAGCCCGCCGTGGACCGTGCCGAACGGGCTCAGGAAGTCGTCCGGCGCGGTCATGGTGACGACCACCGCGTCGTCGTCGGCCGACTCGACCGCCATGCCGAGGAGCGACCAGAAGCCCGGCGCCGCAGGACGCGCGCCCGCCGTCACGGGCGATCCTGCCCGGCGAAGCGCCCGGCGTAGATCGCGCTGCCCTCGCAGCGCTGGAGCACGATCTGGCAGAGGCGCACGCCGGCGTGGATCACGAGCGGCCGATGGGCGACGTTCGACATCTCGAGCACCTGCCGGCTGTCGACGCCCGGCGCGATGAAGCCCGCCGTCACGTGGATCATGAGCCCCAGGCGCGCGAAGCGGCTGCGCCCCTCGAGCCAGCCGGCGACGTCGCCGGGCAGCCGGATGCGCTCGCGCGTGATGCCGAGGATCGTCTCTCCCGGCTGCAGCACGTAGGGCGGCGTCAGGGTCCGCACGGTGCCGCTCGTGCGATAGTCGGCGTCGTCGGTGACCGCGACCGGCTCCCGGCCGTCGGCCATGACGCGGATCTCGTCGCCGAGGTGGAGGTCGATCGACGCCGGACCGATCTGATCGGGCGTGAACGGATCGAGCGTGAGGCGGCCCGCGGCCAGCTCACCCTGGATCGCGTCGCGAGTGAGGATCATGCGGCGAGTGTAGCAGACGGGGGGCCGGTGCTATACGACGCGCATGCCGTACGAGTACGTCTCGCTCGCTGCCGACGCACGCATCGGCACCGTCACGATGTGCCGTCCCGAGCGGCGCAACGCCCTCTCCGAGGCGCACCTGCGCGAGCTGCTCGAGGCCTTCGAGCGGCTCGGCGACGATCCCGACGTCGACGCCATCGTGCTCGCCGCCGACGGCCCCGTCTTCTGCGCCGGACACGACTTCGCCGACATGGCGCCGCGCGATCTCGACGGCATGCGCCGCCTCCTCGAGCTCTGCACCCGGGTCATGCGGATCATGCAGCAGGTGCCGCAACCGGTGGTCGCCAGCGTGCAGGGGCTCGCCACCGCCGCGGGCTGTCAGCTCGTCGCCAGCGCCGACCTCGCCGTCTGTGCCGACGAGGCCGCGTTCGCGGCGCCCGGCGGGCGCGGTGGCTGGTTCTGCCACACGCCGATGGTGGCGATCGCCCGCACGGTGGGACGCAAGCGCGCGCTCGAGCTGGCGTTCACCGGCGATCCGATCGACGCCGCCACGGCGCTCGCGTGGGGGCTCGTGAACCGCGTCGTGCCGCGCGCGGAGCTGCGCGCCGCGACCGAGACCCTGGCGCGCGCGGCGAGCCGCGGCAGCCGCGCGTCGAAGGCGCTCGGCAAGCGCATCCTCTACCGGACGCTCGAGCTCGACGTGGACGCCGCGTACGCCTGCGCCGTCGACGCGATGGCGGCGAGCGCGCTGACGCCGGACGGTCGCGAGGCCATGGCCGCCTTCCTCGAGAGGCGCCCCGGCCGGTGGCCGGCGCCGCGCTCGTGAGCCCAGCCCCCGGGGTTTGCCTAGGGGCGCACGATTCCGGTTCAATGGGTGGCCGTGACGTCCGCCACCGTTGCCTATTTCTGCATGGAGTTCGGCCTCTCCGAGACCTTCCCGATCTACGCGGGCGGTCTCGGCATCCTCGCCGGCGATTTCATGAAGTCCGCCCACGACCTGAAGCTCCCGGTGGTCGGCGTCGGCCTGCGCTGGGCGCGCGGGTACTCGCGCCAGCGCATCGGCGACGACGGCCTGCCCGTCTCGGAGTTTCCGAGCTACAAGGCCGACTTCCTCGAGGACACCGGCGTGCGCGTCCGGGTCCGCGTCGCCCGCCGCGAGGTCGAGGCGCGGGTGTGGCGCACGGAGCACTTCGGCAACGCCCCGCTGCTGCTCCTCGAGCCCGTGCACGCGCGCGACGCCTGGATCACCCACCGCCTGTACGATCCGAAGCTCGACTCGCGCATCGCCCAGGAGATCCTGCTCGGCATCGGCGGCGTGCGCGCGCTGCGCAAGCTCGGCATCGACGTCGACACGCATCACTTCAACGAGGGCCACGCGGTCTTCGCCGGCGTCGAGCTGATCGCCGAGCGCATGCGCAACGGCGCCTCGTTCCGCGACGCCTGGACCGCCGTGCGCGAGCAGATCGTGTTCACCACCCACACGCCGGTGCCCGCAGGCAACGAGGTGCACGGGCTCGGCGAGCTGCGCCGCCTCGGCGCGTGCTGCGAGCTGGTCGATTGGGAGATGCGCTCGATCGGCGGCGACCCGTTCAACATGACGGTCGCCGGCCTGCGCCTCTCGCGCCGCGCGAACGCCGTGTCGAAGCTGCACGCCGAAGTCTCGCGCGAGATGTGGCGCGAGGTCGAGGACGCGAGCGGCATCATCCCGATCACCAACGGCGTCCACTGCGGCACCTGGCAGGAGGCGACGATCCGCGCCGCCGCCGCCGATCCCGCGGCGCTGTGGAAGGCACACACGGCGCTCAAGCAGGAGCTGCTCGACACGGTCGCCGGCCGCACCGGCGTGCGCTTCGACCCGAACGTCCTGACGATCGGCTTCGCGCGACGGGCCGCCTCGTACAAGCGCAGCGACCTCCTCTTCCGCGACCCCGCCCGCATCGAGCCGCTCCTGCACGGCGGCAAGCTCCAGCTCGTGTACGCCGGCAAGGGCCATCCCGACGACGACGCCGGCCGGCGCATCATCGGCACGCTCGTGCGCATGTCGCAGCGCTTCCCCGAGAGCGTGGTCTTCGTCCCCGACTACGAGATGGCGCTCGGGCGCGCGCTCACGCGCGGCGCCGACGTCTGGCTCAACAACCCGGTGCGGCCGCTCGAGGCCTGCGGCACGTCCGGCATGAAGGCGGCCATGAACGGCGTCCCGAACCTCTCGGTGCTCGACGGGTGGTGGCCGGAGGCCTGCGAGCACGGGGTCAACGGCTGGGCCATCGGCGACGAGACGTCGGGCCATCCCGACCAGGATCAGCGCGACGCCGAGGCGCTCTACACGGTCCTCGAGCGAGACGTCCTGCCTGCCTATGCGGATCGCGACCGCTGGACCCGCATCATGCAGGCGAGCATCGCATCGACCGAGGAGGCCTTCTCGTCGGACCGGATGCTGCGCGACTACTTCGCGCAGCTCTACGCGCGCTGAAGCCCCTCGCGCAGGGCCGGCACGCGCACCACCACGCGGCTCCCCGCCCCCGGCACGCTGTCGACGGCGATCGTGCCGCCCATGGCGGCGACGAGGCGCCGCGTGATCGCGAGTCCGAGCCCCGTACCGCGCACGCCGTGCGCCGGCACCCCGGGCGGCGCGGCGAACGGCTCGAACAGTCGCGCCCGCTGCGCTTCGCCGAAGCCGGGACCCGTGTCGACCACCGCGAGCTCCAGCACCGTCGGGGCCGACGGCGGCTCGCACGCGAGCGCGGCATGGACCGTCACGCCGCCCTGCACGGTGAAGCGCAGCGCGTTCTGGACCAGGTTCACCAGCACCTGGCGCAGGCGATTCGGATCACCCAGCAGACCGACGCACGCGGCCGGATCGCACGTGGTGCGCAGGGTGAGGCCCGCACGGTCCGCCGCCTGACCGCAGAGGAGCGCGACGTCGCGCAGGAGGGCGGCGACGTCGAGCCGCCGCGTCTCGATGCGCAGCCGGCCCGCGTCGAGCATCGCCGTATCGAGCGTGTCACTCGCGACCCCGAGCGCGGCATCGAGCCCGCGCGCGAGCACCGCCACCCAGGGGCGCGCCGCCTCCGGCAGCTCGACGCCCGTGAGCGCGTCGAGCGCGCCCGCCATCGCGTGCAGCGGATTGCGGATCTCGTGCGCGATCATCGCGAGCTGCGCGGCGTGCGGCGCCGCCTCACCGTCGCTGCCGGGCACGACGTGCGGCTCGCGGCCGAGGTAGTACGCGACGCCGACGAACTCCTGCGCGCGCCCGTCGGGCGCGCGCAGCAGGCGCATGATCCCCTGCACCCAGCGCCAGCCCTGGGTCGCGTGGGCGAGCCGGTAGACGAGGTCGACCGTGCCGCCGGCCTCGAGACGCGCCGACAGGGCCCCGAGCGCCCCGCCGTCGTCGGGATGCACGCGATCCCACCAGAAGCGCGGATCGCCGACGTACTGGGCGGGCGTCCAGCCGGTGAGCGGGAAGACGCTCGGGCTGATGTATCGCACCGCGAACGGCGGCTCCGGGGCGGCGACGAAGATCGCGGCCGGCAATGCCTCGAGGATGGCGTCAAACCGCTGCCAGTCCGTCTGCATGCCCTCGAGCCGGTCCTGCGCCCGATCGAGGAGGTCACGCAGCAGCTCGAGCCGATCCATGACGCTCGGGTCCTAGCGCCGGCCGCGGCGGCGGACAAGCCGAAACTCAGGACGGCGCAAGCTCGGCGGCCACCGCCTCGAGCTGCTCCAGGTAATGGGCGAGGCTGCGGTGACGGAAGCGGCAGTTCAGCACCGTCGTCCCGAGCGCGCGGTGGCGCTCCGCGAGGTCGCACAGCTGGCGGCGCTCGGCGGGATCGACGGGATCCAGCACCGCTTCCAGCGGCAGCACCAGCTCGAGCGGGCGCACCCGCCGCTGCCACGCCGCGGTGTCGCGGGCACGGGCGAGGAGCGTCGCCAGGGCGTCGAGCCCGAGCCCGAACGGGTCCCAGCCGTCGGCCAGCTCGACCGCACGCCGCAGCGAACGCGCACTGCGTCCGCCCACCCAGATGGGCACCTCGGACTGCACGCCGCACGGCTCGACCACCACCTCGCCGAAGCGATGATGAGGCCCGACGTATGCCGGCTCGCGGCGTCCGAACGCCGCCCGCAGCGCCCGCAGCCCATCGACGAAGCGCGGACCGCGGTCGTCGAACGGCGCACCGAGGAGCGCGAACTCCTCCGCCAGCGTGCCGACGCCGACCCCGAGCACGAGCCGCCCGCCGCACAGCCGGTCGAGCGTGCCGTAGCGCTTCGCGATCGCGAGCGGGTGGTGGTAGCCGAGCACCAGCACGTGGGTGACGAAGCGGACGCGTGTCGTCACCGCGGCGAGGAACCCGAACGTCGCCAGCGGGTCCCAGTAGCACGCGCCGCGCGTGGCGACGGCGCTCCGCGGCACCGCGACGTGCTCGCTGCACGTCAGGTGGTGGTAGCCGAGGTGGTCGGCGGCGACGGCGATCGCGCGCAGGTCCTCCGGCCCGGCGTCGGCGGTCCACGCGGCGTCGCGCGTGGGATGCCGGGTCACGATCGGCGTCACGAGCCCGAGCCGCATGCCGCGCCAAGTAGCATCCCGGCGGCGACGGGTGGTAGACCGCGCGGCGTGGATTTCGCCTGGTCGGCCGCGGACGACGCCTTCCGCGCGACGTTGCGCACCTGGCTCGCGGCCAACGCGCCGGCGCGCGCCGAGCGAGTGCCACACGACGACGCGTCCATGGCCGAGGAGGTCCTGTTCCTGCGCGATTGGCAGCGCCGGCTGCACGCCGCCGGCTACGTCGGCCTGCTGTGGCCGCGCGCGTACGGCGGCCAGGACGCCCCGCCGGCACGCCAGGCGATCCTCAACGAGGAGCTCGCCGCCGTCCGCGCTCCGCAGCTCCTGAACCGCGTCGGCATCAACAACGCCGGGCCGACGCTCATCGCCTACGGCACCGAGGCGCAGAAGGCGCGCTGGCTGCCGCCGATCCTCTCCGCCGACGAGGTGTGGTGCCAGCTCTTCAGCGAGCCCGGCGCCGGCAGCGACCTCGCCGCGCTGCGCACGCGCGCCGAGCGCGAGGGCGACGGCTGGCGCCTCACCGGCCAGAAGGTGTGGACGAGCTGGGCGCAATACTCGCGCTGGGGCATCCTCCTCGCGCGCACGGATGCGAGCGCCGCCAAGCATCGCGGCATCGGCTACTTCGTCCTCGACATGACCGCGCCCGGGATCACCATCCGGCCGCTGCGCCAGATCACCGGCTCGACCGAGTTCAGCGAGGTCTTCCTCGACGGCGTGCTCGTCCCCCACGCACACCTCGTCGGCGCGCCGGCGCAGGGCTGGGAGATCGCGATGACGACGCTCGCCCACGAGCGCGGCACCGGCTTCGCGTTCAAGGAGCAGGTGCTCCAGCGCATCGCGCTCGACGACCTCCGCACCCTCGCCCGCGCCCGCGGCCGCGCCGGCGATCCCGACGTCCGCCAGGACATCGCGGCGCGCTGGATCGACGTCGAGGTCATGCGCCTCCTCAACTGCCGCACGCTCACGCGACTCGAGCGGCACGAAGAGCCGGGGCCGGAGTCGTCGCTGGTGAAGCTCTTCTGGGCAACGCTCACGCAGCGCGTACACGAGCTGGCACTGCGCCTCGAGGGCCCGCACGCGCAGCTCGCGGGCGGCGTCCACGCGCTCGACGACGGACGCTGGCAGCAGGCGTTCCTGTGGTCGCGCGTCGGCGCGATCGCGGGCGGCTCCTCCGAGGTGCAGGCGAACATCATCGCGCAACGCATCCTCGGCCTGCCGCGCTGATCAGCGCCGATTTGCCTTGACACCTCCGACGCCCGTGTGGTGCATCCCGCGCGGGGAAACGGGACCACCGGGCGCGCCGCCGTCGGGAGACTCCATGGGCAAAGTCGTTGCGCTGCACGAGGTGGACGCCCTCGTGATGCCGCTGGCCGGCGGGGCTTCGCTGCGGGTCACACGGTTCGTCGGATCACCGCGTGTCGCGCTCATGATCCACGGTCCCGGCGGAGGCGACGCCGGGGGATTCATCGTCACGCCGCGGCGCGCGCGCGTGCTCGCATCGTGGCTCGCGGCCGCCGCGGACGGCCGCGGGCCGATCGACCTCGACGCGCCGCCGCTCGCCGGCCGGCGGCGGCGCCGCCGCGGTACGCTCGCGGCTATGCCCGCGGCGGGGCGGAAGGGTCGCCGGGCGCCTGGACCAGCTCGATGAGCTGACCGTCCGGATCGAGCACGAACGCCGCACCCGACTGCCACTCGGGGAAGTGGATCACCGTCTCCTCGAGCACCCGCTCGCCCGCGGCGCGCAGCGCGGCCAGCGTCGCCGGCAGGTCGGCGACGCGAAACGACAGATGCGTCAGCCCCGGCTCGTGCATGGTGCGCTCGCGCGGCGGCGGCGGCGGCGGGCTCGCGAACTGGAGCAGCTCGAGCCGCACCCCGTCACGCACGAGGTAGACGGCGCGGAGATCGGTGTCGCGCAGGCGCAGCAGGGTGTCGGTCGGCTGGCCCATGACGTGCAGCTCGTGCTCGGGCTCGAAGCCGAGCAGATCGCGATAGTAGCGCAGCGCGCGCTGGAGATCGCGCACGCAGAGGCCGACGTGGCTGAGACGCTGGAGCGGGACCGACCCGTGGCTCACGACGCAACTCCTTCCGCAAAGCCGCCCGGCAGCGCCGCCGGGACGTGACGCGGGAACGCCACCCGCAGCACGCGGGCGTCGCACCCCACCGGCACCGCCGCCGTCACCTCGACGTCGGGCTTGCCGACCAGGTCGACCACCGCGAGCTTCACCGGGCCATGCTCCGCCCGCAGGCGCGCCGTCCGCAGGAGGCGCCGGATCGCGCGGTAGAGCCGCTGGCCCGACGCGGGCAGCCACACCGGCTCGGAGCGACCGAGCCGGATCGCGAGCCCGGCGGCGGCGAGCGCGTCGGCCTCGGCGCGCAGCGCGCGGGCGAGCGCACAGTGGAGGCAGGTCCGCGGCGGGTCGACTACCATCCCGTGTGGTGTCGCTCGATCGCGGCGCGCACCTGCGCCGCGATCCGATCGCGGTCGTCGAAGCCGAGCCCCACGGTCGGAATCGGCTGCTCGATGACGAGCTCGACGTCGCCCGGCAGCACGGTGAGCCGGCTCCCCTTCGGCATCAGCCGGCGCGTCCCACGGCAGCACACCGGCACGACCGGCAGGCCGAGGCGGATTGCGGTGACGAACGCGCCCTTCTTGAACGGCTGGAGACGCCCGTCACGGCTGCGCGTGCCCTCCGGGAACACGACGAACGAGTCGTGCGCGGAGCGGACGCGGTTCAGCGCCGCGATCGCGTCGGCGGTGTTGTCGCGGTCGATCGGGATCATGCCGAGCGAGTCGAGCACGGCACCGACGACGGGATGGCGCCAGAGGCTGCGCTTGGCGGCGAAGCGCGTGGCGCCCGGCAGGTGCCCGAGCAGCGCGAGGATGTCGAGGTGGCTCTGGTGGTTCGGCGCGAAGACGTACGAGACGCCCGGCTCGAGCCGCTCGAGACCCGTCACCCCGACGCGGACGCCGAGCATCGCCTCGAGCGTGCGGGCGCGGGCCTTCGCGAAGCGCCAGGCCATGCCCCGGCTGCGGCTCACGCGGTGCAGGCCCACCGCCACCGCCGCCATCCCCACCAGCATGCCGCGGAATACGAAGGGAGAGAGCGCGACACGCAGGGAGCGTACGTCCGGCGCCGGTCCCACCGTCGCGGCGGCACTCTGCACGCGCTCGGTCATGACCGAGCCCTGCCTACCAGCTTCCGCCGGACGTAGCGACTCCCGAACGCGGCCGGCGACGCGCTCGGGAGCCGCGGGACGGCCTCACTGCGGGTCGCAGGGCCCGGTGCAGAAGTTCTGGATGGTGCCGTCCGTGCGCAGGAAGGCGTCGATCTGCGCCTGGATCGCCGGGAGCGCCCGCATCGCGCCGTGGGCGTCGTTGTCCGCCGGCGGGATGTTGGTGAGCGGGACGGGACCGTAGTGGCCGTCGGACTCGACGAATGCCGAGCCGTCGAACGGCGCCGTCAGCTCGGGGATGTCGAAGTAGCTGGTCACCACCGGCGCCACCTGCGGGATGCCCATCGAGCGCACCATGATCTCGGTGCCGAGGTTCGCGACCTCGTCGTCGCTGGTCGCCATGTGGATGAGGAGCTTGTGCGGCGGCGTGTTCGGGACGCTGCCGGCGAGCGTCGTGTGGTACCAGCCGTTCGGCTCCGAGCGATCCCAGATCTGCTGGATCAGCGGCAGCGTCGCGTGCCGCGTGATCGCGTCGGGATAGGCGCCGCGCAGCACGGCGAAGTACGGATCGAAGTCGCGGCTGCGGTGGAGGAGCGTCGAGTAGTTCGCCGCCGGCACGCCGAGGACGCCGCGCGTGGCCTCCTGCGAGAGCGCCATCACGATGCCGCCCTCGATGCCGCCCTGGCTGATGCCGTAGTAGAAGACGTCCGAGGTGTCGATGATCGGCGTGCCCGAGTAGACGAACGCCGGGTGCGTCACGAAGCCGTTCGGCGACTTCAGCAGGCGGGCCAGGATCAGCTGGTTCAGCACGCCCTGATGCAGGCGTTCGGAGAGCTTCCCGAACCCGGAGAGGTCGCTGATGAAGCCGAAGACCACCGGCAGGTCGGCGCTCGAGAAGCCCTGCCAGTCGGTGGCCGCCATGACGAAGCCGTAGGTGTTGGCGAGGGTGCGGAGGTTGCCGGCCGTTACCTCGCTGCCCGAGCCGAGGAGGCCGTGGCCGTAGAAGATCGCGCGGCCCGGCGTCGGCCCAGCCGTCAGGCTGCACGGGATCGAGACCGTGAACGGCACGTCGGTGGCGAAGCCGTTCTGCACCGGGAGGTTCGTCGTGGCGTTCAGGTTCAGCACCGAGCCCGGGCCGTTGAAGGTGGTATAGAGCGGCACCGTGTAGCGGCCGGTGACGCGCCGGCAGATGCGCTGCGGAACGTCGCCCGGGAACGGGTTGTCGGTGACGCTGTCGACGACGAACGCCGGCGCCGCCGAGCCCGCGAGGTAGCCTGCGAAGGTCTCGTCGCGCATGTGCAGCAGGTAGCGCTGCACGGACGCGTCGCTGGTGGTGGTGAAGTCCCACGCCAGCTGGAGGTTCGACCGCGAGACGCCGCAGTCGTTCTCGAGCTTGGCGAAGATCGCGTCGAAGGTCGGGCGCCGCGCCTCGACGGCCGCGTTGCCCGACGGCGTACCGCCGCGCAGCGCCGCGAACGCCGTCGACGGCGCGATCGGATCGCCGTTCTGGCCGACGAGACCGCGCAGCGCGACGATGTAGCGCGTCCCGCTCTTCAGACGCACGCCCGGACGGATGAGGAACAGCTGATCCGGCGGCGCGACCGGGGTGACGCCGTCGGTACCGATGCTGACGTCGTTCTCGCCGAAGTGCGAGACGCGCTGGCAGCCGGCAGCGTCGGCCTCGATGAGCACCGTCGGGCTCGACGGCGCGAGCGAGGCGGCGAAGTTCGTGAGCGGCGGCACGTTCGACGCCGCGAGGTTCACGCCCTGCGGCCAGTAGACCTGGATCGTCGGCCCGGCGCTGAAGCCGTCGAGCACGTTGTACGGCGTGGGATCGATGTGAACGCCGCTGGCGTTGGCGGGCAGGACCTCGCGCGGATAGGCGACGCGCTTGCCGGTCGCGGTCGACGCGTCGTTACGCAGGAAGTGGCTCGACGGATACGGGAACATGCAGTCGCGCCCGGAGTACGCGCCGTCGCTGACGTTCAGCAGCTCGCAGCCCGACTTGACGCCGCACAGCGTGCTGTCGCTCGACTTGGCGCACTTCAGCTTCGCGCCCTTCACCGTGCAGCCGACGCTGCACGTACGCGCGCAGCCGCCGTTCGCGCCGACGACGAGACGCAGGGCGCCGGCGCGGTTGGCGCCGGCGATCGCCGCGCCCTTGCGCTTCACGAGCAGCTTGCGCGTCCCCGCCGGCCCGTTCTTGACGAGGACGAAGGTGACGCCGCCGTGGGCGCCGGTGTTGTCCTTGAAGCGCACGCCGTTCGCGACCGGCGCGAACGACGCCGCCGGGATCGTCGCGGTCCACAGCTGGTTCGCCGGATCGGCCTCGGGCTCGTACGCCAGCGTCAGCGTGAGGCTCGTCGACAACCCGCCGCTCACGTCGGGCAGGCCGGGACCCGCGAAGACGTCGCCGCGGAACCGCAGGCGCGTGCGGTCGGTCGAGAGGCTCAGCTTGCGCGCGCGCACGCCGCCGCAGCTGGACGGCGTCTCGGCCAGCGCCGGCAGCGACGTGGCGAGCACGGCGAGCGCGAGGATCGACGAGAGGAGCATCCGCATGCGCGGGTGCTACCACGCCCGGACGCCGACGCGTCAATCGAAATCGCGGGCGAGTCGGCCGCCCGCCGCGGCGCGCGAAAGCCCGTCCGGCGCGGTCACGAGGACGCCGTAACGCCGGCCGCCGACGAGCCGGTCCTCGGCCGCCGGCCCGACCAGCAGGCCGGCGCCGGCGGCCATGCCGCTCAGCACGCCCGAGCTCTGCGACGCCATCGGCGCCGCCTCGAAGCCCTCGCCGCTCTGCGTCAGCCGCACGCGCACGAACTCGGTGAGGGCCTTCGCCTTCCTCTGGTCGGCGACCAGCGTCGCCTCGACGCACGGGAGGTGCAGCAGCCGATGGCCGGCGAGCCGGCGCAGCGCCGGCCGCACGTAGACCGCGAAGCAGACCAGCGCCGACACCGGATTGCCCGGCAGCCCGAACCACAGGCACGCGCCGCGCGTCCCGAACGTCAGCGGCTTGCCCGGCTTCTGCGCGACCTTCCAGAAGCGGCGCTCGACGCCGAGCGCGTCGAGCGCCTCCTTCACGAAGTCGTACTCGCCGACCGACACGCCGCCGGTCGAGAGCACGACGTCGGCACGGGCGGCCTCGTCGAGGCGGTCGCGGATGTCGTCGAAGCGGTCGCGCACGATCGGTAGGACGACCGCCTCGCCGCCGGCTTCCCGCACCGCGCCGACGAGCGCGTAGGCGTTGCTGTTCACGACCTGGCCGAGCCCCGGCTCCTCGTCGACCTCGACCAGCTCCGCGCCGGTGGCGACGATCGCGACCCGCGGGCGGCGGTGCACGGTGACGGTCGCGCGTCCCACCGAGGCCAGCACGCCGAGGTCGGCCGGCCCGATGCGCGTGCCGGCCGCCAGCACGACGGCACCGACGGCCACGTCCTCGCCCGCGAGGCGCACGTTCTGCCCCGGCGTGGCGGCGACCGCGATCGTGACCACGCCGTCCGCCGAGCTGGTGTCCTCGACCTTCACGACCGTGTCGGTGCCGTCGGGAATCACCGAGCCGGTGAAGATCTTCGCGGCGGCTCCCGGCGGGACCGCGCCGCCGAGGAGGCTCCCCGCGGGCGCGCTGCCGACGACGCGCAGGCGGGCGCCGGCAGCCGCGACGTCGGCCGCACGCACCGCGAAGCCGTCCATCGCCGAGTTCGCGGCGGCGGGTACCGCGCGCGTCGAGACCACGTCGTCCGCCGCCACCCGCCCGAGCGCATCGCCGAGGAGGACGCGCTCGGTGCCGAGCACCGGCGTCGCCGCGAGCACGTGTCGGAGGGCGTCGCCGACGGAGATCACGCGCCCGCGATAGCCGGCGTCGCCGGGTGGCGCAATCGACGCGCGTCGGCTACGCGGGCCGCATGCCCGTCGCCCGCGACGTCCACGCCACCCTGCGCTCCCGGCGCTTTCACTGGCTCGACTGGGGCCGGCCCGGCGCCCGCCCGCTCCTCCTCCTGCACGGCGCGGCGCAGACCGCGCACAGCTTCGACGAGGTGGCGCCCGACCTCGCCCGCGACCATCACGTGGTCGCGCTCGACCAGCGCGGCCACGGCGACAGCGACTGGGCGCCGCGCTACGAGCGCGCCGACTTCGCGGGCGACATCGAGGCCGTCCTCGGCCGTCTCGGCTGGGCGCAGGCGACGCTCGTCGCCATGAGCCTCGGCGGTCTCAACGCGATCGCCTACGCCGCCGCGCGGCCGGCGCGCGTACGCGGCCTCGTCGTCGTCGACGTCGTGCCCACCGTCGCCGAAACGGGCAAGCAGCAGATCGCCGCGCAGCTCGCGGTGCGCGACTTCCCATCGTTCGACGACGCGGTCGAGCAGATGCACGCCTTCAACCCGCGCCGCACGAAGGAGAACCTGCGCGACCGCCTGTGCCACGCACTGCGCCCCCGCCCCGACGGCACGTGGACCTACAAGTTCGACCCCGAGATCGCCGCCGGCACGCGCGACCTCGAGGGCCTGTGGCGCGCGGTCGCACGCCTGCGCTGTCCCGTGCTGCTGGTGCGCGGCGCCGAGAGCCCGATCCTCGCCCGCGAGGGCGCCGAGCAGCTGCTGCGCACGGTGCCGGGCAGCGCGGCCGTCGAGGTCGCGGGCGCCGGCCACTCGGTGATGGGCGACAACCCGCCGGGCTTCCTCGCCGCGGTGCGCCCGTTCCTGCACCGCTTCCGGCTCTAGTCGGCGTCCCGCGTCACGCGCCCGGCAGCCGGATGTGCACGCGCGTGCCGCGGCCCGGCGCCGAGTCGATCGCCAGCGAGCCGCCGAGGACGCCGAGCAGGCGCGACACGATGGCGAGGCCGAGACCCGTGCCGGCGGCCGGTCCGCTGCCGTGAACGAAGGGCTCCGTCACCTGGCGGGCGAGCACGGTGTCCATGCCCGGGCCGGTGTCGGCGACGGTGACGTCGACGGCCTCGCCGACGCGCGCCGCGACCAGACGCACGCAGCCCGCCTGCGTGAACTTCGCGGCGTTCACCAGTACGTTGACGAGCACCTGGCGCAGTCGCTCGCGGTCGGTGCGCGCCACCGCGTCGCTGGCGATGGTCATGTCGAACGCGACGGGGCGATCGCGCAGGAGCGCCTCCATCATCTCGCGCAGGCCGTCGGTGAGCTCGCCGAGGTGGACGGGGAGCAGCGTGCAGCTGAGCTTGCCCTGCTCGATGCGCGCGAGGTCGAGAAGGTCGTTGACGAGCGTCAGCTGGCTCGCGGCGGTGCGCTCCATGCGGCGCAGCGTGTCGCGCTGCTCGGTGGTGACGGCGCCGAACGTCTCCTCGCCGAGGAGCTGCGTGTAGCCGAGCAGCACGTTGAGCGGCGTGCGCAGGTCGTGCGACACGCTCGCGAGGAACTCGCTCTTCGCCGCGCTCGCCTGGCGCAGCTCCTCGACGACGAGCCCCTTGCGCAGCGCGACCGTGGTGATGGCGCCGAGGAGGCGCGCGTCCTCCTCGTCCGTCGGCTTGAAGCGGAACGGCTCCTCGACGTCCGTCACCGTGAGCACGCCGAGCCAGCCGGCGGCGTCGACCAGCGGGATGATCAGCACCGACGCCGCGCCGGACGCCGCCGCGATCGCCCCCCGGAAGTAGGCGCTGTGGCGGTAGTCGTTCACGATGAGCGGCTGGCCCGTGCGCAGCGGCTCCTCGAAGGCGGCCTCGCCGGTCACCACGAGGCGTGTCGGGACCGAGGTCGGGAACGAGCCGGCGCGGCCGCGCAGGTGGAGCTCGTCGCCGCGCAGCAGGAGCAGCGCCGAGCGCGTCGCCCGGAAGAGCGCGCGGCTGGCGGCGCACACGCGCTCGGCCATGCGGTCGACGTCGTCGGCGCCGACGACGGCGGCGGCCCAGGTCGCGAGGCGGGCGCGCCGTTCGGCGAGCCGCGCCTGCTCGGCCTCGAGGCGGGCGGTGTGCACGAGGAGCGCCGCGTGCGGCGCGACCTCCCCGAGCGCGTGCAGGGCCTCGGGTCCGAACCCCGGACCGTCGTGCACGCCGCAGCTGAGCGCGCCCTCCCCGCTTCCCTCGTAGATCATCGGCGCCACCGCCAGCTCGCGCAGCTCGGCCAGGCGCAGCATGGTCTCGATGTCCGGGGGCACGGCCCCGCGGACGAGGTGCAGCGGCCGTCCCTCGAGGAGCGCCGCATGGCCCGGGAACGCCTCCGGGCCGTACCCACGCTGCGCGAAGGTCTCGACCACCGAGGCGGGCGTGCCGACGTCGGCGGCGGGCAGGAAGAGGCCGCGCCGGCGCGAGAGCATGTAGACGGTCACGCGCTCGCAGCCGAGCCCGGTCCGGATGCCTCGGGCCAGGCGCCCGAGCAGGTCGGGGTACCCGCGCGCGTCGCGCACGGCGGCCAGCACGGCACCGAGGACGCGCAGAGTCTCGGGATCCATGGACACGGATGTATCGGCCGGTTGCCTGCCGAATATGAATCGCCGCCCGCGGCCGAACGCCACGGGCAGATCGCGCGGCACCGCCCCCGTCAGCACATTGACACGCCGGCTCCCCATCGCGAAGGCTCCGCGCATGCGGACGCTGCTCCGTCTCGCGGCCCTCGCCCTCGCCGTGTGCATGCTCGTGACGGCGATGGCGCTCGAAGGGGGCGAGGTCGTCGAGCTGCGGACCCGCGGGCCCGACGGTGCCGCGCGGGTGACGCGGGTCTGGATCGCCGACGACGGCGGCGCCGAGTGGATCGAGGCGGCGTCCCCCGAGCGGCCCTTTCTCGAGGACGTCGCCCGCGACCCGGACGTAGCGCTGGTGCGCGGCGGCGCCGCGGAGCCGCGCCGGGCCACGATCGTAGCCGGTCCCGAGGGACACGCGCGCATCCGCGCCCTCCTGCGCCGCCGCTACGGCTGGGCCGACCGCTGGATCGGGATGCTCGCCGACACGTCCCGATCCGTCGCCGTCCGCCTCGAGCGCGAGTCGCCGCCCGTGCCGGCGTCGTGACGTCGGGGCGGCGTCAGTCGAGGTCGGACAGGTGCAGCACGCGGCGCACGGTCGCCCCGAGCCGTTGCCGCGAGGTCGCCACCGACGCCCACGGATCCGCCGCCAGCGCCGCGAGACGCGGCGGCACCGTGCGCACGGTGAGGCTCGCGGGGACGACGGCGTCGAGCTCGTCCCAGCCGAGCGGCATCGACACCGGCGCGCCGGCCCGCGCGCGGGCCGAGAACGCGGCGACGGCCGTCGCCCCGCGCGTGTTGCGCAGCCAGTCGAGGTAGACGCGCCCGCGACGGTCGGCCTTCGCCGCGTTCGCCGTGAAGTGGTCCGGCAGGCGCTTCGCGACGTCGACGGCCACCGCGCGCGCGAACGCCTTCACGAGTCCCCAGCCGTGGCGGCGCTCGAGCGGCACGACGACGTGCAGCCCCTTGCCGCCGGTCGTCTTGACCACGCTGTCCAGCCCGAGCGTCTCGAGCCGCAGGCGCACGGCGCGGGCTGCCGCCACGACGGCGGCCCACGGCAGCGCCTCGTCCGGATCGAGATCGAACACCACCCGATCCGGCCTCTCGACGCGATCGGCGCGCGCCCCCCACACGTGGAGCTCGAGCGTGTCGACCTGCACGAGGCCGACGAGCCCCGCCGTGTCCTCGATCATCACGTGTGCGACCGGGCCCGCGTCCTCCTCGCCCGCGACGTCCACCGTGCGGATCGCGTCGGGAAGGCCGTCGGCGCGGTGCTTCTGGAAGAACGTGGTGCCGTTCCAGCCGCGCGGCCCGCGCACGAGCGACAGCGGCCGGCCGGCCACGTGCGGCAGGATCCAGTCGGCGACGGCGACGTAGTAGTGCGCCAGCTCGAGCTTGGTGACGCCGACCTCGGGCCACAGCGCGCGATCGGGATGCGTGAGACGCACGCCCGCAACGGTCGTCGGCTCGTCGGGCCGCCGGCCGCGCGGCGGCGGTGCGGCCGGCGCCGCCGCGGACGCGGCCTCACGTACGACCTCCGACGCCGGCTTGTCCTCGCGCAGCCCCACGAACACGGGATGGCGCAGGCGCCCGTCGCGTGTCCAGTTCGTGAACCCCACCTCGGCCACCAGCGTCGGCTCCACCCAGTACGTCGCGGGCGGCACGTCGTCGAACGGCGCGAACGGCGACGTCGCCCGCTCGATCGCCCCGAGCTGCGCGCGCAGGCGATCGAGCCCCGCCATCGAAAAGCCGGTGCCGACGCGCCCCGCGTAGACGAGACGCCCGCCGCCGTCGTGGACGCCGACGAGCAGCGCGCCGAGCCCGCCGCGCGCGCCGCCCGGATCGGTGAAGCCGCCGACGACGACCTCCTGCCGCTGCCCGCAGCGCACCTTCAGCCAGTCCGTCGTGCGGCCCGCGCGCCAGGGCGCGTCGCGCCGCTTGGCGACGATGCCCTCGAGCCCGTGCGCGCACGCCTCGCGCAGGAAGGCCGGCCCGCGGCCGACGACGTGGTCGCCGTAGCGCAGGACGCCCGCGTCCGTCGCGCGGCGCAGCAGCGCCGCGAGCCGCGCCTTGCGGCGCTCGAGCGGCTGCTCGCGCAGGTCGACGCCGTCCTCGAACAGCAGATCGAACACGACGTACGTGAGCGGGGCCGGCTCGTTGCCGGCGAGCGCCTCCTGGAGCGCCTCGAAGCGCGAGCGCCCGTCCTCGCCGAGGACGACGATCTCGCCGTCGAGGAACGCACCGTCGACCGGCAGCGCCGCCGCCGCGTCGCCGACGCCGTGGAAGCGTGCCGTCCAGTCCTGGCCGCTGCGCGTGAAGAGCCGTGCCGTGCCGCCCGCGATGCGGCAGAGCGCGCGATAGCCGTCGTACTTGATCTCGTGCAGCCAGCCGTCGCCCTCGGGGGCCGCGGCGGCCGGCGTCGCGAGCTGGAGCGCGACGCGCTCGGGAAGCGGCCCGCGGTGCAGGCCGTGCACGCTCTCGGGACGCTCGCGCAGGACGTCGCCGTCGGTCGCCGGCTTCGCCTCGGCGTCGCGCTCCTTCAGCAGCAGCCAGTTCTTGCCGCCCTCGCCCGCCCGGCCGCCCATGCGTGCCAGCATCCAGCCGCCGCGCAGCTTCTCGCCGCGCAGCGTGAACTTGAGCTTGCCCGCGCGATAGCCGGCGTGCGCATCGCCGATCGGCTCCCAGCGGCCGACGTCCCACAGCAGCACGTCGCCCGCGCCGTACTCGCCCGCCGGGATGGCGCCCTCGAACGAGCCGTACTCGAGCGGGTGATCCTCGACGTGCACCGCCAGCCGCTTCTCGTGCGGATCGAGGCTCGGGCCTTTCGGCACCGCCCAGCTCTTCAGCACCCCGTCGAGCTCGAGGCGGAAGTCGTAGTGCTCGCGGCGCGCGTGGTGGTGCTGAATGCAGTAGAAGCCGCCCGCCGACGCGACGGTGCCGCCGCCGGGCTCGGGCGTCTTCTTGAAGTCGCGCTTGCGGCGATACTCGTCGAGCGGCATGGCTCTCGCGGCTCACCACAACGGCGTGCCCTGGGTGCGCACGAAGGCGTGGAAGGCGTCCTGCAGGCGCTGCGTCACCGGGCCGGGCGTGCCGTCGCCGACCGGCCGCCCGTCGACCGTCGTGACCGGCATGACCTCGGCACCGGTGCCCGTGACGAAGACCTCGTCGGCCGTGTAGACGTCGAAGCGACCGAGCCGCGCCTCGCGGGCCTCGACGCCGGCCTCGCCGGCGAGCGCCAGGATCGCGCCGCGCGTGATGCCGGCGAGCGCGCCGTCCTGCGGCGACGGCGTCAGCAGCGTGCCGGCGCGCACCACGAAGAGGTTGTCGGCCGTGCACTCGGCGATGAAGCCGTCGCCGTTCAGCATGATCGCCTCCTCGCAGCCGGCCCGGGTGGCGTCGATCTTGGCGAGGACGTTCTTCAGATAGTTGAGCGACTTGATGCGGGCGTCGTAGGCCTCGTGCGAGACCTGGCGCGTGGCCGAGGTGATCACCGCGATGCCGGCGGCGTAGCGCGCGGGCGGATACACCTGGATGTCGGTGACGATGCAGACGATCGTCGGCACCGGGCAGCGCGCCGGATCGACGCCGAGGTCGCCGACGCCCCGGGTGACGACGAGGCGGATGTAGGCGTCGTCCTTCCGATTGGCGCGGACGGTCTCCTCGACGACGCCGGCCATGGCCGCGCGGTCCATCGGGATGTCGAGCGCCAGCGCGCGGGCGGAGTCGTACAGGCGGTCCAGGTGCTCGGCGAGGCGAAAGACGCGACGAGCGTAGACGCGGATGCCCTCGAACACGCCGTCGCCGTAGAGCAGCCCGTGATCGAAGACCGAGATCTTCGCCTCGTCGCGCGGCACGAGCCGGCCGTCGAGCCAGATCAGCATGCGGCGGGGTGTACACCGCGCCGGCGAACGAAGCGAAGCGAACCGGACGGGGACCGACGCGGGCGGGCAGCCGGCCGCGCCGATCCCCGCCCGGTGCTGGGGGCGGTTCGTCCATGTCGCGCTCCCCGGGCTACTTCGGCCCGATGCGCAGGCCGCTGGAGAAGGTCCGCATGCCGGCCCGCAGCACGTCGACGCCGAGAATCTCGATGCTCACGACCTCGCCGTCCTTGAAGACGTTGGTGCCGAGGCCGATCGCGCCCTCGACCGTCGTCTTGATCTTGCACTTGCCCTTCGCGACCACGCAGTCACCGACCGGGAAGCCGACCAGGTCGACGACGGTGCAGTCGTCGCCCGACTGACAGTCGGTGGTGGTGACGCGCGCGTTGGCGCCGGCCGTGAGGGTCTGGCCCTCGCAGCCGGCGTCGAGGCCGCCCAGTGTGGCGCTGACCTTGACGTCGGTCTTGCTGACGGCGGTCGAGAACTTGCCGCTGCCCTTCGAGCCGAAGTTGCAGACGGTATCGGGCGTACTGACCGAGCAGGCCGGCAGGGCGACCGGCGGATTGGTCGAGTCCGTCGGCGTCGTGCAGGCGTCGAAGGCCTTCACGAGCTCGCCCTTGAGCGTCTTCGCCTTCGACGGGACGTTGAACGACTGTGCGTGCAGCGGAGCGGCGAGGAGACCGAGCCCCACGGCCGCGCCGGCGAGCGCGGTGACCACACGATGCTGCATGAGTATCCTCCTTCGGGTTCGCGCCGCGGGACGGCGCACGCCTTCCCGCGGCCACCGTGGTCGTACTGGACGTTGCGTCGGAGCATCCCCCTCGCGGCGGACCGCGGGAGCGCTCCTCTGTGATCGTCCGCGAGCCCATGCGTCGTCGGAAAGATCGCCGGGAGGCGTCGGCAGGAGGGACCAGCAGGCGACGTTCGGGCGGTCGTACGAGGGCGACCGCCGGCGCGCCACAGGCGAGCCCTGACTGGCGTTCGGCGTGCTACCCGGCAAGCTAGCCGATCGCGCCTTGGCGTCAAGTGAAAATCGCCGCCCGGGCGCCTGCCGTCATCGGCGCGTGAATGCGGGCATGACCTCGCGCACGAAGAGCTCGAGACCCTCCCAGTCGAACGGCGCGCGCAGCGCGAGGATCAGCCACTCGACGCCGGCGTCGCGGTACTCGGCGACGCGCTCGCGCACCTGGCCGGGCGTGCCGAGCAGGTGGCCCGGCTTCACCCAGTCCGTCATCGGGCCGAACATCAGGCGCAGCCGCTCCTCCTGCGTCGCGGCGCGTGCGGCGTCGGCGCCGATGGCGAGGCCGACGTTCGCGCTGCGCACGATGGCGGCGGGATCACGGCGCTCCCGGTCGCACCAGTCGTTCAGCGTGCGGTTGCGCGCGGCCCAGATCTCGGGCGGGAGGAAGGGCAAGTTCCAGCCGTCGGCGTGCCGCGCGACGATGCGCAGCATGCGCTTCTCGCCCTGTCCGCCGATCCACAGGCGCAGCCGCTCCTGCACCGGCCGCGGGTCGCAGAGCGCGTCGTCGAGGTGCAGCCGGCGTCCCTGGAACGTCACGCGCTCGCCGTCGAAGAGCCGGCGCAGCACGACGGCCGTCTCCTCGAGCAGATCGAGCCGGTCCCGGATCGGCCCGAACGGCATGCCGAACGCCTGGAACTCGCGCTCGTTCCACCCCGCGCCGAGCCCCAGCTCGCAGCGCCCGCTCGAGAGGTGATCGATCGTGACCGCGGCCTTCGCGAGCACGCCGGGGTTGCGGTAGCCGGTGCAGAAGACGAGCGAGCCGACGCGCACGTTGCGCGTCTCGCAGGCGAGCGCCGCCATGGTGGTGAGGCCCTCGAAGCAGGGCTTCGCCGGGTTCGAGACGTCGGAGACCGAGTAGAGATGGTCCCACACCGAGCACCAGTGGAAGCCCTGCGTGTCGGCGACCTGCCAGAGGCGGCGCAGCTCGGCGAGGGTGCAGTCCTGGGGGCCGGCGTGGATGCCGAAGCGCATGCGCGGCGTCTAGCAGAGGGCGGCCTCCGGCACACGGCCCCGCCTGCGGTGTAACAGTCGTTGCATTGCACGTCACACCCGTACTAGGGGCGACGCCCATGGCCGCTGCCGAGCCTCCCGTCCTGCCCTGGCTGGTGCTGATCCACCAGATCCCCCCGCGCCCCGCCTCGCTGCGCGTGAAGGTGTGGCGGCGGCTCCAGACGCTCGGCGCGCTCTCGCTCAAGAACTCGGTCTACGTGCTCCCGAACGGCGACGAGACGCGCGAAGACCTCGCATGGGTGCTGCGCGAGCTGCGCACCGCCGGCGCGCAGGGGTCGCTCTGCGAGGCCCGGCTGGTCGACGGGCTCGACGACGCGGAAGTCCGGGCGACGTTCGTGGCGCTCCGCGAGGCGGACTACCGCCGTCTCGCCGCCGAGATCCGCGCGCTCGCGAAGACCGTCCCGGCGGCGCGCCGGCGCCCCCTCGCCGACGACGTCCGCGCGCGCCTCGACACGGCGCTCGGGCGCCTGCGCAAGCAGCTCGCCGAGGTCCAGCGCATCGACTTCTTCGGTGCCCCCGGCCGCGAGGCCGCCGCAGGCCTCCTCGCGGCGATCGAGACACGCCTGCACCCCCAGCCGTCCACGCCGCGCGCGGCACGCCGCCCCTGGCAGCGGGACGACGTGCAGGGGCGGACGTGGGTCACGCGGCGCGGAATCCACATCGACCGCATCGCCAGCGCCTGGCTCATCCGCCGCGCGATCGACCCGACGGCACGGTTCCGCTTCGTCACGCCGAAGGGCCACGTCCCGGCGGACGGTGAGCTTCGCTTCGACATGTTCGACGCCGAGTTCACCCACGACGGCGACCTCTGCACGTTCGAAGTGCTGCTGCGCGATTTCGCCCTCGACGACCCGGCGCTCGGCCCGATCGCCGAGATCGTCCACGACGTCGACCTGAAGGAGCAGCGCCACGATCGTCCGGAGACCGCCGGCGTCGAGCACCTCATCGCCGGCATCTGCCGCACGGCGGCCGACGACGAGCAGCGCCTCGCCCAGGGCACCACCGTCTTCGACGGCCTGCATGCCTGGTTCCAACGGAGACGCCCGTGACCGACACCGTTCCCTGTACGCGCCGCGACCTCGTCCTCTATTTCCTGCGGCTCGGCACGTTCGGCTTCGGAGGACCGATCGCGCTCGTCGGCTACATGCAGCGCGACCTCGTCGAGGAACGCCGCTGGTTCACGACGGGCGACTATCGCGAGGGCCTCGCGCTGGCGCAGCTCGCCCCGGGCCCGCTCGCGGCGCAGCTCGCCATCTACCTCGGCTGGCTGCGCCACGGCATCGCCGGTGCGACGCTGGTCTCGATCGCGTTCGTGCTGCCGTCGTTCGTGATGGTGATGGCGCTGTCGTGGCTCTACGTCGCGACGGGCGGGCTCGCGTGGATGCAGGGCGCGTTCTACGGCATCGGCGCCGCCGTCATCGCCATCATCGCGCGCAGCGCGTGGAAGCTCGCGAAGTCGACGCTGGGCCACGACCGTCTCCTGTGGACGCTGTTCGGCGCGAGCGCCCTGGTCACGGTCGTCACGGAGTCGGAACCCCTGGCCGTGTTCCTGCTCTGCGGCGTCGTGACGCTGATCGCCCGTGGTCTGCCCGCGCGCTCGACGGCGGCGGTGCTCCTGCCCTGGCCCTGGCTCGTCACCGGCCTGCACGGTCCCGCGGGCAACGCGACGCTGTGGACGATCGCCTGGTACTTCAGCGAGGCGGGAGCGTTCGTGTTCGGCAGCGGGCTCGCGATCATCCCGTTCCTCCACGGCGGCGTGGTGAGCGAGCTGGGTTGGCTCAGCGAACGCCAGTTCCTCGACGCGGTCGCCGTCGCCATGATCACGCCCGGTCCGGTCGTGATCACGGTCGCCTTCATCGGCTGGCTCGCCGCCGGTCCCGCCGGCGCGACGGTGGCCGCCGTCGCCGTGTTTCTGCCCTGCTACGTCTTCACCGTGATCCCGGCCCGCTACTTCCGGCGGTCGATCCACGATCCGCGCGTGAAGGCGTTCGTCGACGGCGTCACCGTGGCGGCGGCCGGCGCCATCGCCGGCGCCGCGGTCGTCCTCGGCAGACGCGCCGTGTTCGACGTCCCGACGCTGCTCGTCTTCCTCACCATGCTCGCCGTGCTGCCGCGCGTACGCAGCGCGCTCGAGCCCCTGTGCATCGTCGCGGCGGGCGTCGTCGGCATCCTCCTGTCGGCCGCGAGCTGAGCGGCGCTCAGCCGCCGCCCGTGAGACGCGCCCGCAGCGCGCCGCCGCGCGCACCCGCCGCCGGCGGGACGCACGCCCCAGCGCCGCGGCGTCGCCGCACGCCGGGCTGCAGGCGAACGAGGGCGTGCAGAGGCCCGGCGGCACCGGCGTGCAGGCGCGCGTCACCCGCCGGGCGAGCGCGCGGCACCGCGCGCCCGCGCAGCTGCGCGACGGCGGCCGAGGTCTGCGCGCGGGCGAGCCGGCGGGCGCAGCGTCCTCGCCGGCGAGCCGTGCCTCGCGCGCCAGCTGGTTCGCGAGCACGACGCCGGCGGCCTGCGCACAGGCGGCCGCGTCGGCGGCGTGCCGCACGGCTCGCACGCGGCGCAGAGCGCGGGCGGCGGCACGTCGCAGGCGCGCTCTGCCCGGCGCACGAGGGCACGGGGGCGGCCGCCGGCGCGGCGGCGCAGTCGAGGCCGCCGCCGCGCTCGCAGCGCCGGACGGTACGCGCCGCGCGCCGGAGCCCCTTCACCGCGAGCCGCACGAGCGCCGCGCCGCAGCGCGTGGACACCGCCCCGTCGTCGCGCGCGACGCGCAGGACGCGGCCCCGCTGGAACGCGACGATCCACAGCGCCCCGTCCGGGCCGACGACGAAGTCGACGGGCCCCCCGACGTCGCGCACCAGCACCTCCGGCGCCGCCGCGAAGCCCGTGCGCGCGGCGGCGAGCGACGCCGTCCAGACGCGGCCGAGGACGAAGTCGCCGAAGACGTAGTCGCCGTCCCAGAACGGCCCGCCGGTGACCGAGGCGTCGTCGCCGCCGTGGGCGTAGACGTAGACCGGCGGCACGGTGCCGCCGGGACACTGCGACACGGGCTCGCGCCCCTCGCAGCGCGGCCAGCCGAGGTCGTCGCCCGCGCGCACGACGTCGATCTCCTCGAAGGTGTTCTGCCCGACGTCGGCGACCCACAGGAGGCCGGTGGTCACGTCGATCGTGAAGCGGAAGGGATTGCGCAGGCCGAGCGCGTACACCAGCGGCGCGGCGCCGCCCTGTCCGGCGAACGGATTCCCCGGCGCGGGCGCGCCGTCGCGGGTGAGGCGGAGGATCTTGCCCTCCGGCGCCTCGCGGTCGCGCGCGTACGGGTTCGTCGACGCCCCCGGCGCGCCGAAGTCGCCGCGGCCCGTGTCGCCGACGCCGACGTAGAGGAAGCCGTCCGGCCCGACGACGAGACCGCCGCCGTCGTGGTTGCCGTTGTCGGTGCGCAGGCCGTCGAGGATCACCTCGGCGGGCCCGAGCGCGGCGCCGTCGAGCGTGGTGCGTACGACGCGGTTGCGCCGGCCCGCCTGCGAGCCCTCGCCGCAGCGCGCCGGATCGCCGCCCGGCGGGTGCGTCAGGTAGAGGAAGAGCCGCCGGTTCGACGCGAACTCGGGATCGACGGCGACGCCGAGGAGCCCCATCTCGGACGCCGTGCAGACCGGGAAGCGTCCGACCGGCGCCGGACGCAGGCCGTCGTCGGGCGTCCACAGGCGCACCGCCCCGCCCCGCTCGAGGATCACGAGACGGCCGTCGGGCAGGAAAGCGACCGCCGTCGGCTGCGCCAGGCCGTCGACGGCGACCGTCACCGCGAAGCCGTCCCGCGGCGTCTGCGTGTGCGCCGGCGCCGGCAGCAGGGCCGCCAGCAGCGCGAGCGCGGCGCTACGCCACGCGCGGCGCGAGGCGGAGCTGGTCCGCGAGCGTGTCGAGCCAGTCCTCAGACGACCCGAACAGTAGCTCCGCCTGCTTGGCGCGCAAGGTGTGGCGATGGAGCGGATGCTCGACGACGTAGCCCGCGCCGCCGTGGAGCTGATGCGCCATGAGCGTGATCTCGCGGTACGCGCGTCCCACCCAGGCTTTCGCGATCGCGATCTCACGCTCGGACGGCAGGCCCTCGGCGAGGCGCCACAACGCCTGCCGTGCGACGTGGCGCGCGCCCTCGAGCTCGATCGCCATCACCGCGACCATCTGCTGCACGGCCTGGAACGTGCCGAGCTTCGCGCCGAACTGCTCGCGCTCGCCGACGTAGCGTACGGTCATCTCGAGGACGGTGTCGGCGCCGCCGATGAGGTCGCAGCAGAGGAGCGTCGCGAACGTGCGGCGGAGCTTCTCGAGCCTCGGCCATGCCGTCGCCGGCGTGCCGCAGAGCGCGTCGGCGGGCAGCGCCACCTGGCGCAGCCTCACGGTGCTCTGCCGGTCCTTGGCGAAGGTCGCGAGCGGCGTCACCGTGACGCCCTTCGCGTCCCGCGGGACCAGCACGACCGACACGCCGCGGCGACCATCGCAGCCGGCGACCAGGAACGCGTCGGCGGTGACGCCCTGGAGGACGAAATCCTTCTCGCCGTGCACGACGAGGTTGCGGCCGCGGCGCGTGACCGTCGTCGTCATCGCCGACGGCTCGAGCGCGGCGCCGCGCTCGCTCACCGCCAGCGCCACCTGCCGCTCGCCGCGCGCGATGGCCGGCAGCCACGCCTTCTTCTGCGCCGGCGTGCCGAGCGCCTGCAGCGCGAGACCGCCCGTCCAGGCGGCGAAGAGCGCGAGCGGCGCGACGGCGCGGCCGCACTCCTCGACGAGGAGCCCGAGGTCGAGCAGCGACGCGCCCTGCCCGCCCGACTTCTCGGGCAGCGCGAAGCCGAGCCAGCCGAGCTCGGCGACGGCGCGCCAGAACGCGGGATCGTACCCCGCAGGGAGCGCGTCCCATTCGAGCCGGCGCTCGCGCGTCAGCTCGGCGTCGAGGAAGCGACGCGCTTCGTGCGCGACGGCCTGCTGCTCGTCGGTCGGGGCGAGGTGCATGCGCTCACTTCCTCGGGAGGCCGAGCCCGCGCTGCGAGATGATGATGCGCTGGACCTCGTTGGTGCCGCCGCCGAAGCGCTGCATCGGGGCGATGGTGTAGAGCCACTGGAGGCGGCCGTGGAGCGGGCCGGCGTCGTCCTCGGGCGCGAGCTGGCCCGCGAGGCCGAGGATGTCGAGGCCGACGGACGCGAGGTGCGCGTTCAGCTCGGTGACGTACACCTTCGCGATCGAGCCTTCCTTGGTCGGCACCTGTCCCTGGTCGATCAGCCAGGCGTTGAGGAGCCCGATCTGCCGGCCCACCTCGACGCGCATCTCGAGGTCGGCCATCGCGCGCCGTACCCAGGGAATCGTACCGAGCGGACGGCCGTCGCGCTTCGTCCTCCGCACGAACGCCTTCAGCTCGGCGAGCAGCCGCGCGAGCATGCCCGTGCAGCCGAGCTGGATGCGCTCGAAGTCGAGCGCCATCATCGCGTAGTAGAAGCCCATGCCGCGGGCGCCGACGAGGTGGTCCTTCGGCACGCGGACGTTGTCGAAGAAGACCGCGTTGGTGCGGATGTTCGACATGGTCCAGATCGGCTGCACCTCGATGCCAGGGGTGTCCATCGGGACGATGATCATCGAGATGCCCTGGTGCTTGCGCGCCTCGGGCTCGGTGCGCACGGCGACCCAGTTGTGGGTCGCGGTGTGGGCGCCGGTGTTCCAGATCTTCTGGCCGTTCAGCACCCACTCGTCGCCGTCGAGCTCGGCCTTGGTGGAGACGTTGGCGAGGTCGGTGCCAGCGTTCGGCTCCGAATAGGCGACGGCGAACTCGACCTGCCCCTTCAGGATCGGCGGCAGCCAACGCGCCTTCTGCGCCTCGGTGCCTTCGCGCAGGATGGTGGGCGCGACCGAGGTGATCGAGAGGTTCATCGCCGGCGCGCCGGCGAGCTGCATCTCCTCGATGAAGGCGTACTGCTCGACCGCCGCCTTGCCCATGCCGCCGAAGTCCTTCGGCCAGCCGACGCCCCACCACCCCTTGTCGAAGAGGCGGCGATGGAACGCCTTGGCCAGCGGCCCGTCGCCCTCGTTGCCGGCCTGGCGCAGCTCGGCCCGCAGCGCCTCGGTGACGTTCGCCCGGCAGAAGGCACGCACCTCGTCGCACCAGCGGAGCTGCTCGGGCGTGTACGCGTAGCGCATGCGGGGGGTTCGATACGTCGAAGGCCCGGCGCCGTGCAAGACCGAGCGAGTGTTCGATTACGCCCCCTGATGCGCCGCGCGCCGCTCACGCACCGAGCACGCCGTCGAGCCAGTCGAGCACGCGACGGTTGAGGAGGGAGCGGTTGCGCATCTCACAGTGGTCGCCGGCCCCTTCGGCCGCGGTGAAGCGGAGCAGCTCCCTCGGGCCGCGTAGCGCCGCGTAGAGCGCCGGCGCGGACGCGCCGAGCCGATCGTCCTCGCCGACGGTGAGCAGCGTCGGGCAGCGGATCCGCTCGGTGCGGCCGTCCAGGGTGAAGGTCTCGACGGCGGCGAGGTAGTCGCGCAGGCTCGTCAGGCCGTGCACCCAGAAACCGCGCTGGACGATCGTCCAGCGCAGACGCCGATCGCCCTCCACCATGGCCATGAAGCGATCGAGCACCTCCTGCGCGACCCCCGCGAGATGGCGCGCCGCCGCCGGCGTCGCGCCGAGCGCGACGACGGCGGCGCGAAAGCCCTCGGCGACGCTCCACAGGCCCGGGTCGGCGACACAGGCGGCGAGGCGCGGCTCGCCGCTCGCGGCGCGCGGCGCCAGGTAGCCGCCGAGGCTCCAGCCGTAGAGGGCGATGCGTGCCGGATCGACGCCGGGCAGCGTGACGGCGACGTCGACGACCGCCCGCACCACCGTCTCCCAGTCGGGACGCAGGCGCATGCCCCGCTCGACCAACATCGCGCCCTGTCCCGGGCCGTCGAAGAGAAGGCAATGGTAGCCGCGTCGCGACGCGGCCACCGCGGACGCGCAGTAGAGGTCCGTCATGGTCCCGTCGTAGCCGTTGGTGAGGATCAGCAGCGGGCGCGTCTCGGCGGCGCGTCCCGCCGCCGGCACCAGCCAGCCGGGCATCGCCCCGTCCTCGAACGGGATCGCGAGCCGCGTCGCCGGCGCCGCGTCGAGGAGGAGCCCCTGCTCGAGCGCGGCCGTTCCCTTGCGGAAGGCCGCCACGAGGCGCGGGTCGACCGGATCGCCGTAGAGCGGATGGAGCGACGTCATGTAGTGGCAGCTGGCGCGCAGCCACAGCTCGCGCGCGCTCGCCCCCCGGCCCGCCGCGAGGCGCTCCGTCGCCTCCGCCGCGAGGCGGTCGCCCGCCGCCACCCAGGCGCCGTGGAAGGCCGCGTCGTCGCCGTCGCCGACGGCCTTCGCCACGGCGGCGATCTCGCCCACGTCCGCACCGCCGTACGGCACGTAGGCGAGCGGCCAGGTGCCGAACTCGTCGTGGAAGGCGGAGGCGAAGAGGAATCCCATGCGCGCGGCGCGCGATTCTAGAGCCTGCGCGCGAGCGCGCAAACCGTCCGGATCCTATGCCGCGCGCGCCAGTCGCTCGCGCCCGGGCAGCCGGATGCGCAGCACCAGCACCGTCGCCACCACCGACGCTGCGATCACCACCCCCAGCGCCGGCCCGAAGCTGCCGGTGTGGTCGCGCAGCGACGCCATCGCCGGGATGACCGCCGCCTGCGCCAACACGATGAACGGCACCAGGCGACCGCTGATGGCGCCGTAGTGCACGCGGCCGAACGCCTCGGCGACGAGGCTCGCCTGCAGCGTCGCGTTGCCGCCCATCGCATAGCCGTAGAGGATCACGTAGGCGACCAGCCCCGGGGTGCTGTGCGTCGCCCAGAGGAGCAGGACGCCGGCGCCCTGCAGCAGGAAGCACGCGGCGGCAACGCGGCGCTGATCGTAGCGATCGAGGAGCGCGCCGAAGCCGAGCTTGCCGACGACGCCCATCGCCGCGGTGGCGCCGAGCACCAACGACGCGTGCGTCGGGTCCATGCCGCGGTCGATGAGGAGCGGGATCTGGAAGAGGAGCACGCCCGCGAGCCCGGCCATCGTGAGCCCGAAGCAGACGGCGAGCAGCCAGAACGCCGCGCTGCGCACCGCGACCTCGGGCCGCACCGAGCGCTCCAGCTCGCGCTCGACCGCTTCGAGCGCCGCGTGGCCGGCGCCGCGCGGCGCGGGCTCGCCGTCCGGCAGGAGCCCGAGGTCGGCCGGGTCGCGCCGCATGAACGCCAGCACCGGCGGCAGCACGACGACGAGCACGAGCGCCGCGAGCACCAGATAGGCCTCGCGCCAGCCGCGATGCACGATGAGCCACTGCGCGAGCGGCGCCATGACGATGCCGCCGGCCGAGATGCCCGCCGTGGCGATGCCGAGCGCCTGCCCGCGGCGCCGCACGAACCAGCGGGCGACGACGGCGTTGTTCGGCAGCGCGCCCATGCACGTCGAGCCGAGCGCGATCGGCCCGGCCATGCACAGGTAGAGGAGCGGCAGGCTGCCGACCTGCGAGAGCAGCGCGAACCCCGCCGCGAGGAGACACGCGCCGGCGATCTCCACGCCACGCGCCCCGTGCCGATCGACGACGCGGCCGACGACGAGCCCGTACGCCGCCTGCGCGAGCTGCGTGCAGGTGTAGGCGAGCGCGACCCGGCCGCGACCGCCGAAGGTCTCCGCCAGCGGAGTGAGGAAGACGCCCCAGGCGTAGAACATGAGGCCGACGTTGATGGCGTGGCAGAGAAAGGCGGTGAGGACGATCCACCAGCCGTGGAAGATCGCGGTGTTTCCCCGCGTCTCAGGCTGTTTCATCCTGCGCTCAAATCGTTGCGCCCCTTGCATTCTCGTGCACTGCGCGCTTCGTCGTGTTACACGCTGTTCCGTTGAATCCGTAGCCTATTCGTAGCCTGGCGCTCTGCGGAAACACGAATGCCAAGACTCAAGCTTGACGACCGAACCATCCGCGCACTCGAATCACCGGTGCGAGGTCAGATCAACTACATCGACGCCGGCCTGCCTGGCTTCGGCCTCCGGTTTGCGGCAGGGGGCGCTCGCACCTGGACTGTCACGTACCACCCACCGAGGTCGATACGTTCGACGGATCACACTCGGCCGCTATCCGCTCGTCAGCATCGCGGACGCCCGCGCGAAGGCGAAACTGCTGCTCGCTGCGGTGACTCAAGGACACGACCCTGCGGCGGTAGCTAAAGCCCAGCGCCACGCGCCAACGTTCGCAGACCTAACGACCCAGTACATCGAGCGCCACGCTAAGGTGAAGAAACGCAGCTGGCAGGCCGATGAGTACATGCTGCGGCGCTACGTCCCGGCATCCTGGGGGCCGAGAGCCCTCGCTGAGATCTCGCGGCGCGACATTCGCGATCACCTCTAGAGGTTTTGGCCGAGCGGACTCCGGCGATGGCGAACCGAACGCTCGCGCTACTACGGACGGTATGGAACTTCGCCATCGCGCGCGAATTGATTGCGGCATCACCATGCGCTCGCATCGAGCGGCCCGCTGCCGACCATGCACGAGATCGAGTGCTCACTGCGGATGAGATCCGTCGCGTGTGCTCTGGAGCAGGAGAGTCCGCAGACTTCGGCACTCTTCCGACTGTACTTCTACACCGCGCAGCGCGGCCGGCGAACCTCGGGTGCCGGGCTGGGTCTCGCGTGCCACCCGGCCGAATGAGAGCGCTGGGGCATCGACACGACGCATCTCTTTTGCGGCCGCGACGGCTGGTGCCACCTGACGGCAATCATCGACTGCTACGACGCACGATCGTCGGCTGGCGCCTGGCGATGTACGAAACCGAGGGGAACACCACACTCGAGCTTATCGACTGCGCGTCATGGCCGACGCGGGCCCGGGCGCGGACGGCGACGGTCCGCTGGATCGAAGCCGTCTACGACCGCCAGCGGCGGCACTCGGCGATCGACATGCTGAGCCCGGGTGCCTACGAGGATCGCTACTGGCATCGCCGCGCAGCGGCTTAACCCAGGTGTTCGCCCGGCCGGGGCAAGTCCAATCCTTGCGGTAGCTGGTCGGGCGACACTAAGACCGGTCCCGCTGCCGCCGCCAGGCCTGTGCCCTGGTGCTTTCCACTCGTGTCGCGTCAATACACGAACATCCGATAGCCGACGACAGCCACCACGCCAGCCCAC
This sequence comes from bacterium, assembly GCA_026129405.1. Lineage (NCBI taxonomy): Bacteria > bacterium. The sequence goes on from JAHCID010000007.1 coordinate 266,911, forward strand.
CAAATAGTCTCATTCGTGACGGCTATGGATGCGCAAGAAGGTACTGGCTGATCGTAGTAAAACGCGCTCGAGGCTGTCCCGCCGTAGGGCTGGGCTGCAAACCATTCCCATTCGGCGCGCACACGTTGTTGGCGTTAAGCAGTGCCGTATCGCACGAGCACGTCGACGTGCCTGTGGCGCAAATTCGGAACGCCGGATCGACCAGATTAATGAGGTTGTAGTAGAACGCCTTGAAGCAATTACTCGCAGTGCGCCCGCAGTACTGGAAAATATTGACAGCGGCGTTGCCGGGCCCTTGAGTGGGATTCCCCCAGCTACAGATGTGACATCGCTGCGGTGAATTATCGTAGCCGAACTCCGTCAACCAGTACCGCCTCACGCATGCCCCATCCTGAGTGCATCGTTCGTACGTCTCGGCCGTGTCCATCGTATGCTTAACGTCAGCCACCCTATCATACCGATGAAACGTGAACGCCTCCAATGGCACGGTCAAGAAGCGTTGAGAGCCAACTTTGTGCGTTAGGTACCGATCCAAAGTGGCCTTGATGTTGCCGTGTGGCGCGCTGATTCCTGGCGCTACGATCATCGAAGGTGCCCCAGATAGCGTGATGCCAAACCAACCGGGGATCAAAATAAGGTCCTGATACTGCTGTGCTGTGCCGCGAAAGTAGTTGCACCGATCAGGTTCGTTCCAGAGCTCCCATGCGCGCACAAAGGATCCGTAGCGCTTCGCGACTTCGAGCGTGAAATTGAGAAAATGCTGGTTGTTCGCGGGAGGGTTCGGTGTCGATCCAGGCTTTACCGCACCAACGCACTCCGCGTTCGTCCCCGGCTGGCTCGCCCATGGAGGAACGTTTGCAAACGTGATGAGAATCGAAAGGTGCGCCGCCCACGCTTGGGCGATCGCGGCATCCGTTGGCCCCCAGACCCATTGCGCGACCGGATCTGTTCCATTTGGCTGCACACTCGCCCACGAGATGGCCATTCGAACCCATCGAAAGCCGCCTTCGTAGGCGGTGCTCAGATTGGCTGGTGTTACGGCTGCCGGATCGTACGAGTCGTTGAAACCCCAATAGCTCGGACTGTTCGGGGAGTCGCAGTAGGGTGTTGATGCAATCAGCAACAGGCTCGTAATAGACAACGCTAGCCCCAGCACTGCCTGCCGAGCTCGCCAATGCCGAGCATTCGCCATTTGGAGTCCCTCCTGTGACGAGGCGCTAGCACGTACCGCAAAACTGCGCCCAGGAGTGCAAACTGCGCTAAAGTGTCCGCGACAACTGCGCCGCCCGAAAACCTCGTAGCATAGATAGTCGCAATATGGCTCGCGTGTCAACTGTCTCCCTGTAAAGCCCCCCTCGTCCGGACACCGCGCGATGGTAGACTCCGCGGGCCGTCGCAGGAGGGGAACATGCGCAAGTCCCGCTTCACGGAAGAGCAGATCGTGTCGATCTTGCGGGAGGGAGAAGCCGGCGTGCCGATGGCCGAGCTGTTACGCCGCCACGGCATCAGCCGCGCGACCTACTTCAACTGGCGCGCGAAGTACGCCGGGACGTCCGTCGCGGAGCTGCGGCGGCTGAAGGAGATCGAGGCCGAGAACACGAAACTCAAGCGGATGTACGCGGAGCTCGCGCTCGAGAACGCCGCGATCAAGGACGTCCTGCAGCGAAAGCTGTAGGGCCGGCCACGAGGCGCCAGGTGACGGCGATCCTGGTCACGGAGCATCGGCTCCCGGTTCGACGCGCGTGCCGAGCGGTCGGGCTGTCGCGGACGGCATGGTATCGGCGGCCGGCGGATCCCGCGATCCGGGACGCGGCGGTCATCGCGGCGCTGCTGGCGGTGGTCGAGCAGCACGGCCGCTGGGGCTTCTGGAAGTGCTTCACGCGCCTGCGCCTCGATGGGCACGGGTGGAACCACAAGCATGTCCATCGCGTGTACTGCGCGCTGCGCTTGAATCTCCCGCGGCGCACGAGGCGGCGCGTCCCGACTCGCCTCCGCCAGCCGCTCGTCGCGCCCGCGACGCTCAACGGCATCTGGGCCCTCGACTTCATGCATGACGCGCTCTACGGCGGCCGGCCCTTTCGGACTCTCAACGTCCTCGACGAGGCGAACCGCGAAGCGCTCGCGATCGAGGTCGGGACCGCGCCAGCCGCCCGCGTCGTGCGCGTGCTCGAGCAGCTCATCGAGCTCTACGGGCGGCCCGAGGCTCTACGCGTCGACAACGGCCCGGAGCTCACGGCCCAGCTCTTCGCCGACTGGTGTCAGCAGCATCGCATCGCGATCCGGTACATCCAGCCCGGCAAGCGATCAGAACGCCTTCATCGAACGCTTCAACCGGACCTACCGCCACGACGTGCTCGACGCGCACCTCTTCGGGTCGGTGCGCGAGGTGCAGCGCCAGACCGACGACTGGCTCGTGACCTACAACGATCACCGGCCGCACGAATCGCTGGGGGACGTCCCGCCCACGCGCTTTCTCCCGCGGCCCCGCACCCCGCCGGAGTCCACCTATGCGTGGTGTCCTCGACCGGGGGGCTTACGGCACCGCCCAGCGTGGTTCAGACTTTGGTCGCGACGAAGTCGACCTGTCCAGTGATCGCGAGCATGTCGTCCCGATACTCACTGGCCGACTTCGAACGAAGCCAGCGTGCCTGACCAATCGATCTCGGGTGGTAGTGCCGACGGCGAACAAGGCGCTCGATGACTCCAGCCATCTTCAATAGCTTGCGACTAGGCCACGAGATCGGCCCATGCATTTGGGCCAGACTGTCAAAGACGAGCCAGCCCTCTTCCGGCCATACTCCGTCCACCCGCAGCCCTGCACATTCCAAGACGTGAACCACACCGTCGGCGCTCAAATGAAAGAGCGACCCGTAGTGATAGGGCTCCAAGAATGCAGCGCTGCCAGCGAACTTCCCTCCTCGCTTCAACACCCGCGCCACCTCGCGCACCGCGAGAAACGGGTTCGTTACATGCTCGAGCACGGCATTGGTAAGGACGTAGTCGAACGCTTGGTCGCCAAAGGGAAGGCAGTGAACATCCCCCAGCAAATCTGCTCCCGACCCCGAAGCGTCGAGTCCAACATATCGGTGTCCCAGTGATTCGACAGGACGGCGATAATCGGCGGTTCCGCAACCCCAATCCAAAACGTCGAGGCCGCTAGCGCCGGCAAGGCGATCAAGCTGGTGACGACTCGTTCGAGTAGTTACATGCCCCGAATATGCCCCGCGCGGTGCGTCAGTGGTCTCGGGAAGCGTAATTCGCCTCTGACAGTTCGCGAAGAGAAGATTCACCTGGCGATCGACAGATGGGCGGAGGTCGGGCCGACCACCCTCACTCTGGAATCGCCTCGAGCACTCCCTGCAGGATAGCTCGGTAGGCCAGGCTCCACTTATCGGCGAATCACAATCGGGACACCTAACCCTGTCTACAAACCACGTCGAAACCACATCTCCTCTACAGCCGACCAGGCTGCATAACACAAGCTGTCACAGATCGACTCCCGTCACGGGTAGTGTCCGATGAAATCCCCGACGTCCTCGAATCGATCGCGCTCCGATCCGTCGGGATTGAGCAGCGCGGGGTCGCATGCACACGTGGAATCGGGGCGCGCAGTGCGATTTATCAAATCCCAGTAGAAGATCCGACCGCACTTCGTACGATTGAGGCAGTGATTCAGAACATCCACGGCTGCACTGCCAGCCCCTTGCCCCGGATAACCCCAGCTGCATACGTGGCATTGCTGTTTGCTCCCCGCGGCATTGTCGTCGTCGTAGCCAAATTCGGTCACCCAGAACACCGTTAGGCAGTCGGTGTGGCCTGCCGTGCAGCAACCATACGCCTGCGCATCATTGATGATGTCCTTCATCGTCTGCACGTTGCCGTAGCGGTGAAATGTGAACACACATTCGATCGTTGAAGTTTCCAGGAGCCCCGGACCACCCCGGCGCAGCAATCGTGATTTGCTTGCCAGCTAGCGCAGCGCCTTCTTTTGCACCACTGAAGCCTGGCACAAGCATCCTGCTCCGCCACTCGCCCGGAGTTTCCTTGCCAGAAGTTGCAGCGGTTACGGTTCACTCCAGAGCCCCCAGGGCGCGGACGATCGGACTATATTTCTTCACGGCTTCGCGGACGAAGTTCCGACAGTGCACCCTATTGCCCAGCGAGGGGCGGCAGCGATTCCGGACGTTTCTCGTCCCCTCGCACGCGTTGGGGGTCGGGGTGCTATCCCTTATCCATTGGGGACCGTCGCGAAAGCTGACGAGCACCGAATACCCAGCAGCGACGGCCGAGGCGACTGCCGGCTCCACGGCGGCCCAGTTCTAGTCGGTCGGCGCGTTTGGCTGGACCTCAGCCCAGGGAAAGAGATGCGCATCCATCGGAAGCCTTCGTCGAACGCCTTCGCGAAAGCCGCGTCCCGAAGCGCCTGCGCCTGGGGGGGGGGGGGGGGGGGGGGGGTGATCGGCACCCAAGTTTTGTGGGGCC